>NZ_JAMYPL010000041.1:0-34212 GCF_040320355.1 Mesorhizobium sp. M0715 | reverse complement strand
TCCTGGTCATCCTCAATGCAAAAGCACGCGATGCGCGCAACGAGTTCGTAATTGCAACTTGACACCCCAGATAGTCGCTCTCCCCGATCGACGGGGAGAGGAAAAGCGCGCGTTCACCGGCTTCATTCCTCTGCCTTCAGCGGGGAGACGGTGGCCGCGAAGCGCGCCGGATGAGGGCCTGCGCCCTATCAGCAACCCTGTCGCTCCACCCGTGCGCTAGCCCTCATTACCCGCCCATGCTAATCGCCATGGAGCATGACCGAGCCCGGCGACACGCTTCTGGATCGACTTGGCCGCTGGCTTGCCGGCCGGCTGCAGGAAGAATCGTCCGGCTACGAGCCCTACACACCGTCCGATGCCGAAACGCTGCGCCGCACGCTTGAGCCCGGCGACATCCTGCTGATCGAGGGCAACCAGAAGATCTCGGCGGCGATCAAATACCTGACCCAGTCGACCTGGTCGCATGCGGCCTTCTATGTCGGCGATGCGCTGGCCGAACCGGAAGACGGAACGGAACGGCGGCGCCTGATCGAGGTCACGATCGGCGAAGGCTGCGTCGCCGTGCCATTGTCGCGCTACCGCACCTACAACACCCGCATCTGCCGGGCGAGCGGGCTGGCGCCGGAGGATCGCGACAAGGTCGTCGCGTTCATGATCGGCAGGCTCGGCCTGAAATACGACCTCAAGAACATTTTCGACATGCTGCGTTTTTTCTTCCCGACACCGCCGGTGCCGGTGCGCTGGCGGCGCCGCATGCTGGCCTTCGGCTCCGGCGACCCGACACGGGCGATCTGCTCTACGCTGATCGCCGAGGCCTATGGCCAGATCCGCTATCCGATCCTGCCCGAGATCACCCGTGCGCCCGGCCGCGCCTCGGCGCAGTCGAATTACTCGCGCAAGGAGATCCTGCACATCCGCCACCACTCGCTCTACACGCCGCGCGATTTCGACCTGTCGCCCTATTTCCGCATCGTCAAGCCGACGCTGGAATATGGTTTCGACTACCGGGCGGTGACCTGGGATGACAAGGTTGCCGATCCCGGGGCGAAGGCCGCCGAATAAACGCGATCAAATGAGTCCAGCCGCGTGCACGGGAGCGCTGGCCGGCGGCCGGGCGTCAGTGCTTGCAAGCCGCGGCCCGCACGTCCGAGGGTGTAGCGTCATAACGGCGACGGAACGCCCGGTTGAAATAGGAAAGGTCGTTGAAGCCGGCCTCGTAGGCGATCGCGGTGATGCTGCGTCCGGCATGGCGTGGATCGCCGAGCATGCGATGGGCGCGCGCCAGCCGCTGGTTCATCATGAAATCAATCAAGGATGTGCCATCGCTCTCGAACAGCTTGCGGACGTAGCGGGCCGACAGTCCGTGGCGGGCGGCGACGTCCTGCGCCGACAGGTCGACATGGCCACCATGCGCGACGATATCGGCCTTGATGGCGCGCAAGCGGGCAACGCTGACGCCACGGCCGCGTGCGATCTGGGCCGCATCCCTGGTCGCGCCCATGGCGAGTGCGGCAAGGTCGAAGACATGCGTCGCCGCAAGGTGGCAGGCCTCCGCGGTCAACTCGTCTCCGACCTCCTGGATCGAGCTGATATAGTCGAGCAACAGCCGCATCGCCCCGCTCTGGGTCGGCAAGGGCCGCATAAGGACCGCGGCCGGATCGCCGATCAGAGGCGAAAGCTGCTTGCGCGAAAAACTGAGATTGACGAAGCGGAACCCGCCGGCGCCGATCAGGTTGAGGCCAACCTCTTCACCGCTCATCATGAGCGCCTGGCCGTTGCCGACCGCCTCCTCGCGGCCGCGATGCTTCATCACACTGCCCCCGTCGAGGGCCGCCAGAAGAACGAAGTCGTCGTTGTCGATCAGCGACGACGTATGATGCACCCGGAATTCCGATGAGCTGCCGGTGGCGATGCCGAGGCCCGGCAACGCGCGCACCCGCATGTCGATCTGCGCCGGCGCCAGCGGATCGAGGTCCACCCTCAGAACGGTGCGGCCGTAAACCTCGCGCGTAATCTCGACGCGATCCCGCTCCGGAAACATCTCCGTCGCCAGCCTGAACGAAGCTGACGGCCCCATCGTCGCAGTCATCGACACCCCCATGCCCAAGAGCGCGGTCATATGCGCCGCGGCCTGCAAAACGTCAATCCCGGGCCGTTTTGGCCGCTTTCAGTGCCGTTCTGTCCAAGCTGACCCCCTTCGATGCCCCTAGTTTGCGGCGCGATTCCAAAACCGGAACCGCATTGGCGGCAATCCAAGGGGGCACGATGTTTCATTTGCAATTGTTCAAGACGCTGTCGGCACTGGCCGCGGCGGGCTTCAATCCGCGCGTCTATCTGCTGTCGATCGCCTTGGGCAACGCGGTGACCGATCATCGCGAGGCCAAGCTGCCGCCGCGCGCTGCCCGATGATGAGCAGCACCATGAAAAGGATCATTTTCCTGGCCCTGACCCTTGCCCTGGCGGGCTGCCAAACGGGCCAGGCCGACAACAACCCGGCATCGATCGCGAGCGCGGCCGGCAGCAAGAAGGCCCAGAACGAACCGACGACGGAAACGGCCTGCGCCGATGCCGCCAAGAAGGCGGCGAAGGCGCAGACCAATGCGGCTCTGCTCGGCGGTGTCCTGTCGATGGCGGGGGGTCTTGGCGGTCTGGCTGGCAATGGTGGGGTCATTGCCGGCCAGGCCGCCTCGATCGGCGGCTCGGTTCTGCAGTCCCAGGCGACGAGCAGTGCCCGGGCCGGCATTGCGGAGGATTGTTATGGCTGAGCGGCGTTTCGCAGCCATGCGCCGGCTGGCCGGCGCGCTCGCACTTGCCGGCATGATCTTCGACAGCCCGCAGGCCTTGGCGCTGACAGCGCGGGATGCGTCGGCGGTCGTCGGCCTGATCGAGGCCTTGCAACCCGAATTCGGTCAGTTCGCCTATGACGAGGAGATCGCCGCCGACTGGTACGAGCGCGATGCCGCGGACAAGGGCTTGATCGACACAGCCGGTTTCACCGCCGACAGCTGGAAGATCGCGCTTGGCGAGACCATGCGCGGGTTCCTGGCGACGATGCCGGTCGCAGAACTCGATGCCATTTTCGCCAAGCTCAGGAATGCCATATCCGGCATGAAGGAGCTGACCGACGCGCAGAAGACAGAGACCATCGACGCCATCAACGAAGAGGTCGAAGGGTTGATGGCTTTGCGGGCCGAGGGCGGCCCCTTCGCCGATGTCGTCAGGCCGCTGACGCCAAAAATCCGCAGCCTCATCCTCGGCCCGGCGATGGGGCGATAGGATGTTGGGCAACAGGAAACGGGTGGCGGGAAAAGCAACTCCGAGCGGGAGCCTCGAGGCCGAACATCGCGGCATTTTTCCAACCACGGCACGTGTCAGGCGGGGCAGCCCGATCGCGATGCTTATCTGCCTGCTGGCGTCCAGCTGCAGCCAGACGGCCGCCAGCCCGCCGATCACGCCAGAGCAGCATGCGCAATTGGCGGAGCTGGCGGCCGGCCCGGACTCGCCGGAGGGCCTTGGCGAGGCCCTGGCTGCAGTCGAGGCGACCAGGAAAATGCAGGACTGCAGGGCCAGCATGAACGAGACGGCCGGGCAGATGAAGATGATGGGCGCGGTCAATGGCGCGGTCGGCATCGCCGGCCGCATGGCAGGCCCAGGCGGCAAGACAGCGGCGAAAATGGTGGCCATCGGCACCGCCAGGGCCGTGCGCGGCAAGCTCAGCCGCCAGATGCAATCATGCTGAGACGATTGGCCGATCAGGCCGGCAGCGGCCGCCGTGTCTTGGCGGCCGGGTCGGTTGCTCTCGCACCGGCATCTCGCGCGTGCGGCCCGATCGGCATGATCGCCGGGAATGGCGTCGCGCCAAAGGCAAACGTCCATTTGTAGCCGACCAGCCCGTCTTCCGGCGTCGTGTGCTGGTCGTGATGGGCCAGCAGTTTGGCGCGATCGGCGAGGTCCTGCGCCTCGCGTCGCACCATCTCCGCCGTCTCCGGCCGCATCCGCCTGCTAAAGCTGACGAAGGTCGCTTCCTTGTCGATATGGGTGATCGCCCAGCCGATGAAGTTCTTGTTGGTCATCTCGAACAGCGGCCGCAGCGGCCCTTCGAAATTCCACTGGATCGGCGTCTCGACAAGCAATCTCGCCGTGAGCCCGCGGCCGAGCGCGATCAGGCCGAGCTCCTCGAGATCGCGCAGATAGAGGAACATCGAGGCTTCGCTCAGGCCTTGCGAGCGCATGATGCCCTCGGGCGTGAATTTTTCCGACAGCATGACGAAAATGAACAGCAGTGCCGGCCGGCCGGCGAGCCTGCGTTCGATCTCCGGCGCGATGTGGTTGACCGGCCCTGGCCCCCGGTTCATCGAGCCGAGCACGTTCTCCAGCTCGACACCGGCGGCAGCGCAGATCTCCACCAGCCGGTCGAGCTTGCAGTTGCGCTCGTGGAAGATGCGCTTCACCGTCGGCTCGGAAACCCCCATGCGTTCGGCAAGCTCGCGATAGGTGACGCCCTTCGCCTTCAGCGTCCGCTTCAACGCGTCGAAGATAAGGCCGTTCATGGAATGCACCTCTTGCCGTGGGTTTCGTATCGACTTTCGATACTAGCGGTTATCGGCCTTTCCGGAAAGTATCGAAAATCATAGCTCTCCGCCGTCATCACAGGAGAGCAGCCATGAACACCCTCGTCACATCAGCCTTTCTCGCCGTCATCGGCATCGCAGCCGCGCCTGCCGCCGAGGCTGGAGAACTCTGGCGCGCCACCGGCCTCGAACAACCGGAATCGGCACTGTTCGACGGAGCCAACAATCGCCTTATCGTTTCCAATATCGTCGGCAATCCCGGCGACGCCGACGGCAACGGCTATCTCAGCGTGCTGTCCGTGGACGGCAGGACGGTCACCCGGCACTGGACCGACGGCATGGACGCGCCCAAGGGTATGGCGATAGCGGGCGGCAAGCTCTATGTCGCCGACATCACCAAGGTTCGCGTCGTCGACCTCGCCAGCGGCAAGCTCGTCGCCAGCATCACGGTGCCGAACGCTGTTTTCCTGAACGACATAACATCGGACCAATCAGGCAACGTCTATGTCACGGACATGCTGGCCGACACGATCTATCGCATCGACGGCGAACAACCAGAACTGTTCGCTAGGGATGCGATGCTGGCTTCGCCCAACGGCGTCTTCGCCGATGGCGACAGGCTGATCGTCGCCTCCTGGGGCAAGGACATCAAGTCCGACTTCAGCACGGCGGAGCCGGGTGGGCTGCTGTCGGTCGACATCGCCAGCAAGGTGGTTTCGCCCTTGCCGGGCGCGCAGAAATTCGCCGATCTCGATGGCGTCATCGCCATCGGCGACACCATCTACGCCACCGCCTACATGACCGGCACGCTCTACCGCTATCAAGCCGGCGGCGCGCCGGAAGCGTTGGCGCACTTCAAACCGGGCAGCGCCGACATCGGTACCGACGGCAAGTCGATCCTCTATGTGCCGTTGATGAACGAGGGCGAAGTGGCTGCGCTGAAGCTCGACTGAGAGCCATGATCGGTGCCTCAGGGGCCGATCTCCGAGACGTTCGCCAACAGCCGATGGACTGTCGTTCATCGGCGAGGATCGCCAACTCGAACTCTTATTGTGGCTAGTAAACGACGTCGCCCGGATCGGCCCGCCAAGCGCCAATAGCGGACATTGCCGAGCAGATATTTTGATGTCGCCTTTGGGCCGGTAGCAGTCCGTCAGCTTCTAGTGGAGAGGCATCGAAAGCGGACATCGGGTTGCGGGCGTACCCACGGCTCAATTGGGGCCGGCAGCAGACTGGCTGGTATTGTCGGGCAGCCGACGGTGGCGACGACGTAGGGAGGCCGGTGCGGGAGAGGGGAATCTGTGTTCTCAAACCAGCATCGACTGCTGGGCGGAGATACCCGCCGTCGCGCCTTGCGATATTGCCGTGGTGACCGAGGCCATGGCCGGGTTCGCAAGATCGCCGGCAGCATAGATGCCGGCTGTGCTGGTTTCGCGGCGCTCATCGACCTTGATGGCGATGCCGAGGGGCGTATTGACCGTGGCGAGGCCCACTAATTCATGCAGGCTTGCGGACGGCTTGTTGCGCGGATGCGCGAACAGGATGTCGACCGCGGCATAGCGGCCGCTCTCGAGATTAACGGTGGTGATATGGCCCCGGTGATGGGCGATTTCGGCGATCCGGCCATCAACGACAGGTATGTTGCGGCGCGCCAGATCGGCCCGAACATCGGGTGAAATGTCGTGACCATCGGCGAAGACCGTCAATGTTTCGGTCCAGTCGTGGTACAGCCTGACATAATTGTGCGACGGCGGGCCGGACCAGACGAGGCCCCAATGCTGGCCAGCGACTTCAAAGCCGTCGCAATAGGGGCAGGGCACGATGGATGTGCCCCAGCTTTCGGCAAAGCCCGGAACATCAGGCATCTGGTCGACGACGCCATAACTCAGGATCAGGCGGCGCGCGCCGAGGCTTTCGCCGTCGCCAGTGAGGACGGAGAAATCGTCGATGGCGCCGGAGATGCTGTCGGCCCGGGCATTGACCAGCCTGATCGTGGGATAGCGCGCCAGTTGCTGCCGCGCTTCGGCCAGGATGTCCAGCGGTGGCTTGTGATCGTGGCCGAGCAGACCATGCGAATGGCCGGCGAAGCGGTTGCGCGGCAGGCCGGTATCGAGAACGGTGACCTTGCGACGGGCACGTCCGAGCTGCAGGGCGGCGGCGAGACCGGCAAAGCTGCCGCCGATGATGATGACGTCATCCATGGTGATGGGCTCCGTGTGTGGATGAGAGGTTGGCTTGGCCTGGCTTGCATATTTCTGAAACTGCGTGGTATCGTAATTCAACAATTAAGATACTGTCAAGGACTGTAATTGCCGTGACCGAAAATAGCCAGGGCCGCCGCGGCCGGCCCGCCAACGAGGCGCTTGGCCAAACGATACTCGACGCTGCGTCCGAACTCTTTGTCGAATTGGGTTTTCAAGGGACGACATTGGACAAGGTCGCCCAGCGGGCGAAGATATCCAAGCTCAGCATCTATCGGCACTTCGAGAACAAGGAGGCGCTGTTCAGCGCGGCCATCGCGTCCGGCTGCCATCAGTTGTTTGCACCACCTGCCCTTCTTGAAGGCGTCGACGGTTCGGCCGAAGATCAGCTCATGGCGGTGGGATCATCCCTGCTTCGCACGCTGTTGAACCCGGACGTCCGCAGTGTCGAAGCCATGATCATGGCCGACAAGACGAATCAGAAGTCGTTAAGCAAGCTCCATTACGAAGCCGGCCCCGCCCATGTCATCGCCCAAATCGAGGCCCTGTTGCGTCAGTTGCACGCGAAGGCGGTTCTGAACGTGACCGATCCTCTCCGGTCCGCCCGCCTGTTTGCCGCGCTTATCAAAGGATCCGATCTCCTGATTATCGCACGCTTCGATGAGGCGAGAGCAGAGGACGACAACGAAATCGAATCCTATTGCCGGTCGGCCGTCGCCATGTTCATCGCCGCGCACGGTGGCACGACCACCCGGGCGGATAGCCCAGGAGTACTTGCATGATATTTGGGGCTCGCATTGACATCAACACGACTATTATCGTTGGGCAGCGGGCTGACCGGCGGCGTAACCTGCTACCACCCCATTCGAGGCCTTAGTGCTGGCTTAGCAGACCGTCAGCTTTCGGGAAGCTGCAACGATAGTCTGAATGGCGGAAACGAGGGCGCAAAGCGGCCGTTCACGTCGCGCCGTGCGTGAGTCAACCCAGGGCCAAAACGTTTGCGTTCAACCGGCGGACACCTGTGTGGCCCGCCGACCGGCAAATCCCGATTTCTACTCTGCCTCCAGCTTCCCTTTCAGCTGCGCCCTCGCATCCTTGATCGAGGCGGCATAGGTCACCAGCGGGCGCTTGACGCCGTGGTTGATCAGCATACGCCGGATCTGCGGCGCGGCACCTGATATGATGAAGCGGACGCCGGCGCGTTTCGCCTTGTGGGCGGCGCCCTCGATGACGTTGGCCGCCGTCGAATCGAAGAACGGTACGGCCGAGCAATCGAGGATGAAGTTTTTGCGCTGGTCGGCGATGCGGTCGAGCACGGTGCCGACGGTCGACGCGGCGCCGAAGAAGAAAGCGCCGGAGATGCGGTAGACCACGGTGTCGGCGTCGGTCGCCTCGCTGGCATCGTAGGCGTTGGTGCTGTCGGCGACATCCTCCTGCACCAGCGGCTGATCGGCCTCGACCGCAATCGACTTGGCCATGCGGTCGATGAACAGGATCGACCCCAGCACGAAGCCGACGACGATGCCTTCGGTGAGATCGCGGAAGATGACGATCAGGAAGGTCACCATCAGCACCAGCGCATCGCCGCGCGAGGCACGCAGCAAGGTGGCGAAGGCCTGTTTCTCGAACATGTTCCAGCACACGACGGCCAGCACGCCGGCAAGGGCGGCGAGCGGGATGTAGCTGGCGAGCGGCGCCGCCACCAGCATCAAAGCGAGCAGGATGGCGGCGTGGACGATGCCCGAAACCGGTCCGTGGGCGCCGGCCCGCACATTGGTCGCCGTGCGGGCGATGGTGCCGGTGGCACAGATGCCGCCGAACAGGGCGGACGCGATGTTGGCGAAGCCTTGCGCCACCAGTTCGCAGTTGGAGCGATGCCGCCGGCCGGTCATTCCGTCGGCGACCACTGCCGACAGCAGCGATTCGATGGCGCCCAGCAAGGCGAAGGCAATGGCATCCGGCAGCACGTCAATCATCCTGTCCAGGCTGACCGGTGGCAGAGCGGGCATTTGCAGGCTGCGCGGGATACCGCCAAAGCGGGTGCCGATCGTCTCCGCCGGCAGCGCAAGAAGCGCCACGACCAGAGACGCCAGCCCGATGGCGATGAGCATTGCGGGCCATGTCGGCCGCCAGCGCTTCAGGCCGGCGATGGTGACGATGGTCAACACCGCCACCAAGGTCGCCGCCGGGTTGATGGTGCCGGCCGCCTCGGCGACCGCCATCAACTTGGACACCAGCGGTCCGGGCTCCTTGCCGGCAAGCCTCAGCCCGAACAGTTCGACGATCTGCCCGGAAAAGATGATGACGGCGATGCCGGCGGTGAAGCCGACCGTCACCGGATAGGGAATGAATTTGATGTAGGTGCCGAGACGAAGATAGCCGATGGCGAGCAGGAAGACCCCTGCCATCATCGTTGCCAAAAGCAGCCCATCGATGCCGACGCGGGCAACCGTCGCTGCCACCAGCACAATGAAGGCGCCGGCCGGACCGCCGATCTGGAAGCGGCTGCCGCCGAGCGCAGAAATGATGAAGCCGCCGACGATCGAGGTGTAGAGGCCGCGCTCGGGAGCGACCCCCGAAGCGATCGCGATCGCCATCGACAAGGGCAGCGCGACGATGGCGACCGTCAGCCCGGCAATGGCGTCCGCCTTGAAGTCGGCGAACGTGTAGCCCTCGCGCCAGACCGTCACCAGCTTCGGTGTGAACAATTCGGAAAATGTCGGCTTTACCGACCTGTGGGCCGGTTCATGCACTGCCCGCTGCGTCTGATCCATGGACTGCCTTTCGCACCCTGAAAGGCGGCGGGATCGTCGGCAGGGCTGTCGGCGGTCGCCGTCGCGACTTTATGCCGGCTCAGCCTTGGGACCCCGCGGCACGGCAGGCTTGAGGCGCACGCCCCGGCCGCCGCGCTCGCTGGTCTGGTTCTCGCCGATCAGCTCCACCCCGGCCTCGTCGAGAGCCTGGATGACCTTCATCAGCGTGTCGACCACGCCCCTGACCACGCCATCGCTCGCCTCCATGCGCTGGATGGTCGGAAGCGAAACGCCGGCGCGCTCGGCGAGCGTCTTCTGATCGATGCCGGCCAGCGCCCTTGCGGCGCGCATCTGCGCGGCAGTGATCATCGGCCACAATCCCCGTCTGAGTCTGCAGGAGTAAGGTGTAATACCATCATAGTGATGTTTCAAGCATTAGTATGAACCTCTGAGACCTAATGGGGCGGGCGTGACCGATCATTTTCAGATACTTCCCGGGATTGCGCGCTAGGGTGTCCATCTGGGCAGGGGGTAACGCGGTTGAGCATCCTCAAGACCTTCATGACCTGGGCGGCCTTGCTGTCGGCCGGCTGCGGGCATGGGCTGATCAACCGGCTGATCTAGTCTCCAGTCTCGCCGTCCGGGTGCTGCCCACGCCATCGCTGCCACGCCCGGGCAGCGAGCCAGCAAAGCATCGCCCAGACGAAGCCCGCGCACCAGCCGGCAAGCACGTCCGATGGCCAGTGGACGCCAAGATAGATGCGGCTGATGCCAACCAGCAGCGTCGTCAGCACCGCCAGCGACAGCACATAGATCTTCGTCGTTCGACCGGGCAGGAAGCGTGCCGCCAGCGCGCCGAGCGTCAGATAGGTCACCGCCGACAGCATGGCGTGGCCGCTCGGAAAAGACAGCGTCGTTTCGTTGACGAGATGCGAGACGAGTTCGGGGCGCGGCCGGTCGATGCCGGCTTTCAGCAGGCTCGACAATACCTGCCCCCCGGCCACCGCCACGAAGATGAAAAGGGCGGTCGCCGGCCTGCGGATAAGCAGGAGATACACGATGACCGCCGTCACGATCAGCACCAGCACGCTGCCGCTGCCGAGGCTGGTGATGTCGCGCATCGCCCCTTGCAGCCACAGCGGGCCGACCGGGCTGTCAGGGCGGCCCGCCTGGCGGAAGGCGAGCAGGATTTCGGTATCGAAGGCGTGCGGCGTGGTGGCGCGCGCCATCTCCATCAGCTCCTCGAATCCCCACAGGCCGGCGGCGATGACCAGGCCGGCCAGCAGCACCGGGAATTCAACCCGGTTGAGCAAAGCGTTCGCGGCGTTCTTCATCGGCAATTCGCCCGTTACAGCCGGCCTTGCAGATAGGGTCCGAGCGTGATCAGCGCCACCGCTGCGATCGCCAGCATGATCCCGGTCGCCTGCAGCGCATTGACGCGCTCGCCGAAGAAGACCAGTGCCACGACGTTCACCGAGACCAGCTGGATGACGGCGGAAAGGCTGAACGACACCGACATGCCGAATTCGCGGATCAGCCGCAGCATGATCAGATTGCCCAGCGAATAGAGTGCCAGCGTCAGCGCGATCTTGCCAAGGCTCGGCGCCAAGCCCCATTGCTTGGCGGCTGTCGCCGCCAGCAGGAAAATGACCGTCGAAAAGCCGAGCTGCAGCAATCCTGAAAAACTCAACGCTCCGTCCCCTCTCGAAGCGGCTCCCGCCGCGTGTGTCGCGGACGTTGTTTCCCAAGCGCGCCGGGACGTCAAGCGACCTCGACCAAACGAAGCTCTTGGCAATGGCAAGCCGGAAGCTCAAAGTACTACCATCGCCCAATCTGTCGGTTCGAAGGGCGGTCAGGGGCTCATGATTCGCAGTTTTCAAAACCTGGTGCGGCGCTGGAGCGAGCTTTCCCTTGCCCTGCAATTCGTCATTGCCGGCGGCTTTGGCCTGCTGGCCGTCATGTTGGTGGTCGGCACCTGGGTGACGGCGCAGATCAGGGACGGCGTCATCCGCAATTCGGCCGCCACGACGGCGCTCTATGTCGACAGCGTGATTGCGCCGCTGCTTCCCGACTTGCGCAAGGAGCAGGAGCTCAGCGAGTCCGTCAAGCAGGCGCTGGACGAGACGCTTGGCCAGGGCGCGCTTGGCAAGCGCCTCGAATCGTTCGTGCTCTGGCGCCGCGACGGGACGGTTCTCTACGCCAAGGAGACGGCCCTGATCGGCCGCCGCTTCGGTCCGAGCGACAATCTGCGTTCCGCCTTCGAAGGCAACGTCGTCGCTGAATTCAATACATTCGATGATGATGAACGCGAGGAGAAGGCTACCCGCTTGCCCTTGCTGGAGATCTACAATCCCGTGCGCGAGCCCTGGTCGGGCGAGGTGGTGGCGGTCACCGAGTTCTATGAGATCGCCGACGATTTCCAGGCCACCCTGGCGTCCGCTCTGTGGTCGAGCTGGCTGATCGTGGCCGGCGCGACCCTGGCGGCATTCCTGCTCCTGTCGGGCATCGTCCTGCGCGGCAGCCGCACCATCGACGACCAGCGTGGGGCGCTGCGCCGCCAGGTGTCGGAGCTGCAGGATCTGGTGGCGCAAAACAGTGCCTTGCGACTGCGCGTGCAACGGGCCTCTCGCCGCGCCACCGCGCTCAACGAAAGATATCTGCGCCGCATCGGCGCCGACCTCCATGACGGCCCGGCCCAACTCGTGGCCCTGGCGGCGCTGCGCATGGACAGCCCGATATTTTCCAGCGATGGCCATTCGGGCGTAAGCCGTTCGACCGAGGTCGCGATGATCCGCAAGACACTGGAGGATGCGATGCGCGAAATACGCGGCATCTGCACCGGCCTTGTCCTTCCGCAGATCGAGACGGCTGCCGCAAACGACATTCTGCGGCTGGCCGTCAAGGAACACGAGCAGAGGACGGGAACGTCGGTGACGCTGACGCTGGCCGGACAGTTGCCGGAACCCGGCGCTTCCGAGAAGATCAGCATCTATCGTTTCGTTCAGGAAGGGCTGAACAACGCCTATCGCCACGGGCTAGGCAAGGATCAGGCGGTGAGCGCCGGGATGAAAGGTGGCAGGCTTTTTGTCGAAGTGTCGGACGGCGGGCCGGGTTTCGATCCGGCGGCACGGGTCGAGGGTCTCGGCCTCGCCGGCCTCAGGGAGCGGGTCGAAAGCATTGGCGGACAGTTCGAAACCTTGACCGGGCCGCAAGGTACGCGTTTGGTAATCCGTCTGTCGGTCGAGGAGCAAGCATGACTGGTACCATCCGCATCGCCATTGTCGACGATCATCCCCTCTTTCGCGAAGGTGTGACGCGCAGCCTGTCGGAGATCGGGGGCTTCGAGATGGTTGGCGAGGGCGCCACGGCGCAGGATGCCGAACGCCTCGCCACAACGGTGCGGCCCGACATCTTGCTGCTCGACATCTCCATGCCGGGCGGCGGGCTGACCGCGGTCGCAAGCATCCTGGCCAGCCATCCCGCCCAGAAGATCGTCATGCTGACCGTTTCGGAGGCCAATGCCGATGTGACAAAGGCGCTGAACGCAGGGGTGAATGGCTATGTCCTCAAAGGCGTCGGGTCGCGCGGGCTCGCCGACATCCTGCGCAATGTTGCAGCCGGCGAAAGCTATCTGTCGCCGACGCTGTCGGCCCGGCTGCTTTCGGATCTCCAGTCCCAGCAGCCGACCGACGGCATTGCGGAACGGCTGCGGCAGCTCACCGATCGGCAGACGGAAATCCTGCGGCTGGTGGCGGAGGGGCTGAGCAACAAGGAAGTCGCCTTGCGGCTTGAGCTGCAGGAGAAGACCGTCAAGCATCACATGACCGGGGTGCTGTCGAAGCTCAATGTGCGAAACCGCACCGAAGCGGCCTTGATGATGCGTGAGTTGCGCGACCGCGACAGGCCTTCTTAGAGCATTTCACCGTTTCACGGAAACGGCGAGCTGCTCTAATTCTTTGTTTTGACGCGATTCTAGACGGAAAACCGCTTCACACTTTTCCTAGAATTGCTCCAGGCCAGGTACGGAGAAATGCGCAGCGGTTTCCCGTCCCGGATTGCGCAAAAGCACGTCGCGCCTCGGGACTGCAGCCATTGCGGTGCCGAAAACCGGGACGCTGGCCAAAAACGAGGTCACCTCCGCCGGGGGGCGGCGGAGGTGACGTGCAAAGCTGACCGTTGCCTGTTGGCCAGCTTCACAAGGCCTTGAGACGATTGGCATCGGCCGGGGTAGCCTGGCGGTCGATGATCGTGCGACCGAGCGCGTCCTTCATGCTGAAACGACCGTTCTCGAGCTTTTCCGTTATGCCGTCGGGGTGCCGGACCGTGATCTTGTTGCCGGTCACGTCGACCTTGTCACCGGTCTTTGCATTGACATGGCTCCCGCTCTTACCCTGATTGGATCCTGATTTGCCGCTGTTGCCATTCCCATTGCCGTTGCCGCTATTGCCGCTGTTCCCGCTATTGCCTCCGCCGGAATTGCCGCCGTTGCCGCCGCCACCTTTGCCGGCGTATGCGCTGGCGGTCTGGATGCCGGAAACGGAGCCGTCCAGGACAATTTGGTAGGGAGCAATCGTCAACGCCAGCGCCGCTGCCGATTTGAGCGCCAGCCGGCAACAACGGGTCGTGACCGATCTGTGCATTTTGATCTCCGACGACTGAGCCCGGCGCGCCCCACCCCAACGTTGCAGTGCAACAACATTGCCGAAAGACGCGGCGCCCGGAAGCGACCTCCGACCGTTGCGGTTGTCAACTAGGACCTTTGCAAGCGCAAGATTGGACTAAAGTCCCAAGCCTATGCTACATTAGCTTTGCATGAACGGCGCCGCCATCGCTAAACGGGAGACTCGCTTTCCCGACGCCTGACGACGGCAGACGCCGAACATCAAGTCACCTCCGCCGGGGGCGGCGGAGGTGACTTGTCGAGCCGGCTTTGTCCGTTGATCCGTTTGCAACGACTGACGCCATGGATGCGCGGCGAAACATGCCGCCGAAGGTCTCCTTCATCTCGAAAAGACGATTCCGGAGCAGTTCACGGCCTTCGGGAATGCTGAGCCAGCGCTGCGCGTAGTGCCTGTCGCCTCTGAAAGGCCTCCCGATGTCACGAAAATGTGACCCGGCGATTATAAGGGGGGTCAAACAGGTACCCCACGCTCCAGCCAACCCGACAGCCAGAGGCAAGCCACGATGACTGACCTTCGCTCCCCCGACACCCGATTCCGCACCAGCCTGCTTGAGGAAAACGACGGTCCGGCCATCAACGCCTCCGACAACCGCACCATGGGCGAGATCATCGCCGCGCGGTTCTCGCGCCGCGGCTTCCTCAAGGGCTCGCTGGCCGTCTCGGCCATCGCCGCCACCGTCAGCCCGCTGGCGCTGATCAGCGCCGACGAGGCCAGGGCAGCGGAAGGCTCTGCCTTCGCGTTCGACGAACTCGAGGCCGGCATCGACGACAAGCACCATGTCGCGTCGGGTTACGATGCCGATGTCCTGCTGCGCTGGGGCGATCCGTTGTTTGCCGATTCGCCCGACTTCGACCCCATGAAACAGTCGGCCGAGGCCCAGGCGAAACAGTTCGGCTACAACAATGACTATGTCGGCTACATCCCGATCGACGGCTCGGCCGAACATGGCCTGCTGGTGGTCAACCACGAATACACCAATCCGCATCTGATGTTCCCGGGCATCGTGAAGATCGTCGAAAAGGACGGCAAGAAGTCGGCAGAAATCGCACCCCTCTCGAAGGAGCAGGTCGATGTCGAGATGGCCGCCCATGGCGGCACCATCGTCGAGATCCGCAAGGACGGTGGCAAATGGCAGGTGGTGCGCGACGGCAAGCTCAACCGCCGCATCACCTCCAACACCGAAATGGCGCTGTCCGGCCCGGTTGCCGGCCATGACCGCGTCAAGACCAATGCCGATCCGTCCGGCACCAAGGTGTTCGGCACGTTCAACAATTGCGCCGGCGGCGTCACGCCCTGGGGCACCTATGTGATGGCCGAGGAGAACATCCATGGCTATTTTTCCGGCGAGCTGCCGGAAGGCCACAAGGAAGCCGCGAACTACAAGCGTCTCGGCATTCCCGAAGGCGCCTATGAATGGGCGGCGCATTACGAGCGTTTCGACCTCGCCAAGGAACCCAACGAAGCCAACCGCTTCGGCTGGATCGTCGAGGTCGATGTCAACGACCCGACCTCGACGCCGAGGAAGCGCACCGCCATGGGCCGCTTCAAGCATGAGGGCGCCGAATCGATCGTCGCCAAGGACGGCCGCGTCGTCTTCTATCTCGGTGACGACGAGCGCTTCGACTATGTCTACAAGTTCGTGACCAGGGCCGCGTTCAATCCGAACGATCGTGCCGCCAACAAGGACCTGCTCGACGATGGCACGCTGCATGTCGCCAAGTTCGCCGAAGACGGCACGGTCGAATGGCTGCCGATCGTCTTCGGCCAGGGGCCGCTGACGGCTGAAAACGGTTTTGCCAGCCAGGCCGACGTGCTGATCGAGACGCGCCGCGCCGCCGACCTGCTCGGCGCCACCAAGATGGACCGCCCGGAAGACGTCCAGCCCAATGGCGTCAACGGCAAGGTCTATGTCATGCTGACCAACAATTCGAAGCGCAAGGCCGACCAGGTCGACGCTGCCAACCCGCGCGCCGAAAACGCCTTCGGCCACATCATCGAAATCGCCGAGGACGGCGGCGATTTCACCGCCGCCAAGGGCAAGTGGGAAGTGCTGCTGAAATGCGGCGATCCGGCGGTCGCCGATGTCGGCGCCACCTTCTCGACAGCAACGACGGCCAATGGCTGGTTCGGCATGCCCGACAATTGCGCGGTCGATTCGGCCGGGCGTCTCTGGGTCGCGACCGACGGACAGGGGCCGAAAGCCACCGGCCGCACCGATGGCCTGTGGGCAGTGGACACCGAGGGGGCGGCGCGGGCGACCTCGAAACTGTTCTTCCGCGTGCCGATCGGCGCCGAGATGTGCGGTCCGCTGTTTGCGCCCGACGACCAGACCGCCTTCGTCGCCGTCCAGCATCCGGGCGACGGCGGAGAGGACTGGGAAGCGTTCGGGCGCCCCTCTTACTATGAGGACCTGTCGACGCGCTGGCCCGACTTCAAGCCCGACATGCCGGTGCGGCCGTCGGTGGTCGCCATCACCAGACAAGGCGGCGGCAAGATCGCGGTCTGATTGCCCACTCGCATGGGCAGCAGCGGAGCAGAATTTGCGCCGCTGCTGCGCCTTGAAGCCGCGGCATGTATCCCTTGGGCTGCGGAGCAGCTCCAGAGGTCTGCGCCGCGTCGCTTCGCTCCTTGCTCCGCCCCAGGATGACGAGGCGACGGGGGAAGTCGGTCAAGCCTCGGGAAAGATTGGCAATTTAAACGTGGCGCTCTAGGTCTTTATCAGGAGATCGCCATGTCGAAGTCTGTCTATGACCGTGGCTTGCTCAAGCCAGCCGATATCGCCAAGCTGCAGCGCGTGTTCGACGAGGCCTGCCGGCGGCACGAGGCACATCCCGATTCCGCCGACGCGCGGGAAATCGCGCTTAACCTGCTCGCCCTGCACAATGCCGGCATGGTGGAAGAAGACATGCTGATGGAAGCCGTCGGTTTCCGGCGGCTGGAACCGAAATCAGCGTGATGCGCTGGATTGGTGCGGGGCCGACCTTGCAATTCGTTTGGCGATCGCCTTGGCCAGGATGCCGGCATTGGCGAAGCAGCCGCGAATGCTTGGCCGCATGCCGGTGAACCACAGACCGGGCAATTTTGGATCGGCTTGGCCACCGTTGAAGAGCGGAACGCCCTTGGCGTCGAGCACGCCGAGCTTGCCGACCATGGGCTCCAGCCCGGTGCGGTAGCCTGTCGCGGCAATGACGATGTCGGGATAGATCAGGCTGCCATTGGCCAGGATCACGCCATCGCGGGTGAATTCCCGTATGCCCGGCACGACGGTGATCTTGCCGGCCTTGATGGCGCCGACGGCGCCGTCATCGGCGGCGATCGCGGTATAGTCCGAGGTCAGGCGGCTGGCGCCGCCCGCAGGCGCGGGCGGCAGGCCGAATTTGGTCAGGTCGCCGAAAACCAGGCGCTGCGTTGCCGTCATCACCGCATCGGCGAGCCGCAACGGCAGGCGCGCCATGAACGGCGAAAGCCGGTGCACGGCGATCTTGGCAATCCGCTTGGGCAGCAAAGCGGGGCCGCTGCGGGCCGACAGCCAGATAGCGGCCGTGTCTATGCCGGCCAGATGATTGAGCGCATCGAAGCCCGAATTGCCGGCGCCGACGACCAGCACTCTTTGGCCCGCATAGGCTTGCGCGTCACCGAAATCCGCCGAATGGATGATGCGCCCGACGAAATCCTTCATGCCTTTCCATTCGGGGGTGAATGGCTGGCTGTCGCGGCCGGTGGCGATGACGACATTGCGGGCGAAGCGCAGTCCGGTGCTGGTGCGCAATGCCCAGTGATCGCCCTTGAAGGTGATCTCTTCGACCGCGACGCCAAATTGCACCGGCAGCCGGTTCTCCTTCTGGAAATCGTTCATGTGGCGGATGACGACCATCCTTTGCGGAAAGGCGGGCGTGCCAGGGGGAAAGGCGAGACCAGGCAGCGAAGAAAGATCGCGATGGGTGTTGAGATGCAATTGCTGGTGGCGCCGGTGCCAGGGCTCGGCCAGCCGGCTTTCCTTTTCCAGGATCGCCGTCGGCACGCCGGCGTTCATCAAGGCATGCGCGGCGGCCAGCCCGGCAGCACCGGCGCCGACGACGATTGCCGGCTCGACCATGGCCGGCAGATCCGCAACCGATCTGATTGTCGTATCCGTCATTCACTCGAATCCCATTGGACGTCCCGCCGCAAGGCTCGCAGGACGCTGTAACCGTTTGATCGCGCGCAGGATCCCTGCAGCAAACCGCGGCCGAATTTCGAGCGATGCGATTTAGAGCCACACGCCGGGCCGCGGTTGCGCTCTATATGGCATATGCGCGATATCAACGGTAATCAGGTCGCGGCAATGTGATTGATTCGAGGCCTTGGTGGCTGGCGGGTCTCGGTTATCCCCCACGCGCATGTCCGAAATCGAGTCCGATTTTCGAGTCATGCGCAGAATCAAAGTGTTACAGCACCTTGGCGCGTCCTGGACGGCCGGCGCTGTAGGCGGCACGCGGAATCTCGACCATGCCCTCCTTGCGGTTTTATTTCGACAAGATCCTTGAGGCTGCCGCGCCCGAGGTCGAGCGGCAGGCGCTGACCCATGTCGAACGCCTGGCACTGGTGCGCCGCTATGGCGACTTCTCGCTCGCCTATTCCACCGCCGTGCAAGGCAAGCTTTCCTATTTCGGCGACGCCGACGGCTACATCGCCTTCGGTACCAAGATGAAGCACCATTTCGCGCTCGGCGACCCGGTGGCGGCTCCGGCGCGTCGGGCCGATTACATCAAGCGCTTCGTCGAGACCGCCGGCAGCCCATGGTTCGTGCAGGTGGGCGAGGACACCGCACGCGTGCTGGCCGGCCTTGGCTACAAGGTCAATCGCCTCGGCATCGACACCCGCCTCGCCCTGCCCGAGCATGATTTTTCCGGGAAGCGCAACGAGACCGTGCGCTACTCCGAGCGCTGGCTGCTGAAGAAAGGCTTTTCGTTCGAAGAGGACAAGCGCACCATCTACCTCGACGAGATCGCCCGGCTTTCGGAAAACTGGCGCGGCGACCGCATCGTCAAGCGCTGGGAGATGGGCTTTCTCAACCGCCATTTCGCCGACCATCTCGGCACCGACATGCGCCGTTTCGTCCTGCACGGTCCCGATGGCGAACTGGTCGCTTTGCTCGACTTCGACCCGTTGTTTGCCGACGGCAAGGTCATCGGCTACACCACCGCCTTCAAGCGCAAGCATCTCGACGCTTCACCGCATGCCGAGGTCGGCCTGACCAAATTCGCCGTCGACCGTTTTCGCGAAGAGGGCATCTCGGTGGTCACGCTCGGCCTGTCGCCGCTCGTCGATGTGGGTCCGAGCGGATTTGCCGAAAGCGATTTCTGGCGCAATGCCTTCCAGCGCGCCTATTCTTCGCCCTGGGTCAACCGCCGCAGGTTCAACCTGCAGGGCCAGGCGGCCTTCAAGCGCCGCTTCCACGGCGTCGAAGAGCCGGTCTATATCGCCTTCCGCAAGGGAACGTATGTCGAGATGCTGGGGCTGCTGCGGCTGGTCAAGGCGATCTAGGTCTGCTGATATTCAGGTGATGCCGGCCTGCAAATGGCGGCTTCCTGCGCTTCCGGTGCTCACGTACGAAAAGTACGCTCCGCTCCGGTTCTCGGAATCCACCATTTTCGTCTCGGCCTGACCTGAATCTCAACAGACCTGTACTCTCGCCGCTCAATTCCTCAGCCGATAACCGGTCCTGAATATCCAGGCGACGATGCTTATGCAGACCAGCAGGAAGACGACCGTCATGCCGAGGCTGACGCCGACCGAAACGTCGGACTTGCCGTAGAAGCTCCAGCGGAAGCCGCTGATCAAATAGACGACCGGGTTGAACAGCGTCACCGTGCGCCAGATCTCGGGCAGCATGTTGATCGAATAGAAGCTGCCGCCGAGGAAGGTCAGCGGCGTGATGATCAACAGCGGCACCAGCTGCAGCTGCTCGAAACTCTTCGCCCAGATGCCGATGATGAAGCCGAACAGGCTGAAGGTCACCGCCGTCAGCACCAGGAAAGCGAGCATCCAGAACGGATGCAGGATGGTGAGCGGTACGAACAGCGAGGCGGTGGCCAGGATGATCAGGCCGAGGATGATCGACTTGGTCGCGGCGCCGCCGACATAGGCGATGACGATCTCCAGATAGGAGACCGGCGCCGACAGAAGCTCGTAGATCGAGCCGACGAATTTCGGGAAATAGATGGCAAAGGAGGCGTTGGAGATCGACTGCGTCAACAGCGACAGCATGATCAGACCCGGCACGATGAAGGCGCCGTAGCTGATGCCGTCGATCTCGGTGATGCGCGAGCCGATGGCCGAGCCGAAGACGACGAAATACAGCGATGTCGAGATGACCGGCGAGACGATGCTCTGCAGCACGGTGCGGAAAGCACGCGCCATTTCCATCCGGTAGATCGCCCATACTGCGCGAAGGTTCATGGCTCCCTCCTCACCAGATTGACGAAGATCTCCTCGAGCGAAGAGTTTTGCGTGTCGATATCGCGGAACTGGATGCCGCCGGCCTCGAGGTCGCGCATCAACGAGGCGACGCCGGGCCGCTCGGCCTGGTTGTCATAGGTGTAGGTCAGCTGCCCGCCATCCGGCGACAATTCCAGCGCATAGCGCGAGAACGCCTCGGGAATGGCCGTCAGCGGATTGCGCAGTTCCAGCACCAGCCGCTTGCGGCCGAGCTTGCGCATCAGTTCGGCCTTGTTCTCGACCAGGATGATCTCGCCGCGATTGATGACGCCGACGCGGTCGGCCATCGCCTCGGCTTCCTCGATATAGTGCGTGGTGAGGATGATGGTGACGCCGTCCTCGCGCAGCCGGCGCACCATCGCCCACATGTCCTGGCGCAGCTCGACGTCGACGCCGGCGGTCGGCTCGTCGAGGAATAGGATGCGCGGCTCATGCGACAGCGCCTTGGCGATCATCAGCCGGCGCTTCATGCCGCCCGACAAGGTGATCGCCTTGGCGTCCTTCTTGTCCCACAGCGACAGGTCGCGCAGCACCTTCTCGACAAAGCCGGGGTTGGCCGGCTTGCCGAACAGGCCACGGCTGTAATTGGCCGTCGCCCAGACGCTCTCGAAGGCGTCGATGGTCAGTTCCTGCGGCACCAGCCCGATCAGACCGCGCGCGGCGCGATAATCCTTGTTGATGTCGTGGCCGTCGACGGTGACCGTGCCCGACGAACGGTTGACGATGCCGCAGACGATCGAGATCAGCGTCGTCTTGCCGGCGCCATTGGGTCCAAGCAGCGCGAAGATCTCGCCGCGCTGAATGTCGAGATTGACTTCCTTGAGCGCGGTGAAACCGGTTGCGTAGGTCTTGGAGACCCCGGAAATGGACAGGATGGAAGGCATGGATGAAAACGGCTGCTTGAAAGAGGTCCCCTGATATAGGACGAATGTCGGTGCTTGCAACCGCAAGTCAATGCCCTGCTGACAGTTCTCGACAATCGTGCCCGGCCGGCCGTTGCAGGTGCGGCGCACAGGCCCGGAGTTGCGCGGCACAACCGGCAAAATTGTCCTGTGGCGTTCAGCCTCGCGGCAGGACGCCGCTTTGACCTGAACTCGCTTCGGGCCTATCCTTCGCGAGTATTTGCAGCAGCCGGAGCCCATCATGGACCCGCTCATACTTTCGCGTATCCAGTTCGGCACGAATATTTCATTCCATATTCTATTTCCGACGATCACCATTGCGCTGGGTTGGGTGCTGCTGTTCTTCAAGCTGCGCTACAACGCGACCAACGATTCCGCTTGGATGCGCGCCTATTTCACCTGGGTGAAGGTTTTCGCGCTGTCCTTTGCCATGGGCGTGGTTTCGGGCGTCACCATGAGCTTCCAGTTCGGCACCAACTGGCCGGGCTACATGGAAAAGGTCGGCAACATCGCCGGGCCGCTGCTGGCCTACGAAATCCTCACCGCCTTCTTCCTCGAAGCGGCCTTCCTCGGCATCATGCTGTTCGGCTTCCGCCGCGTCTCCAACCGCATCCACACGCTGGCGACGGTGCTGGTCGCCGGCGGCACCACCGTCTCGGCATTCTGGATCATCGCGCTCAATTCCTGGATGCAGACGCCGGCCGGCTTCGAGATGCGCGACGGCGTGGCGCATGCGGTCGACTGGTGGGCAATCATCTTCAACCCGTCAATGCCTTACAGGCTGACCCACATGCTGCTGGCGTCGGGGCTGACGGTGTCGTTCCTGATCGCTGGCCTGTCGGCGCTGCGCTATCTCACCGGCGACCGCTCGGAATCGATGTGGAAGGCGCTGCGCACCGGCGTCTTCACGGCGGCGACCCTGATCCCGATCCAGATCTTCGCCGGCGACCAGCATGGGCTGAACACGCTGGAGCATCAGCCGCAGAAGATCGCCGCCATGGAGGCCAACTGGAACACCGGCCCCAACGTGCCGCTGGTGCTCTTCGCGCTGCCCGACGAGGCAGCCAGGGAGAACAAATTCGAGATCGCCATTCCCAATGGGGCCAGCCTGGTGCTGCGGCACTCGACCAGCGGCGTGGTGCCGGGGTTGAACGACTATCCCGGCAATCATCCGCCGGTCTTTCCGGTGTTCTGGGGTTTCCGCATCATGGTCGGCACGGGCATATTGATGCTGCTCGTCTCATGGTCGGCGGCCTTCTTCCTCAAGCGCCGGCACAGCCTGCCCAAGCCGCTGGCCATGCTGATGGTGCCGATGGCGCTGTCGGGCTGGCTGGCGACGCTGGCCGGCTGGTACACCACCGAAATCGGCCGCCAGCCCTGGCTGGTGACCGGCGTGCTGAAAACCGCCGACGCGGTCGGCCCGGTGGCCGGCAGCCATGTCGCGCTGACGCTCGCCATATACCTCGTTCTCTATGTGCTGTTGCTGATCGCCTATCTCGGCGTGCTGGTGCACCTGGCGCTGAAGGCGGCGAAGGACGGCGATTCATCGCCGCTGCCGGGCGTCATGAACGCCGCCATGTCGCAGCCGGCGGCTGGCGAGTAGGAGAAGAAAATGAGCTTCGACTGGCCAACCGCGCTCCCCTTGATCTTCGCCGGCCTGATGGGCCTCGCCATCCTGATCTACGTCATTCTCGACGGTTTCGATCTCGGCATCGGCATCCTGTTCGCCGCCGCTGAAGACGCCGAACAGGATACGATGATTGCCGCGATCGGCCCGTTCTGGGACGCCAACGAAACCTGGCTGGTGCTGGCCGTCGGCCTGCTGCTGGTCGCTTTCCCGATGGCGCATGGCGTCATCCTGACGGCGCTCTACATTCCGGTCTTCGTGCTTTTGCTCGGGCTGATCCTGCGCGGCGTCGCCTTCGATTTCCGCGCCAAGGTGCCGACCGAGCGCAAGCACCGCTGGAACCGTATTTTCTTCCTGGGCTCACTCATCGCCTCGCTGGCACAGGGCTACATGCTGGGCGTCTATGTGCTCGGCCTCGATGTCGGTCTCGGCGGCATGGCGTTCGGCGTGCTGGTGGCGTTCTGCCTTGCCGCGGCCTACGCGGCGATGGGCGCCGCCTGGGTGATCTACAAGACCGAGGGCGAGCTGCAGAAGAAGGCGGTGCGCTGGCTGCGCACGACGCTGGTGCTGACCGCGCTCGGCATGGCCGCCATCTCGCTGGCGACGCCGTTCGCCAGCCCGCGCATCTTCGACAAATGGTTCGTCTGGCCGTCGATGCTCTATCTGTCGCCGCTGCCGATCCTGTCGGCGCTGCTGTTTCTGTGGCTGTGGCGGCAGACCTTCCATCTGCCGAAGCCCGACGACCGCCATTCGCTGATGCCGTTCCTGACGCTGGCCGCCATCTTCGCGCTCGGCTTTGCCGGCCTCGCCTGGTCGTTCTACCCGTTCGTGGTGCCGGATCGCCTAACCATCTGGCAGGCAGCTTCCGCGCCGGAGAGCCTGGCTATCATTCTGGCCGGCACCGTGGTCGTGCTGCCGGTCATCATCTTCTATTCGTTCTATGCCTACCGGGTGTTTGGGGGGAAGGCGACGGATTTGACTTATGATTGAGGTGGGTCAGTGGGGGTGAAGGTGGCAGCGGCTACCGTGCCTTTGTCATCCTAGGGCGGAGCAAGGAGCGAAGCGACGCAGCGCAGACCCTAGGATCCATGCCGTAACGGTGGTGCAGTGATCCGACGGTGCAAGAAACGGTGCGCCTACCACCCCGTCCCGCGAAAAAGCTTGAACCACTCCGGATTCGCTTTTTCGATCAGGTCGATCTTCCATTGGCGAGGCCAGCGCTTCAGTGATTTCTCGCGCTGGATGGCATCAGTGATGTCGAAAAATTCCTCATACCAGACCAGCCGCTGCGCACCGTAGCGGCTGGTGAACCCTGCGCCCTGGCCGGATTTGTGTTCCGGCATGCGGCGGCCGAGGTCATTGGTGACGCCGATGTAGATCGTGCCACGCTTTTGGCTCGCGGTCATGTAAACGTAGCCTGTCATCGCGCGAAGATAGCTGGCGATCTGCCGGGCAGCCATCCCGCCCCGTTGCATTCTACGCCCAACGTCGCGGCATGGATCGACGGAAAGGAGGGCGTCGCCGCCCTTCGCACACCCGCCCCCGCTTCTCGCGCTCGCCTCAATTGCTCGCCGACAGCACCAGCACGGGCTTTTCGCTGTAGAGCGTCGGGAACAGTGCCTTCAAGTTCGCCACCTTGGGCAGGTCGTTGTAGACGATGTAGGGATAGGTCGGGTTCAGCGTCAGGAAATCCTGATGGTAATTCTCGGCCGGATAGAAGGTCTTGCCGGTTTCCAGCGTGGTGACGATCGGCTCCGGGAACACCTTGGCCTGGTCGAGCTGGGCGATGTAGCTTTGCGCGATCTTCCTCTGTGCATCGTTTTCGGCGAAGATCGTCGAGCGGTATTGGGTGCCGGAGTCCGGACCCTGGAAATTCAGCTGGGTCGGGTTGTGGGCGACCGAAAAATACACCTGCAGCAGCTGGCCATAGGTGATTTTCGATGGATCGTAGGTGATCTCGACGGATTCGGCATGCCCGGTGCGGCCTGAGCCGACCGTCTCGTAGACGGCGGTGTCCTTGTCGCCGCCGGTGTAGCCGGAGACGGCCTTGGTGACGCCCTTGACGTGCTGGAAGACGCCCTGCACGCCCCAGAAGCAGCCGCCGGCGAAGATTGCCTTTTCAGTGCCGGTGGCCGCCTTCTCGTCGATTGCCGGCGGCGGGATCTTCACCGCATCCTCGGCCGAAACCGCCGGCGTCAGCCAGAAGGCGGCGCCCGCTGCGGCAAGTGCCAGGGCGGCGAGCGCGCTGCGGAAGACGTTCGACGATTGTCTGGTGACTGGTTTTTGAATGTCGGTCATGGCTGAGCTCCTGTGACGTCCATCATGTGGAGTCTATTGGATAATATACGATCATGCGACGGGCGAGTTGCGGCCGAAGCCTCACTTTCACGTGCATCCGGATACGGACCCGCGGGACCGAAGCCGGAAACAGCACCACCTTTACTTGGCCGGCGCCATCGCATCCGTTGCCGGCTTCATGGCGTCGGCGGCCGGCTTCATGGAATTGGTGGCCATCGGATCGGCCGGCTTCATCGCATCGGTTGCAGGCTTCATCGCATCCGCGGCCGGTTCCATGGCATTTGCAGCCGGCTTCATCGCGTTGGTCGCGTCGTCGGCACGGGCGATGCCGCCGGCAAACAGCGCCGTCGAGCACAAAGCGAGAGCGAGCGCCGGCAGCGTCAGGCGGGAAATGGTCATGATGATCTCCTTGGGGTTGGTCGTGAAGGCGCGCCCTCTTGGCGGCCGTGCTATGCGGCGCCGCTCCATGCGGCGTTGCGCAATCTCTTGTCGAAGCGCGATCTAGTCGGTCGCGGCAGCCAGGATCGGTCCGCCATCGGGCGACTGCACGAGCACGGCGGTGCTCAGGCCGCCGGATGCGGCGGGCAGCGGATACGTCGCGGCCGCGCCGGTCCAGCTGCCGAGGTTTTTGAGCGCATGCACGACATTGGCGTGCGGCAAGGTGCGGCCGGTGTTTTCGCCGCGCGCCACCGGCACCTCGACGACGCCCCTGGCATAGCGCACCAGCCAGACATCGGCGTGGCCGCCAGGTGCGGCGCCAGCGCCGATGCTGATCCTGCCGCCATCGAGCGACAATGCCGGGCCGCTCGTCCGGCCGCTCACCGAGATCAGTTTTTCGATCTCGCCGGGTGCGGCGCCGACGACATCGGCATGGCCGTTGACCACCACTTGCGGCGTGAACGGCCCGTCACGGCCGAGCGCCGGCTCGTAATTGACCTGGCGCCGGGTGAATTCCTGTTTTCCGAAAATATCCTTCCAGCCGAGATAGTCCCAGTAGGTGACGTTGAACGACAGCGCCAGCACACCGGGCTGGTCCTTGACCTTGATCAGATTGGCATTGGCCGGCGGGCAGGACGAGCAGCCCTGGCTGGTGAACAGCTCGACCACGGTGAGCGGCTGGGCGGCGGCTGCACCGAGCGACACTGCCAGCGCGAGCGCTGAGAGGCTGGACACTGTGACGAACTTGCGGGACATCGGCTTGCTCCGTGGGCGGCGGCGCCTGGAAGCACCGCTCATGTCCCCACTTCGCCGCTGCTTGCTGCTTCGTTACAGCGCTCACCGGTTTGTGATGAAGGTTCGGGAGATCGCAGGGAAAGCCGGAGGGACAGCACCCCCCTCTGGCCTGCCGGCCATCTCCCCCGCAAGGAGGGAGATCGACCCTCATCACGGCTTTCGCCTATCACTAGCTTCGCAACAGGAGCGCGGCCGACGAAGCTGCCAATCTCCCCCCTTGCGGGGGAGATGTCCGGCAGGACAGAGGGGGGTGTGAAGGATCGCCAAGCCTCACAAGCCCATAGGGCGTTTAGCCTGGGGCAGCGTCTACTGCGTCAGCACCGTGTTGGAGGGCCGCTTGTTGAAGTCGCACTTGCCGGTCACGCTGTAGAAGAAGTCGGCGTTCGTGACGTCTGGCAGCGGAGGATTGTTGCCGCCGTCTTCCCATGCCTGGTCGCTGGTCTGGCTGCAAGGCACCACTTTGAAGATGTCGACGTCCGTGTTGCTGGCAACCTCGACGGGGAGGTATTTGGAAGGGTCCAGTGCCTTTTGTGCCGCGGTGCTGTACCCGGCGCCGAGGTAGAGCCGGTTCGACGTGTCTGTATTGTTCGACTTGAGCGGGTTGACCGGTCCGGACGGCACATCCATCTGTAGATAGAGCTTGTCCACCGTGCTCACGTTGATTGTTGCGCCACTGCTGTTTCCGGCGGTATTCGTGGTCGCGCACGTCGTCTTGAAATAGATGGTGGCGCTCGTCTTTCCGCTTTTTGCCACCGCGGTGCTTCTGTAAACTCCCGCAGTGGCAGTGAAATCGGTTGCCGATCCTACTGTCGTGCACACTTGGGTCTGAACCAGCGTATCGGTTGGTCCCGTGGTAATAGTTGTCGTCCCGTAACCTTTCGGCTCGGTAGCCGTATAGGTCTTACCCCCGCTCGTATAGGAATAACTATACGCTTTGTAGTTATAGTTGGCCTTCATCATGGCCGTCGGTGTGGTCGTGGAGGTCCAACCGTAGGGAAGGCCGTACAAGGTCATGGTCTTGTTCCAGTAGCCTGAAACGTGATCGACGTTGAATGTGGCCTCCACCAGTGCGGGCGTCTTGCTCACCGCCGACGAGACACCGACCGGCACCGTGGTGATCCGGGCGATCTGCATGAACACGGTCGGCATGGCGTAGCTTGCCGAGGCCCGCGCTGTGGCGGTGCCGTTGGCGCTGACGTCGAAGCTGTTCAGCGTCGCTGTGCCCTGTCCGCCGTTTTCTCTGTAGGTATCCTGGAGCACCACCTGGCGCTGCGGCTTCGTCGAGGCCGTTTCCATCGTGGTGATCGACAGGATCGCGGCGTCGAGTGCCGCCTGCTCGGTCGACCTGGTCTGGACCGCGGAGGTGTAGTCGACGGAAAAGCCGATCGCGGTGATCAGCGGAATCATGGCGAGAACAAGTATCGGTGCGAACGAGCCGCTCCGCGACTCGATAAAACTGCCTGCAAGCCCCCGCATGCCTTCGTCCTTACATCAGATATTTCCCCCCGCTAACATGCCGATCACAAATTATGCTCTAACGCGCGTGGTTAAAATTTATCGATTTTTCGAGGAATCCGGGGGAAAAGGCGACAAGCGCCCGCACCGCTTGCCCCGGCAGCCGCCTGCTCTGCTTTCCCGGCAACGGCTGTACGGCTTGCCAGGCAACGGGCCGCGCCACATGTGCGGCGGCAGCCTGCCGCTTGCTCGGGCAAGCCACCCCTGCTAAACGCGCGCCATGAGCACGCCCCTCGACCACATCCGCAATTTCTCCATCGTCGCCCATATCGACCATGGCAAATCCACGCTTGCCGACAGGCTGATCCAGCTGACCGGCGGGCTGGAGCTGCGCGACATGAAGGAGCAGGTGCTGGACTCGATGGATATCGAGCGCGAGCGCGGCATCACCATCAAGGCGCAGACGGTGCGGCTGAAATACCGCGCCAACAATGGCGAGGACTATATCCTCAATTTGATCGACACGCCCGGACATGTCGACTTCGCCTATGAAGTGTCGCGTTCGCTCGCCGCCTGCGAGGGGTCGCTTCTGGTGGTCGACGCCTCGCAGGGCGTCGAGGCGCAGACGCTGGCCAATGTCTACCAGGCGATCGACAACAACCACGAGATCGTCGTGGTGCTGAACAAGGTCGACCTGCCGGCCGCCGAGCCCGAGCGCATCCGCGAGCAGGTCGAGGAGGTGATCGGCATCGACGCCTCCAACGCCGTGCTGATCTCGGCCAAGACCGGCCTCGGCATTCCCGACGTGCTGGAGGCCATCGTCCACCAATTGCCGCCGCCGCGCGAAGGCGACGCCACAGCGCCCTTGAAGGCGATGCTGGTCGACAGCTGGTACGACGCCTATCTCGGCGTCATCGTTCTGGTGCGCGTCATCGACGGCGTGCTGAAAAAGGGCCAGACCATCCGCATGATGGGCACCGGCGCCAAGCACCTGGTCGAGCGCACCGGCGTGTTCACCCCGGCCCGCATCAATGTCGACGAGCTCGGCCCCGGCGAATTCGGCTTCTTCACCGGCTCGATCAAGGAAGTGGCCGACACTCGCGTCGGCGACACCATCACCGAGGACAAGCGCACCACCGCCAAGGCGCTGCCCGGCTTCAAGCCAGCGCAGCCGGTGGTGTTCTGCGGCCTGTTCCCGGTCGACGCCGCCGATTTCGAGGATCTGCGCGCCGCGGTCGGCAAATTGCGCCTCAACGACGCTTCTTTCTCTTTTGAAATGGAAACCAGTGCCGCGCTCGGCTTCGGCTATCGCTGCGGCTTCCTTGGCCTGCTGCATCTGGAAATCATCCAGGAGCGGCTGGAGCGCGAGTTCAACCTCGACCTCATCGCCACGGCACCGAGCGTCGTCTACCGGCTGGCGCTAACCGACGGCTCGATGAAGGAACTGCACAACCCGGCCGACATGCCGGATGTGGTGAAAATCTCCGCGATCGAGGAGCCGTGGATCCGCGCCACCATTTTGACGCCCGACGACTATCTCGGCGGCATATTGAAACTCTGCCAGGACCGGCGCGGCATCCAGGCCGACCTGTCCTATGTCGGCAAGCGCGCCATGCTGATCTACGATCTGCCGCTCAACGAAGTCGTCTTCGATTTCTACGACCGGCTGAAGTCGATCTCCAAGGGCTACGCCTCCTTCGACTACCACCTCACCGACTACCGGGAAGGCGACCTGGTGAAGATGTCGATCCTGGTCAATGAGGAGCCGGTGGATGCGCTTTCCATGCTAGTGCACCGCACGGCGGCGGAAAAGCGCGGCCGGCAGATGTGCGAGAAGCTGAAAGAGCTGATCCCCAACCATCTGTTCAAGATCCCGATCCAGGCCGCCATCGGCGGCAAGGTCATCGCCCGCGAAACCATCTCGGCGCTGCGCAAGGATGTTACCGCCAAATGCTACGGCGGCGACGTCTCACGCAAACGCAAGCTGCTGGACAAGCAGAAAGAGGGCAAGAAGCGGATGCGGCAGTTCGGCAAGGTCGATATCCCGCAGGAGGCGTTTATCCAGGCACTGAAGATGGGGGATTAAGCGGTCCGGCCTGCGGCCGGACGCATCGACCCGGTGGAAGATGTCCATCGGCATTGCGCGTAGCACTCCCTGCACCTCCATCTGACAGGAGTTTGGCGTCCGTTATTCAGGCCGTTCGATGCCGGTGAAAGCCGTTTCGGAAACGGTACAAGCGTTGAATTGTAAGGCACAGGTGGACGATTTTATTTACCGGATTCACAGATCGTACCTGATTTGCTAGGATCGTCACGCTTAGCAAAGGGGTCCGCAGCTTCTCTCGGGAGGAAAAGGCACTAGTTAAGCCATTCGGACGCGCGACACGGTGAAATTCTGCCGGCCGTGGCACTGCAGTAATGTAGGCGCATTTTGTGGGGTTCGGGGCAGGCCCCACCGCGTCCATTGGGCGAGCGGCAAATAGCCGCTCGCCACCCCTCAAAGGATTGACCCGCGTTTCAACAATGCTTCGAGCTGCCTATCGCCAAAGCGGTGGAATGTGGACACGTAGGGCTCGAAGCCTCCCGCAGTTATTTTTATGGCCACTTTGTATCGTTTTCCGGTGTCTGGGTGGACATAGATCACAACAGCGTGCCTAGGCCTGTCAGCCACCCATACCCCATCGCGAAGCATCATGGGCATGCAGAGAAGGTCAATCATGGTGATGTCGGGATGGTCTTTCAGAATATGCCGCAGAGATGTGCTCGAAAGGTATGCGATGCCGAGGCTACATCCCAAATATGCGGATGGGTTCGCTGGCATATAGCCGACAGGAACCGTCCTATCGGGAGGCTCCAGTAGCCCTTCCAACTGAGTGAGATCGAGATAGATGCCCAAAGAGAAACCGCCAGAGCCACAAAACAAATCGAAAAAATCCGTAGGGCCGCGCAAGTGATTCCAGGCGGACGATTCGGAAGAAGTCTTTGACCGTATCTTGAAGAAAATAGCGAAAGCTTCGCCTGCTAACGAGGCGAAGAAATTGACCGCCCGGTAAACGGCGTGCTAGATTCTCTGGGCAAAGGTGGGAGGCGGAAGCATTCGCGCTCCGTCCCCCTGCCACCCTGTGGTGGCTACCGGATTGGGTCTCTTGTGATGACTCTCTCCGGGATACGTTGAACTAGGGTTGTTGCATAGTGACCTCCTTTAGTTCTTCGGACATTGCAGCGGGTGCTGTTTGGCGACGTGCCCGCTGCAAATTTTGAATCATCTACCGGTCTTAACTATTTATTAACCACTTCTAACTGCAAACACTAAATATAGTATTAACAGACAAATTTCTCCAGTCCGACAATTCTACCTTTCGATCCGATCCATATGCGTCAGCAGCCTCGCGAAAGATTGCGAATGCGGGGAAAAGCGCACTTGGTCCAGGAAAAAGACCGGGCTCAGAACTTCCGGTCGCGCTCTCAACAGGAGTGCATAGCTTATAAAAGGCGACTCGTTTTGAGTCGTCAAGGAATCGTTTGCGTAGCTTTGTGACCCCAACATCTTGGGTGCCAAAATAAGCAAAGTGGGAGACAACTGTCTCATGCGGTCAAGATACAGCTGAGCACGGGGATTGCTGTCCCCTTACTCGTGACTGGTCTTTACCCGACCGCGCTGCTGACGATGAAGTACCGGCGGCTGGGCAATGACTGCATAGCTGCCGGGTTTCTCACCTTTCTCGCCAGTGCGGCGAGCTGCGCGGGATCAAGCCATCGGCGCCGCGCCGCGCCGCTCGAGCGCGGTCTTGCGGATGATTTCCGCGATCTCCGGGCTGCTGCTGCACAGCATCTGGAAATCCGCCGCGTGCAGCGACAGAAGGGAGACCGCCGTCGCGGCGCTGACGGTCGCCGAACGCGGTTCGCCGCTGATCAGCGCCATCTCGCCGAAGAAGGCGCCAGGGCCAAGCTCCACCGGGTTCGGCGTCGCGACGCTGACCCGCCCCTCCACGACGAAGAACATCCGATCCCCGGTCTCGCCACTGCGGCAGATCACGGCGCCCGCCGGCAAATTACGAGGTCTTAGCGCGCGCACGATCTCGACCAGCACGGCCGGGCCGAGCTTCTGAAACAACGGCACGCCGGCGACCAATTGCCAATTGCGGACGAAATCCTCGCGACGGATTTCCTGATAGAAGCCGGAGGCAAGAATGCCGGCCCAGAGCGCGAAGATGCCGATGCCAGTCATCATGACCGCCCCGGCAAGGACGCGGCCGGCGAAGGTTTGCGGGATGTCGTCGCCATAGCCGGTGGTGGACAGCGTAACCACCGCCCACCACATTGCCTCGGGGATGCTGCCGAACTTTTCCGGTTGGATGTCGCGCTCGATGACATAGGCGGCGAGTGCGACACCGAACAGAACGACGCCGAAGAGCGTGGTGACGCCGATCAGGTTGCGCGCTTCGTTGGCCAGCACCCTGCCCAGCACCGGAAAGAAGGTCGAGTCGCGCAGCGGTTTCAGCAGCCAGACACCACAGTAGAGGCTCCAGTCGGGTGTGCCGTCGAGGAGAAATGCGGCGAGTGGAACCAAAACCGCGAGCACGTCGATGGCGATTGCCGGCGTCCTGTCCCGAAGGTCTCCCGCCCAGTGCTTGAGCAGCGTCGCGGCCATCTGCAGAAGATAGGCGCCCCAAATGACCGCGAGCAGGGCGATCAGAGCCAGTCTGCTTCGTCCGGACAGGTTCGGTGTCGTGAGCGCCGCCACCGCCAGCAGCCCAGGCGCGGCCAGCACCGCGTTGAGCGGCGCGTAAATTCTCAGGAAAGGCAGTACCGACATTCTATGCCCACGAGCCGCTACTATCCGCCAAAATAGGCTGCCTTCAAGGCAAGCGTAAAGGTGCTTGCTGCGATGCGCCGATATCGGTTCTCGGGCAAGGCCGACTTTGTCGATTGCGGGCGCTGCGGACCGCTCTCTCGACAGTCTCTGCCTTCACGCCCTTGTCGATTTCGGGCTGACACTGGAGCCGCGTCGGGAAGTCAAGCAGGTGAGAACGCCTCGCCATCGGCGAGCATTGGATCAGACACCGCCCTGCAGTATGCTTGAGCCAGCTTGGGGAGACATCACATGCGTACCACATCAGACACCATCGCCGCGATCGGCCTCGCCATCGGCGGCGCCTTCGGCCTCGCCGGCACCTTCGTGGCCAGCGCTGAAGTGCGCGAAACGCTCTGGACGATCGACGGCGTGGCACTGGTGGTGGCGACCGCGCTGCTGACGATGAAATGCCAGCGCATGGGCAATGACTGTGTCGCGGCCGGATTCCTGACCTTCCTCGCCGGCGAAAGCCTGCTGCTCGCCGGCAACGCGGCGGGGCTGGAGGCCAGCGTGCCCTCCTATGTCGGCGGCATCTCGCTGTGGGCGGCGGCACTGGTCATGGTCAGCGTGCCGAAGACTTTTGCCCTGTGGATGCGGCTCACCGCGCTCGTGGCCGCCGTGCTGTTTGTCGTCTCGGCTTGCATGATCCTCTGGGGCACGCCCCTGCTGCCAACCTCGGCGCCGCTGCCCGCCGCCGGCTATCCATTCCTGGTGCTGACCTTTGTTGGCTGGATCTGGACTTTGGTGAGGGCGGCGCGGTGAGCCTTTGTCTGCTTCCGTACCAAACGTCCGGCCTAGTTGATCGAGCATCGCCGGAACGGTAAAAAAACCGCGCGGCGGACCCAGGTTCGCCAGTGGCCGGCGCGGGCTCAGGCAACTGCCTCACCGGCATTCGCGCCGGCCATTTCCCAGTTGCATATGGCCAGCGTTGGCGCTGCCCCTCATCTGGCTGCCGCCATCTTCTCCCCGTAAACGGGGCGAAGGACGCGGTGGTCGATGATTTCGCTAGTCGCCAACCTTGCAATGGAGGCGCCGGGGATGGCGCGGCTTGGTTCCTCGCCCCACGAAGTGGGGAGAGCGACTATCTGGGGTGTCAAGTTGCAATTACGAACTCGTTGCGCGCATCGCGTGCTTTTGCATTGAGGATGACCAGGA
>NZ_JAMYPL010000040.1:0-42303 GCF_040320355.1 Mesorhizobium sp. M0715 | reverse complement strand
TTCGCCAAGCCAAGGTCCGGGCGGCCGCCCGGACCTTGGCTCAATCGCTCTAATCCCACGAAATCTCTCTCGTGTAGATACAAGGTGGCTCGGCGAAGCCGAGACGGAGAGGGGGTCTGCGCGGCCTTAGGTGATTTAGAGGGAACTTGCCAGCGTCGCAGCCCCCTCTCCGACCGCTTCGCGGCCACCTCTCCCCCGCTTTGCGGGGGCGAGGAACCCAAGTCCTGAAAGTCGCCGCCAGTACCCCGTCTACTCTGCCGCCTCATACCCTGCGATGCCCTTGATCTCGAGGAAATCCTCGAGCCCGTATTCGGCATATTCGCGGCCATTGCCCGACTGCTTGTAGCCGCCGAACGGCAGGCCGGCGTCCCACTGCGGATAATTGATGTAGACATTGCCGGTGCGCATGCGCGCCGCGACTTCGCGCGCCTTCTTCATGTCCTTGGCTTGGATGTAGGAAGCGAGGCCATAGACGGTGTCGTTGGCGGTCTCGACCACCTCGTCGACGCTGTCATAGGGCATGATCGCCAGCACCGGCCCAAAGATCTCCTCGCGCGCGATGCGCATGTCGTGGGTGACGTCCGCGAACACCGTCGGCCTGACATAGTAGCCGCGGTTAAGCTCGGCCGGCCGGCCTGGGCCGCCCGCTACCAGCGTCGCACCTTCATCGATGCCGGCCTGGATCAGGTCCTGGATCTTGTCGAACTGGACCTGGCTGACGACCGGGCCAAGCTTGGTGCCGGCGGCGTCAGCGGGGCCGACGGTGAACTTTTCCGCCGCGGCCTTGGCATAGCCGGCCGCCTCTTCATGGCGGTCGCGCGGCACGAACATGCGCGTCGGCGCGTTGCAGGACTGGCCGCTGTTGCTGAAGCAGCCGGCGACGCCCTTGCTGACGGCGCTTGCGAGGTCGACATCCCCGAACAGGATGTTGGCCGACTTGCCGCCAAGCTCCTGATGCACGCGCTTGACCGTGTCGGCGGCGGCCTTGGCCACCAGGATGCCGGCACGGGTCGAGCCGGTGAACGACACCATGTCGATGTCGGGATGGCTGGACAGCGCCTGGCCGACGCCGGGACCGTCGCCATTGACGAGGTTGAAGACGCCCTTCGGCACGCCGGCCTCGTCCAGGATTTCGGCGAAGATGATGGCGTCGAGCGGCGCGATCTCGGAGGGCTTCAGCACCATCGTGCAGCCAGCAGCAAGCGCCGGACCGACCTTGCAGGTGATCTGGTTGAGCGGCCAGTTCCACGGCGTGATCAGCCCGACGACGCCGATCGGCTCCTTGACCACCAGATGGTTGCCCTTCACGTGGCGGAATTCGAAAGTCTTCAGCGTCTCGGCCATTTTGGTCAGATGCGCCAGCCCAATGCCGACCTGGCTGTCCAACGCCATCTGGCGCGGCGCGCCCATCTCGCGTGACACAGCGACGGCAAGATCGCCACTGCGCTTCTTGTAGACCGCGATGATGCGGTTCAGCAGGTCGAGCCGCTCACCAACCTCTGTAAAACCAAAGCTGTTGAAGGCGCGCTTGGCGGCAGCCACCGCCTTGTCGACATCGGCCTTGGAGCCTAGCGAAATCTGCGCAAAGGCGTCCTCATTCGAGGGATCTATGACGTCCAATGTGTTGGGCACAACAGGATCGACCCACGCGCCATCGATATAGAATTGCAGATTGTGTGACATGGTTTTCTCCTTGGCCGCATGGCCGCGCCGGGCCGTCATATCTGGCTGGAGATAACGATGCACAAACGCCGCTGTCAAACGCAACCCCCGAAGTCGTTGAGCCAGTGCGGCAGTGATTGAGCCAGAGCGGTTGGGCCAGCGAGTAGTGGTGAGGATGGACTACAGCAAGATATGCCCGGCCTCGACCAGAAACCGCCTCGCGGCGGCCTGATCCGTCGCTTTCACCAACAGATGGTCACCATCGAAAGTGGACACCAGGAAGATGCCCAACCCGTTTTCCGACAACGGCCTGATAACCGACAGCACGATACCGGTTTCATCGAAGGCAAACGGGCCCTCGAGTTTGAAGGCCACCCAGTCGATATCCTGCTTGACGGCATGCGGCACGCGGTCCTGCAAGCAAACGATCGAAAGCTCGTCGTCAGTCCTTGTGATGCTGACGAAGCCTGGCCCGTCCGCCCAACCGGGAATGATCTCGCCCGCCTCCAGCCGGGAAACCGCGTAAAGCCCTAGGAGTTGCTTAAGACCCTGGCAGCCATTATCGAACTCCTTCGTCAGATTGCCGGTAATCCCGCGAGCCTCTTGCTCATATAGACCGTCATGCCGCCCATGAACGGCTCTTCCCGATCGATGACATAGCCCTGCCTCTTGTAGAGCGACACATTCGCCTCGAAGGCGCCATTGGTCAGCAGGCGAAGCTCGGCACGTCCTGCTTCGATTGCCTTGCGCTCGGCCAGCTCCAGCAACAGCCGGCCAATCCCTCTCCCCTGCGCATCCGGTGCCACGCAGACATTCTCGATCCAGAGGTGATCTGCGGCCAGGATGGTTTCGATCATCCCGACAATGCCGCCATCCTCGACGGCGAGATCGAACGGATGCTCGGCAACAGCCTTGTCGTAGTCGGCGCGCATAGGCAGCGGCTCGCGGCCGATCACCGGCACCCATTTGACATAGGCGGCACGAACGATATCCCGGATCGCGGTGGCGTCAGCGGGCTCGGCGGGCCGAAGCCGGATAGAAGAATTGTTGGTCATCAAAGTGCTCCAGATATGAAAACCCCCGCCGGCGGTGTCGCGGGCGGGGCTGGAAACGAACGAACCGGATCTATCCTGCCGGTCTTTGTCGTCGCGCAATCAGTCTGCCGCTCCGCACTGTGCAGGTGCGGCGTCGCTTGGTGTTGGTGGGCGCGAGGACGAACATGGCGCCAAGCTGGAACATGATGCGTGGCGCTGTCAAGGCGGCTGCTCGATCGGTAATGTCTCATGTCATGGAATCGCTGCGGGCCTTGCGATAAACGGCAATTGATCGATGGACAAAATATGACCGGAACGCTGAACAAGGGTGCGGATGGTTGCCATCCTGAACCTGGCCTATTTCGGGATCGAGTTTGCCGTAGCCGTCTGGATCGGATCGGCATCGCTGTTCGCGGACAGCATCGATTTTCTGGAGGACGCATCCGACAATCACCGCCGCCGACGGCCGGCTTTCGCCGTCGAGATGCAGGGACGCGCGGCAAGCAACAATTACTGGGCCAGTTTCTCCCTCCCCGCGCAACACAGCCTGACCGCGCCTTCGGGAATCGTTGCCCCCGGCGGCCGGTGGCGGCGCAATGCCCGGCCAATGGAACACCCTCCATCGCCGTCGCCGATATCCACACAAATCCGGCGGACCCGGCCCGGCCTTGGCGGCGGACGGCGCGGACGGGAATCTATCAGCCGCATCTGGTGGACGACGACCAGCGGAGCAACGACCGCGGCATGTTCTAGGCGGCGCGCCGGCAGGCGATGTCGCATCTGGACTGCACCCGCAGTCGTTCTATCTTTTTGCTCGACCCAGACCAAGCACCGGAGCCATCGCCGTGACCGTTACCGACCTCTATCGAGGCTACATCGCCTGCCTCAACAATCAGGATTGGCAAAATCTGCATCGCTTCGTCCATGACGAGGTCCACTACAATGGCGACCGCGTCAGGCTGGCGGGGTACCGCGAAATGCTGGAGCGCGATTTTCGGGAGATCCCAGACCTCTATTTCGACATCCAACTGCAAATCGCCGAACTGCCGTTCATAGCCAGCCGGCTCCAGTTCAACTGCACGCCGAAGGGAACCTTCTTCGGCCTGCCCATCAACGGCCGGAAGATCTCCTTCAGTGAGAACGTCTTCTATGAATTCCGCGACGACACAATCAGGAACGTCTGGTCGGTGATCGACAAGGCGGCGATCGAAGCGCAGCTTTAATCCAGGTCGGCCAGAAGATGACGCACAGCCAATGCCCGACCGATCGTTCGTAAAAACCGATCATTATGACGAAAATAATTCGTTGGAAAGATTATTTGAGGAATGGCATTCCTCCGGCACACCCGTCCGGAGCATTGCATTGTCTTCCATTTCCCACTTCGCGAACGATATTCCGAAAAGCGCTTTTCCTGCCGATCTGACACCAGGACGGAAATCCCTCAACTGGAATGGCATCGTCCCCGGCATCGTCTTGGTCACGATGATCACTGCGGTCGCCTTCTCGGCCCGCAATGTTTCCGGCTTCGCGCTGTTCAGCCCGATGATCCTCGCCGTCGTCGCCGGCATGATCTACTCCAACGTGCTGGGCACACCGGTGCACGCCAAAGCCGGTATCGCATTCTCGCAAAAGCGCCTGTTGCGCTTCGCCATCGTGCTGCTCGGCTTCCAGCTGACGCTCGGCCAAGTCGTCTCGATCGGCGCCGGCGGCGTCGGCATTGTCGCGGCCACGCTTGGTGCCACCTTCGTTTTCACCATCACGCTCGGTCGGCTGATCGGCGTCGACGCTAAGCTGGCGCAGCTGATCGCCGCCGGCACCTCGATCTGCGGCGCCTCGGCTATCGTCGCCACCAACATCGTCACCGATGCGCGCGACGAGGACGTCACCTACGCCGTCGCCTCGATCACCTTGTTCGGCACCGTCGCCATGCTCGGCTTCCCGCTCATGGCGCCCATGCTCGGCCTCGACCAGCACGCTTTCGGCCTGTGGGCTGGCGCCTCGATCCATGAAGTGGCGCAAGTCATCGGCGCCGGCTTCCAGAACGGCACCCAGTCCGGCGAGATCGCCACCGTCGCCAAGCTGACCCGCGTCGCCATGCTGGCGCCGATGGTCGTCGCGCTCGGCCTGATGGCGCGCCGCAGGAGCAGCAGTGAGGTGGCGGCGCGGCCGCCCATGCCGTGGTTCGTCGCCGCCTTCGTCGCCATCGTGGCGCTGAACAGCCTCGTCACCGTGCCGGCCGAGGTGAAATCGGCAATGGCGCTCGCCACCACCATCATGCTGACCATGGGGCTGGCCGCCATGGGCCTGCAGGCCGACATCTCGCAGTTGCGCTCACGCGGCCTGCGCCCCTTGGCGCTCGCCTTCTCGGCCTTCCTGTTCATCGGCTGCTTCAGCCTGCTGCTGGTGAAATTCGCCTAGTCTAAACCGGGCCTAGTCCTCGAACGAACTCGACGCGGCATAGATCGCCGCCAGCGTCTCGATGCCGGCCTGGTCGGCCTTGTCGAAGCGGCCGGGCAGCGGACTGTCGAGATCGAGCACGCCGAAGACGCCTTCATCGTCCTCGAGCAGCACCACCAGTTCCGAGCGCGAGTCGGCATCGCAGGCGATGTGACCGGGAAAATCATGCACGTCCTTGATCAGCATCGAGGTGCCGAGTTCGACCGCCGTTCCGCACACGCCCTTGCCGACGGCGATGCGCACACAGGCCGGCTTGCCCTGGAACGGCCCGAGCACCATTTCCTCGTCCGACTGCAGGAAATAGAACCCGGCCCAGTTGAGGTCCGGCACCATCTGGAAGATGAGTGCTGCGGTGTTGGCGGCGTTGGCGATCGAATCGCGCTCGCCGTCGAGCAGCGCCTTAAGCTGAGTGGCGAGGTCGCGGTAGAACGCGGCCTTGTCTGAGGTGTCGATGGCCTTGGCCGCAAACATGAACGTGTCTCCGTATCGAGGATAGCTGTTCGTCCGATCGCTTGCCAAAGTCGGCGAGCTCCGCGACCAGACGGCCGCCCGCACAGTCTAGCGTGGATTGCGTCCCCTCCGAAAGCCGCAAGATCAGGGGTGCCTCCCGGCGCTGAGCCGGACGGCAAGGCAGCTATGCGTAAACTTTGCGATCATCTTGAGAATCATGACGGCCCCGATCGGGGCCGTCATTCACCTCTCAAACAGATCGGACAAGTCCCGGGTTTTAGTAGCCGCCCATACCGCCGCCGCCCGCCGGGGCAGCGTCTTTCGGCGGGATGTCGGTGATCATCGCTTCGGCGGTGATCAGAAGGGCTGCGATCGAACCGGCATCCTGCAGTGCGGTGCGCACCACTTTCGCCGGATCGACGATGCCTGCCTTGATCATGTCGACATAGACCTCGTTCTGGGCGTCAAAACCCTGATTGTGGTCCTTGCTGTCGGTGAGCTTGCCGACGACGATCGAGCCTTCAACGCCGGAATTCTCGGCGATCTGGCGGATCGGCGCTTCGAGCGCCCGCAGCACGATCGTGATGCCGGCCGTGACATCGGCATTGGCGCCGGTCAGGCCGCCAAGCACCGAGCGGGCACGCAGCAGAGCCACGCCGCCGCCGGGCACGATGCCTTCTTCAACCGCCGCGCGGGTGGCGTTCAGCGCATCGTCGATGCGGTCCTTCTTTTCCTTGACTTCCGACTCGGTGACGCCGCCGACGCGGATGACGGCAACGCCGCCGGCGAGCTTGGCCAGTCGCTCCTGCAGCTTCTCCTTGTCGTAGTCGGAGGTCGTCTCTTCGATCTGGCCCTTGATCTGGGCGACACGCGCCTGGATCGTCGCCTTGGTGCCGGCACCGTCGATGATCGTGGTGGTGTCCTTCTCGATCAGCACACGCTTGGCGCGGCCGAGCATCTCGATGGTGACGTTTTCAAGCTTGATGCCGAGGTCCTCGGAGATCATCTGGCCTGATGTCAGCACGGCGATGTCTTCCAGCATCGCCTTGCGGCGATCGCCGAAGCCCGGCGCCTTGACGGCCGCGACCTTGAGGCCGCCGCGCAGCTTGTTGACGACCAGCGTCGCCAGAGCCTCGCCTTCGACGTCCTCGGAGATGATCAGCAACGGTCTGCCGCTCTGCACCACCGCTTCGAGGATCGGCAGCATCGCCTGCAGATTGCCGAGCTTCTTCTCGTGGATGAGGATGTAGGGCTCTTCCAGCTCGACGCGCATCTTGTCGGCATTGGTGACGAAATAGGGCGAGAGATAGCCGCGGTCGAACTGCATGCCTTCGACGACGTCGAGTTCGGTCTCTGCGGTCTTGGCTTCCTCGACGGTGATGACGCCGTCATTGCCGACCTTGTCCATCGCCTTGGCGATCATCTCGCCGACGCTGGCATCGCCATTGGCGGCGATGGTGCCGACCTGTGCGATCTCGGCCGACGACTTGACCTTCTTGGCGCGCGCCTGGATTTCCTTGACCACGGCGGAAACCGCCTGGTCGATGCCCCGCTTCAAATCCATGGGGTTCATGCCGGCGGCGACCAGCTTGGCGCCTTCGCGCAGGATCGAGGCGGCCAGCACCGTGGCGGTGGTGGTGCCGTCACCGGCGATGTCGTTGGTCTTCGAGGCCACTTCGCGCACCATCTGGGCGCCCATGTTCTCGAACTTGTCGGCAAGCTCGATTTCCTTGGCGACGGTGACACCGTCCTTGGTGATGCGCGGCGCGCCATAGGCCTTGTCGATGATGACGTTGCGGCCCTTGGGGCCGAGCGTGACCTTCACCGCATTGGTGAGGATCTCGACGCCGCGTAGCATGCGGTCGCGCGCATCGGTGGAGAATTTGATTTCCTTGGCAGACATGATTTTTATCCAGTTCGTTCGGAGAAAATGAGGTCAGGCAGCTTTCTTGGCGGCCACGGTCTTGTCGGTTGCAGCCGTCTCGCCCTTGTCGATGATCCCGGTCTCGCTCTTGTCGATGACGCCCATGATGTCGGCTTCCTTCATGATCAGAAGGTCCTCGCCGTCGATCTTGACCTCGGTGCCCGACCATTTGCCGAACAGGATGAAGTCGCCGGCTTTGACGTCGAGCGGAACAAGCGCGCCGTTTTCGTCGCGTGCGCCAGGCCCGACGGCGATGACTTCGCCCTCCTGCGGCTTTTCCTTGGCAGTGTCGGGGATGATGATCCCGCCCTTGGATTTGATATCGCCTTCGGCGCGACGAATGACGACGCGGTCGTGGAGTGGCCGAAATTTCATGGGAACTTTCTTTCTGGGGCCGGCACAGGCGGCCACGCCCCTCCTCTATAGACGCGTTGGCACTCGATAGATAGGAGTGCCAAAAATTATTCGCGGACCATATTAAATATTCAAAAGTATTATTTCAGCTGGCCGTTTCGTGATATCCGCAGAATGTCAAATAATTCAAAAGATTGAATTTTGCCGATCGAGTGCCTATTTATCGGACAAGTTCACTTTCACGATTTCAGGCACAAGGGAGATTTCTTCGATGGCCGAAGGCAATCAGACGATCATGGAAAAAGCTGAAGCCCGCTTTGTCGACAAGCAGAAGAAGACAGCGGAGAAAAACAAGGCGACCGCCGAATATATGTCCGAGGCAAGAGCCAGGGAAATCAAGACGGCAAGGCTGAGGGAGCTTCGGCTGGCCAAGGAAGAGGCCGATCGTGTCGCCGAGGCCCTCAATCCGACGCCGAAGAAGAAGCGGGTGACCAAGAAAGCCACGGAGGCCAAGACATGAGCCTCACCTTTCCCAACCGCAGCCGCAGCTATGACGAAGCGGGCCAGCGCATTCGTTTCGTTGGCCATGACGGCATGTTCCAGATCTCGTTTTCCGTCGCTGCCGACGCCATGGCCAAGATGCGGCCGGGCACAGCTGCCGACGAAGCCGGTTATCTCCAGACATTCGACACCGAGAGCAGCGCCATCCGCGAGGTGGCGTCGAAGGCCTATGACCGCACCCGCAAGAGCATGTATGTGCTGACGGCGGCCGATTTCGGCTGAAATGGCGGCGAGTTGGCGCTGACCGCGATCAGGTCTTGCGCTCGGCCCTTTCGCGGCGTCTGACGTCGCGGACATTCATCTGCACGACCATGTCCTCGGCCTCGCGCGGCCCCATCCCGACCATCACCTTTTGCCGGACAACCGCAGGCTGGCCGGTGAAGACATCGATGATGCTCCAGCTCTGGGGAAGCTCCATGCGCAGCGTGTAGCGGTTGGCCATGGCGGTCAGCCTTGCATCGTGAAAAACACGGCGCCCAGGATCAGCACCGTCCAGGCGACGACCGACAGTTTCAGCACCATGCCGCCATGCACGGCCAGAAGCTTCCGCAGGTGCGGCACACCTGCCGACGAGACCGGTGCCGCCGCCAAGGCGACAGGGGCCTTGAGGCCAAGTTTTCCAAAGACGGGCAGCAGCGACGGTTCACGCACGAAAGGCCTCGAATGTCAGGGAAAAGCGAAGCAAGAACGCTCGCACCCCTTCCATAGCACTTTTTTCGCGAGCGCCTGCATGCCAAATTCAAGACAGGACTGCTTTGACGGCCAGTCCCTACTGCATTCGCAACACACAATCTATTCGTGGGAACTGACTGCGCCCGGGGCAGATTGGGACGCCAAATTTTGGAGGCCTCGCCTCGGGATCGAACCGAGGCTTCAGAGATTTGCCGTCTCCAGCGTAGCCGCTCCGCCACGAGGCCATGGCTGTGAAGTAGCGGCCAAATATTTACGGAAAGGTTAATCCCGAGGGATTGTTCAGAATTTTCGGGGTCGAGTTTCAGAGCGTTCGCCAGCCAACCTTGCCGGGTCTCGCTTCCGGCGCAGAGTTGAAATCCTTCACGCCCCAAGCGGCAGCCCGCCCCGTCTCGACCGAGGGCCTCCAGCACTGCGACTGACGTTCTTCCCCTGAGCTACGCGCTTCCGAGGCTGCTTTTACCCCGCGTTGCATTTCGGAGGAGAGGAGCGGAGGCCAACCAACTTTTCCCCTTGAACAGCGATTCGATCTGGCTTAGCTTCATCTGAGAAAAGGTTTTCTCAAACAATCGTCGTCGGGCTCGGCCACCTGCCGGGCCTTATCCGGCTCGGCAAGAGAAAACCTTTTCCCAACCAAGGATCTCGGCGCGATGCCATCGGACGATCTGCCTGTTCCGGTCTTTTCCAAGCCAGTCACCTTGCGTGACGTGGCCGCCCAGGCCGGAGTCAGCGTCGCCACCGCATCCAAGGCGCTCAACGGCCAGGGCCGGATGACAGCCGAGACGCGCGAACGCATTCGCGAGACCGCCCGGCGGCTTGGCTTCCGACCCAACAGCCTGGCGCAAAGCCTGCTCCGGCGCCGTAGCTTCACCGTCGGCCTGCTCACCAACGATACCTATGGCCGCTTCTCGCTGCCGTTGATGTCGGGCATTTCGGACGCGCTGGTCGACAATGGCGTCTCGGTGTTCCTGTGCAATGTCGAGGAGGATCCGCGGCTGGGCCAGATGCATGTCGACGCCATGCTCGACAAGCGCGTGGACGGCATCATCGCCACCGGCAAGCGCATCGATCGCCATCTCCCCGTCGACCTCTCCAATCTGCGCGTCCCGGTGATCTATGCCTTCACGCAGCCAGATCCCGACGCCGTCGCTTTCGTCTCGGACGATGTTGGCGGCGCCCGGCTGGCCGTCGAGCATTTCTGCCGGCTGGGCCGCAAGCGCATCGCCCACGTCACCGGGCCGGCGAGCTTTGCCGTGGTGCACGCGCGCGTCCAGGCTTACCGCGACGTGCTCGTCGAAAACGGCCTGACGGTCAGCGAGCCGCTGCTCGGCTCCTGGTCGGAAGCCTGGGGTCACCAGGCGGTTGCGCAACTGTTCGACGGCAAAAGCGAAAGGCCGGACGCGGTCTTCTGCGGCAACGACCAGATCGCGCGCGGCGTCATTGATGCTCTGCGCGAACGCGGCCTCGACGTACCCGGCGATGTCGGCGTCATCGGTTTCGACAATTGGGAGATCGTGGCCGAGGCGACGCGTCCGCCGCTGACCTCCATCGACATGAACCTGGTTGCTCTCGGGCGCGAGGCCGGGCTGACCCTGCTTTCGCTGGTCGGCGGCAAGCCCGCCGCGCCGGGCATTCGAAAACTGCCGTGCCGGCTGGTGGTGCGGCAGTCATGCGGCCATCCGCTGGATGGCTGAAACCAAGCGCCGCGCAATCGGCGCCAAGCCGCGGAGCGCGGCCAACCCTGGAGGAGGAGAACATGAGGAACCTTATTGCCAAACTGGCCCTGGCCGCTGCCGTTCTGGGTGGCGGCATCGGTGCCGCGGCCGCCGAGACGGCCAACATCTGGGTGCGCGCCGACGGCTCGAATTTCATGCCGAGGATCGTCGACGCCTACAACAAGGCGCACACCAACCAGGTCAAGCTCGACATCATCCCCAATGCCGAGATCATCCCGAAATATGGTGCCTCCGCGGCCGGCGGCACCGCGCCCGACGCGCTGTCGCTCGACCTGATCTACACGCCCTCCTTCGCCGCCGCCGGCCAGCTGGAGGACATCACCGACTGGGCCAAGTCCCTGCCCTATTTCTCGAGCCTGTCGCCTGCGCATGTGAAGACCGGCACCTACAAGGACCACATTTACGGGCTGCCGTTCTCCGCCGACGCCTCGGTGCTGATCTGGAACAAGAAACTGTTCAAGCAGGCTGGCCTCGACCCTGAAAAAGGCCCTGCCAACTGGGCCGAGATCGCGACCGACGCCGAGAAAGTCAACGCGCTCGGCGGCAACATCAAGGGCTTCTACTTCTCCGGCAATTGCGGCGGCTGCAACATCTTCACCTTCACGCCGCTGATCTGGGCGTCGGGTGGCGACATCCTCTCGGAGGACGGCTCGAAAGCGACGCTGGACAGCCCGCAGCTGCGCGGCGCCATCGATCTCTACCGCTCGATGGTCAAGAAAGACCTGGTCCCGGCAGGTGCGCAGACCGACACCGGCGCCAACTTCTTTGCCGCCTTCGCCGCCGGCAATATCGGCATCTCGCCGTCCGGCGCCTTCGCCATCGGCGCGCTCAACACCCAGTATCCCGATGTCGACTACGGCGTCACCTTCCTGCCGGGCAAGGACAGCGGCTGGTCGTCCTTTGCCGGCGGCGACAATTTCGTCGTCACCAAGGGCACCACGAAACTGCCCGTGGTGAAGGAGTTCCTCGATTTCGCCTATTCGCTCGAGGGCCAGACCATCCTCGCCAAATACGGCAGCCTGCCGGTGCGCGGCGACATCGCCAAGGAGGCACTGAAGGACCTCGATCCACGCTATCAGATCGCCGCCGAGGCTATGGCCAAGGGCAAGACACCCTATTCGGTGGTGTTCAACGACCTGATCAACTCCGCCAACGGGCCGTGGACGCAGATGATCAACGAGGTCTTCTTCGGCGACGATGTCGATGGCGCCATCGCCAATGCGCAGGAGACGATGCAGTCGATCATCGACCAGGCGCCGCAGAAGTAGCGGCGGCCTACCCGGCCACCCGCCCGTCTCCCTGGGCGGGTGGCCGGCGCGTTCTTTACCCTCCCTCTTGTGGCGAGGGTCGCTGCAAAGCAGCGGGGTGGGGGCAGCGCCAGTGCCCCCACCCGGACCTTCGGTCCGACCTCCCCACAAGGGGGAGGTGGGGCGGCCAACTGTATCCGACGGAAGAACAGGCACGGCATGAGCTCTATCACAACCGCAGCAACCCCTGCCCCGCCCCGCGCCCGCAGGGTCGCCAGCCGCCGGCAGTGGATCGGCCTGCTCTATGTCGCGCCGGCCGTCGCGCTTGTCGTCGTTTTCTTCCTCATCCCGCTTGGCATGACGGCGTGGATGTCACTGCACAACTGGCCGCTGATGGGCGAGCACAGCTATATCGGCCTCGGCAACTATGTCGCCATCCTGCGCGATACCAGGTTCTGGAACGCGCTGCGCTTCACCGCCTACTACACGGTGATCGTCACCATCGCGATCTTCGTGGTGGCGTTTCCGCTGGCGCTGTTCGTCGAAAGGCCGCGGCCGCTGACCAATCTCTACCGCACCATGTTCTTCATGCCGGCGGTTGTCGGCTTCGCCTCGGCCAGCCTGCTCTGGTCATGGCTCTTGAACGTCGATTCCGGCCTGTTCAGCCCGGCCGCCTACGACCTTGGCCTGATCGATAGGAAATTCAACCTCTTGGCCACCTTCCAGCCAGCCTTCTGGTCGATCATCGCCATGGTCGTCTGGAAGGTCGCCGGCTTCACCATGATCATCCTGATGGCCGGCCTGCAATCGATCCCGCAGGATCTGCAGGAGGCGGCCGTCATCGACGGTGCCGGGCCGTTCGCCCGGTTCAGGGCGATCACCCTGCCGCTGATGCGCCGCACGCTGGCACTGGCGCTGATCCTGTCGGTCGCCGGCTCGATCCTCGCCTTCGACCAGTTCTACATCATCCTGCGCGGCGGCCCGCGCAACCAGACGCTGACGGCGGTCTACTGGATCTTCAACCAGTCCTTCGTGTCGTTCAAGCTCGGCTATGGCGCGGCCCTGTCGATGGTGCTGCTCGTCGTCCTGGTGGCGCTCAGCCTCGTCCAGCTGTGGCTGCTGCGCAAACCCGAGGGGCTCGACTGATGGCGCAGGCCGCCTCCCGCAACCGCCGGCTCCTGACCCGCATCGGCGAGCATTCGACAGGCATCATCGCCTCGGTGTTGTTTGCGGCGCCGATCGTCTGGGCGGTGCTGTCAGCGTTCAAGCCGGCGGCCGAAGCACGCCTGCCGCCGCTGCCGCCCTGGCCGACGTCGGGGTTCTCGCTGGAGAACTATGCCACGCTCAACAGCTTCGGCGACGGGCTGTGGGCCTCTGCGCAAAACAGCATCTATGTCTCGGTGATGACGGTCGTGCTGTCGGTCACCGTCAGCGTGCTGGCCGGCTACGGTTTTTCGCGCTTCCGGTTTCCGTTCAAGAACCTGTTCTTCATCCTCATCCTGTCGACGATCATGATCCCGTTCCAGTCGATCCTGACGCCGATCTTCCTGGTGCTGACCAAGCTTGGCCTGCACAACACCCTGACCGGCCTAGTCGGCGTCTATGTGACGCTGCAACTGCCGTTCTCGATCTTCATGATGCGCAACGCCTTTGACGCCGTGCCGCGCGAAATCGAGGAGGCCGCCCGCATGGACGGTGCCAGCAATCTCACAATGCTTTTGAAGGTGATGCTGCCGCTGGTCTGGCCGGGCGTCGTCACCATCGCCCTGTTTGCCTTCCTCGGCGCCTGGAACGAATTCCTCGCCGCCCTCGTGCTGATGACCGACCAATCCAAGTTCACGCTGCCGGTGATGATGACCGCATTGCAGTCGGGCCGCTTCGGCGCCATCGACTGGGGCGCGGTGCAGGCTGGCGTCACCGTGATGATGGTGCCGTGCCTGATCCTGTTCCTGGCGCTGCAGCGCTTCTACATCCGCGGCCTGATGGCCGGGGCCGTCAAATAGACAGACCGAATGGAGTAAGTTTCATGACCGCATCGCCATCCGCAAAAACCGGAAAACCGAAGCTCGCCTTCCGCCCGCTGCCGGTGCCGCAGGTCGACGTGCACGGCTTCTGGGGCGACCGCGCCGACGCTGTCGCCACACGCACCGCCGACATCCTCTACGAGCGCTGCGTCGAGGCCCGCATGCTGGAGCAGATCGATCCGGACCGCCCCTCGCCCGGCATAGTCATCCCCTTTCACTCGCCCTCTCCCGACGAAGCCGATCGCCAGGGCGCGGAATTCACCGGATCGACGGTGACCACGCAGATGTTCTGGGATTCCGATCTCGGCAAGACGATCGAGACCGCGGCCTATTCGCTTTACCGGCGCAAAAACCCCGAACTGGAGAAGAAGATCGATGCCGTCATCGACATGTATGGCAAGCTGCAGCAGGAGGACGGCTATCTCTCGAGCTGGTATCAGCGCATCCAGCCCGGCAAGCGCTGGACCAATCTGCGCGACTGCCACGAGCTCTATTGCGCCGGCCACCTGATCGAGGGCGCGGTCGCCTATTACCAGGCGACGGGAAAACGCAAGCTGCTCGACATCATGTGCCGCTATGCCGACCATATCGCGTCGGTGCTCGGCCCCGAGCCCGGCAAGAAGAAGGGCTATTGCGGTCATGAGGAGATCGAGCTGGCGCTGGTCAAGCTGGCGCGGGTGACCGGCGAGCAGAAGTACATGGATCTGGCGAAATACTTCATCGACCAGCGCGGCCAACAACCGCATTATTTCGACGAGGAGGCCCGCGCCCGCGGCGCCGACCCGAAGGCCTATCATTTCAAGACCTATGAATACAGCCAATCGCACATCCCGGTGCGAGAACAGCACAAGGTCGTCGGCCATGCTGTCAGGGCGATGTACCTCTATTCCGGCATGGCCGACATCGCGACCGAATATGGCGATGATACGCTGCGAGCAGCACTCGACCTTCTGTGGGACGATCTCACCACCAAGAGCCTCTACGTCACCGGCGGACTGGGACCATCGGCGCACAATGAGGGATTCACCAGCGACTACGACCTGCCCAACGAAAGCGCCTATGCCGAGACCTGCGCGGCGGTCGGCCTGGTGTTCTGGGCCAGCCGCATGCTCGGCATGGGGCCGAACGCGCGCTACGCCGACATGATGGAACGCGCCCTCTACAACGGTTCGATCTCGGGCCTGTCGCTCGACGGCTCGCTGTTCTTCTACGAGAATCCGCTGGAAAGCCGGGGCAAGCACAACAGGTGGAAATGGCACCGCTGCCCGTGCTGCCCACCCAATATCGGGCGCATGGTCGCCTCGATCGGCAGCTATTTCTACAGCCTGGCCGACGATGCGTTGGCCATCCACCTCTATGGCGACTCGACCGCCCGTTTCGACATATCGGGCGTCCCGGTCAGCCTGACGCAGACGAGCAGGTATCCCTGGGACGGCGCCGTCGAGATCGCGCTCGAACCGCAGGCGCCGGTCGAATTCACCTTGCACCTGCGCATTCCCGCCTGGAGCGCCAGTGCCCAGTTGAAGGTGAACCGCGAAGCCATCAAGCTGGCTGAAATCACCAGCGACGGCTACGCCGCGATCAAGCGGACATGGAAAAAGGGCGACAATGTCCGGCTCGATCTCGAAATGCCGATCGAGCGGCTCTATGCCAACCCGCAGGTGCGCCAGGATGCGGGCCGCGTCGCGCTGTCGCGCGGTCCGCTGATTTATTGCGTCGAGGCATCAGACAATGACAGCCAGCCGCATCGCCTGACGCTGCCGCGGACGGCCACCATCGAAGCGCAGCACCGGCCGGAACTTCTCGGCGGTGTGGTGACGCTGTCGACCGCGGCACTTGCCGATGTCCCCGACGGCTGGCAGGACGGGCTCTACAGGCCCGAGCCGCCGACCACCGCCGAGACGCGCCTGACCGCCATTCCCTATTTCGCCTGGGACAACCGCGAGCCCGGCGAAATGCTGGTGTGGCTCAGGGACGGCTGAACGAGGTCGGTCTATGGGCGATGACCGATCCAAGCTCAGCCGCGGTCGATGCCGCAGTTTCGGGCTTTCGGTCCATATAGCGCAGACGCAGGCGCAGGAATGGCGCCTCGACGCAGGTGTAGCTGAGATAGCCGATCGGGATCGTCGCCACGAAGCACAATGCGGACCAGAGGCATGCGACGTAGAAATTGCTGATGCTCATGACATTCGTGTCTATGAACGCCGCCAATTGCATGACGAAGAACAGGTGCAGAAGATAGATCGAATAGCTGTAGGCCCCCGCCTTCTCCAGTATCCTGAACGGCGGGCTTGTTCGCTTTTTCGAAAAGCTCGTGTCGTAGTAGGCGATGCCGAATGAATAGGCTGCCGCCTCCAGGGTCGGCAGGATGATCCATATCCAATGAGGCGACGGATAGCGGCCCAGTTGGTAAAATCCGCCGGCTGCATCGAACCACCAGAAGAACCCCGAAAAAGCCATGAGAACGGCCAGCGCCAGCCAGTGTTGGTTCTTCGCGTGGGCACGCAGGTGGAAGGCAAGAATGCCGGCCAGGAACTGATCCGCATGGCCTATGATGGTTACGGACGCCGCCGACTGCACTTCGCCGATCTGCACATACAGGACGGACCTCAGCACAATGGCTGCCGCGATGAACAGCAAGGGCGCGAACACAAACCGCCTGGATGCCATCAGCAAGAACGGCAGCAACAGGTAGAAGTGCGCTTCGATCGTTACCGACCAGCCGCCATTCGGGAGGGTGGGAAAAAGAAACCCCAATCCGACGCCCGTGAAATACCCGTCGAGGGACTGTCCGGCCAGGTACCTGCGGCAAGCCTCGATACATATCACGACCAGCAGAAGCGGAAGCAGCCTGAGGGCCCTGTTGGCAAAGAAGGGCAGATAGTTGATCTGCTTTCCATCGAGCAGCTTGGCGAACAGGTACCCGGAAAGCGCCATGAACAGGGAAACGCCAGTATGCCCTTCATCCAGAACGCTGAAGAGGGGAAGAGCCGGCACGAAGTCATAAGGCACCGGGCCTTCAGGAGACGCATGAAGGAAATGCCAGGAAAAGACAAGAAAGGCCGCCAGGCCACGAACATGATCCAGCGCTGGGTAATGCTCTCCGGTCGAGGATTTCATGATTTGCCCACGCGCACCGTTTCCTGCGCCGGTGTTCAGGTCATCGTTGGGCCAGAACTGTTTTCAATTCATTAAACCCTCACTGCGGAGACTTCCAAAATCAGAGATTTGCTTCGAAAAGTGCTGTGGCCTGCAAACATCCGGGGCCAAACACGACTGAAGCGTGCCGCGTCTGAGCGGATCACTTCTGGGCGGATCACTTCTGGGCGATGGTCAGCCCGATCTCCACGGCCACCAATTCCTGCAACCGCCACAGATTGCGGTCGCGGATGCCGCAGGCTTCGAGGTGGCGGATCGTCTCGAAAAGATATTGCGCGCCCGAGCCCCAATGACCGGCGGCTGTCACCAGCGTCGCCGCGATCGCCTGCTTGTCGAGCTTGCCGGCATAACGCGGATTGGCGGGATCGACGACGAAGCCAAGCGCGCGACATGGGCCGCCTTCGGTCCTGACCTGCAGCCAGCGCGGCACGTTGACGGCGGGCAGGATGGTCATTTCGCGGCGCAGCAGCGCTTCGAGGTTAGCCGCCAGCGGCTCCGCGATCTCGAACACCATGCCCTGGCACTGGCCGCCGCGATCGAGCGCCATCATCAGGCCGGGCTGCTCGACCGTGCCGCGAAAACGCTGCACCGTGAAGCAGAACGAACGATGCCAGCCGCTGGCCACCGCGCGTTCTCCGCCCCTCACCTCGCCGGCGGGCTTCCACAACAGCGAGCCATAGGCAAATAGTTTCAGCGGCCCGGCCGGAGCGCCGGCCAGCACCTCGTCGCGGATGCGCGCATAGTCGGCATCGGTCATGTGAACCATGCCCGGCGTCGGCCCGGCATCCTCGACAGCACGCATGGTGCGCGCGATGAGATCCTCGGTCAGAGCCATCGGCGCCTTGCGCGGGACCCTCGATGATGCGGTGGAAATAGCCTTGCTCATCTTCGCGCTCCCAGCCCTACCGCCATGTTGCCGAAGGCTGAAGGATTCTCAAGGGCCGTGCAGCCGAGATAGATCACGAGTGGCCGATGCCGCTCTTGCGTGACGCGTCTTGGAACGATGTTGCCGGCAAACTGTTCTGTTCCTTGCCGGAGGATGCCATGAACGACGCGTCGGCAAAGCCCGCTGGCCCCGTCCTTTCATCGGCGGAGCGCGTCAACACGCTGTCCCATTTCCACCGCGCCGAGATCGCTCGCATGGCAGGATGGCGCGACCGGCTGGACAGGACAACCAACTGGGCAATCACGGTGGTGGCGGCGCTGCTTTCGGTATCGCTGTCGACGGCCAGTGCGCATCACGGCGTGCTGCTGTTCGCCATGCTGCTGATCCTGCTGCTGCTGTGGATCGAGGCGCGCCGCTATCGGTTCTTCGATTTCTATCGGGCGCGCGTACGCCAGTTCGAACGCCACTATTTCGCCCAGATCTTTTCCCCACAGCCCGACTTCGCCTCGGACTGGGTGCTCATCGTCGGCGAAGGCCTGCGCGCGCCGAAATTCCTGCTGTCGCAGCGCGTCGCGCTAGCCCGTCGGCTGCGGCGAAATTACATCTATCTGTTTCTGATCCTGTTGCTGGCCTGGGTGCTCAAGATATCCACACCCAGCCTTCAAACCGTGGGTGTCAGGGCCGGCTTTGCCGGCTCGCTTCGCGAGGCCCTAGACAGCGCCGCCCTTGGCCCCGTTCCCGGTGTGGCGATCGTGGTTGTTGTGGCCGCATTCTATGTCGGGTTGCTTGCCATCGTCTTTTTCACGGCCGATGACGACGGCGAACTGTCCTTTGGCGACGTCCATGTTTGACGTTGATGTCCGGCGACACGCCGCTGCAATGTCAACGGCGCCCCGCGGCGTTGACATCCGCCGGGACGTTTGGGGAACGGAAGACCCTGTCTTCGCGGCTAGATGCCGAAGAACTGCTTGCCAATCATGTAGCCCAGTGCCGCCACGACCAGCGGAAAAAGTGCCGGCGCGGCTTTGCCAAGAAGGGAGACCTGCTGGTCCTTCGCTGGCGTATGACGTGCATTGCCGAGATTCTTGGTCATTGCTTGCCTCAGGTTCGGAGGATTTATTAGCAAATGCTTATTAAAAGCATGGCCGCATTAACGGCCTGATAGGAAATCAACTCTGATCAGAGGCAAATTCTAATGATCGGCACTTGGACGGCAAAGACGCGCTGCCCTATTTAGCCCGTTCGAAGCATTGGCCGCGACGCGCGGCCGTTCGCGTCAATCGGTAAAACCGCGCCTGAACAACAAGATGGCTCAGGAACCCGATTTAGCAGGTGAACGCCAGCTCCAGAGCCGGTGCAGTTCGTCCGCCGCCTCGCCCGACAGGCGCGGGGTCGAACGGCATGCCTGTGGGTACGCAGGCCGTGCGCCCTCAAAAAATTCGCAAACCCAAAAAATTCGCAAACCAATGTCGGACTGGCTAGCCTTCGTCCGTCCTTGGGGTATCGAACAGGCATTCATGAAAGGATCCAGCAATGCCCGGCACCGTACGTTTGCACCGCGTTCTGACGACCAGCCCGGAAAAGGTCTATCGCGCCTTCGTTGAAGCGGACGCGCTGGCCAAGTGGCTTCCGCCAAACGGCTTCACCTGCACGGTCCATAATTTCGAGGCAAAGGTCGGAGGCACGTTCAAGATGTCGTTCCGCAATTTCACCACCGGCGACAGCCACTCCTTCGGCGGCGAGTATCTCGAACTCGTTCCGGGCGAGCGCCTGCTTTACACCGACAGGTTCGACGATCCCAACCTGCCCGGCGAGATACGAGTGACCGTGGTCTTGAAAAAAGTGTCGGTCGGCACTGAAATCGACATCACCCAGGCGGGCATTCCGGACGTCATTCCGGTCGAGGCCTGCTATCTCGGCTGGCAGGAGTCGCTCAGAAATCTGGCAAAGCTCGTCGAGCCCGAGATCAATCAATAGGCTGAGAGTGGCTGGGAGAACGGTCGTTTCTGGCCTGCCGAAGCCCGAAACTTGGACTGTGGCGGGAACTGCCCTTTATCGCTAGCAATTCATCATTGCGTTTGACACCCCCTGTGACTGGACGTGTCAACGAAATGAAGAGTGCAGCGGAGGCTGAAAAAGCATGACTTTGACCAATCGAGACATTGTCGAACTAACCGAATGGCGGCGCAAGCTGCATCAGCAACCGGAAATCTCGAATGAAGAGGAGAAGACCGCAAAAGAGGTCGTCGCCTTCCTCGCCGATACGGGGCCGGACAAGGTGCTGACACAGCTCGGCGGGCACGGCGTCGCGGCCATATATGACAGCGGCAAAGCGGGGCCGACGGTGCTGTTCCGTTCGGAACTCGATGCCTTGCCTATCGAAGAACTTTCAGGCGTGCCGCATTCGTCGCGCGTACCGGGCAAGTCGCATATGTGCGGCCATGACGGACACACCGCGATCCTGGCATCCCTTGGCCGTCAGTTGGGGCGCGAGAGGCCTGCAAGCGGCCGCGTCGTGCTGATGTTCCAGCCGGCGGAGGAAACCGGCAATGGCGCGGCCGGCGTCGTCGCCGATCCGCGCTTCGGCGAGATCGTGCCGGATTTCGCTTTCTCATTGCACAACCTGCCCGGCGTGCCGTTCGGCGAGGTGCGGCTCAAAGCCGGCGTGGTCAACTGTGCATCACGCGGCATGCGCATCGTGCTGGAAGGCAAGACCGCCCATTCGTCCATGCCGGAGACCGGCATCTCGCCGATGCTGGCGATCAGTGAGCTGATGCCGGCGCTGCCGGCGCTCGGGCGCGGGACCTTCGCCGATAACGACTTCTCCATGCTGACGGTCACCCATGCCGCGATGGGCGAAGCCGTGTTCGGCATCGCGCCGGCTCACGCCGAGGTGTGGGCAACGCTGCGCACCCGGCGTGACGAGCGCATGGCAAACCTGTGCGCTGCTGCCGAAGCACTGGTCGCCAGGATCGCGGGCGAGCATCGCCTTTCCGTCCGCTGGGACTATCACGAGATCTTCGTCGCCAGCGTCAACGCGCCGGACGCGGTGGAGCATCTGCGGCGCGCGCTCGATGAAGAGGGCGTCGCGCACGGCGAAGAAGCCCTGCCGATGCGCGCCTCTGAAGATTTCGGCCTGTTCGGCCATAGTGCCAAGTCGGCGATGTTCTTCCTCGGTGCAGGCGAGCGGCACCCTGCCTTGCACAATCCCGACTATGACTTTCCCGACGACCTGATCCCGATCGGGTCAAGGATCTTCATGCGCACGGCACGTAATTTGCTGGGCTGACCTCCGCCAACTCTAACACCGAAAGGAACACGCAATGCCAACGATGCCAAAGAACACGATTTGCCTCTGGTTCGACAAGGACGCCGAGGCTGCGGCTCGCTTCTACGCGGAGACCTTTCCCGACACCAGGGTGGGCGCCGTTCACCGTGCGCCGAGCGACTTTCCGTCCGGCAAGAAAGGCGACGTGTTGACGGTCGAATTTACCGTTGCCGGCATTCCCTGCATCGGATTGAACGGCGGCTCCACATTCAAGCAGAGCGAGGCCTTCTCGTTCCAGATCGCCACCGACGATCAGCAGGAAACCGACCGCTACTGGAATGCCATCGTCGGCAATGGCGGCCAGGAGAGCGCGTGCGGCTGGTGCAAGGACAAATGGGCCGTGTCCTGGCAAATCACGCCGCGCACGTTGACCGAGGCCATGGCGGCCGGCGGCGAGGAAGCCAAACGCGCCTTTGATGCGATGATGGAGATGACGAAGATCGACGTCGCGGCGATCGATGCAGCCCGGCGCGGCTGACCTCGATCGCAGCTGAGTTGCTATCTGACCTTGATGACGACCTTGCCCTTGGCGCGTCCTGTTTCGACATAGGCCAGCGCCTCGTTGGCGGCTTCGAAGGGAAAGACCCGGTCGACAACCGGGCGGATCGCACCAGCTTCGATGAGCGATGCGATCTTGCTCAATTGCTCGCCCTGCGCCCACATGAAGAGAAACGAGAACGTCACGCCACGGCGCTTGGCTCTCGCTCGAATACCGCGGCTCAGCAGGCGAAGCACCAGCTTCAGCACCATGTTCAGTCCCTTTTCCCTGGCGAAGTCGGGATCCGGTGGGCCGGAGATGGAGATGAGCTTGCCTCCCGGTTTCAGCACATTCAGTGACTTTTCAAGTGTCTTTGTGTCCTGGCTGTTCAAGACGACGTCGTAGCCCGACAGCACTTTTTCGAAATCGTCTTTCTTGTAGTCGACGACGACATCGGCGCCGAGCCCCTTGACCAGACCGGCACTCGCCGCGCTGGCGGTGGTCGCAACGGTCGCGCCGAGATGCTTTGCCAGTTGGATGGCGAATGTCCCCACGCCGCCGGATCCGGCTTGAATGAAGACCTTCTGTCCCCTCTTCAGGTTGGCCCTTTCGATGAGCGCCTGCCAGGCGGTCAGGCCGACCAGCGGGATCGAGGCCGCCTCTTCCATGCTGAGGTTCCCGGGCTTCAGCGCCACATCCGCCTCATCCATGGCTATGAACTCGGCAAATGTCCCGATCCGGCCATCGCGCGGCCGCGCATAGACGTCGTCGCCGAGTTTGAACTTGCGGACTTTCGATCCCACGCGGACAACCCTCCCGGCCACGTCGTGACCCAGGATGAATGGTCGGCGATAGGGCAGGATCAGCTTGAACTCTCCGGTTTTGACCTTGGAATCCAGCAGGTTCACCGCCGCGGCGTGGACCTCGACAAGGACATCGCTGTCCCCGAGTTTCGGCTCCGGCATTTCGGCCAGCCGCAGCGTGCCGTTCTTACTATACTTGTCGACGACGAATGCCTTCATGGCAGTGACTTTCTGAGAGATTGTTGATGTTCGGGACGAAAGCCGCCCGGTGAGAGGTGTCAGGCCTCGAGAAAGGCCAGTGCTTTCGGAACGAAATCCGCGTGGTTCTGGAACACCCCGCCATGGCCGGCATCCGCATAGATCACCAATTGCGCCCCCGGAATGCGGCGGGCGAGATCGTGGGTATTGACGCTCGGCACCATCCTGTCGTGATCGCCATTTGCGATCAGCGCGGGGATGCGGATGGCGCTCAAATCTTGCGGCGCCTGTAGTCCATAAGCCTTCACCGCCCGGAGTTGCGCGCCGAATGCGCTAAGCGATATCGGCCTGTCGCGGTCGGCCTTGCGCTCTGTCAGCCGCTGCAGGAACGCCTTCGCGGCGCGACGCCCATTCACCGTTCTGGTGAAGAACAGATAGTATTTCGGATCCCGAAAAGTCAGCGCACCCTTGATCATGTCCACGATCGTAAGTGGTGTCATCTTGTCGATGCCTTGGCCGCCGGCCGGTCCGGTGCCGGCCAGGATGAGCTTGCGCACAAGCCTGGGTTCGGTCAGCACCATCTCCTGCGCCACGAAGCCGCCGAGTGAGAAACCGAAGAGATCGACTTGATCGAACCCCAGCGCCCGGACAAAGGCGACCGCATCCCGTGCCATCTCGGCGACGCGTGACGGCGTTTTGCCGCCTGAAGCACCAACGCCCCTGTTGTCGAAGGCGATCACCCACCGGGCCGCGGCGAGGCCATCGACGATGCGTGGATCGAAATTGTCCAGTTGAGCGCCGAGATGGTTCAGCAGGATTACCGGCACGCCCGTCCTTGGTCCGAGCTGCCGATAGACGAATGCCGTGCCGCCGACATCGACGGAATGCGTTGGCGTGTCCTGGAACGATGCCCGTAAGTGGGGCGACCGCTTGAACCCATGTGTCATGCTTGGCACCTCCGCCTTGTGGGGGCTGGCCAATCGTGTTGTCGTTCCTAGACGCATGTGCGTGAAATCCTCTGCTCGTTGTTGTTCAAACCGGCAGGCGGAACTGTTTGCGCAGGCTCTTGTCGAATATCCCTGCGGGAGCAAAGCGACGCAGCAGGCTGACTTGGCGCGCTGCCTTGCCGGCGGTGTAGCGCCGTTGCGGACGGGCATCGGTCGCTGCTTTGACGACCACCTGCGCCACCACTTCGGGCCGATCGGCGACAGGCATCACATCGCGAAGCAGCGCTTCCAGCGTAGCTCGAGCCTGATCGTATTCCTGCAAAGGCGAATCCGGCTGGAGCCCGTTCTGGTCGAAGACAGTACGAACGAATGCCGGCTCGATGACCGAGACACGGATATTGAAGGCACGAACCTCATGGTCGAGCGATTCAGAATAGCCCTCGAGCGCGTGCTTGACTGCCGAATAATGCGCTGAATACGGCGCCGGCACCAGTCCCAGCACAGAGCCGATATTGACAATGCGCCCTTCGCCACGCCGCCGCATCGACGGCAGCACCGCATTGGTCACGCGGATGACGCCGAACAGATTGACGTCGAACAAGGCCTGCACCTGTGCAATCGAGAATTCCTCGGCGCCTCCAAGCTGGCCGACGCCGGCATTGTTGACCAAGAGGTCGATCCGGCCGGTTTGCGACAGCACCGTCGAAACGAGTGCGGCAACGGCTTCACCGTCGGTCACGTCGCAAACCAGCATGGTCACCCCGTCCGGGCCGTCGTCGGCCTTGCGCCGGCTGGTTCCGAAAACCGTGAACCCCGCCCTTGCCAGAGCCTCGGCACTGGCGCGGCCAATGCCCGAAGAGGCTCCCGTCACAACAGCGGTTTTTCCGGAATTCGCATTCATTTCGTGCTCCAAAATCATGAGGGCTAGCTTTTTTGCGCCCGTTGAATTACAGTCGTAATATCAGATTACGTTCATAATGCAATAGCAGAAAGGAATAGCAGCCATGCGCTACGAAAAGGGCCGGAAGGACACCTCGCGCGGACGGATCATGGAGGTCGCAGCGGAACGCTTTCGCGGCGACGGCATAGCTGCGTCCGGACTGGCGACCATCATGAGCGACGCCGGGCTGACGAACGGCGCCTTCTATCCACACTTTCAATCCAAGGCGCAGCTTGTCCGCGAAAGCGTGGCGGCGGCGATGGAGCTTCAGGCGCAGCAACTGGCGGAAGCATTGGCTTCGGGCGTGGAGATGGCCATCGACACGTATCTGTCGGCCGAGCACCGGGACAATCCCGGAAAGGGCTGCGCGTCAGCTGCGCTGCTGCCGGAGCTCGCCCGTCAGCCGCCTGAAACGCGTGAAGCCTATACAGACCACCTGCTGGCTTTGGTGCGCCAGTTGGCGGAAGCGCTACCGCAGGCCAAGAATCCGGAAGGCGTGGCGCTGGCTGTCTTTGCAACGCTCCTCGGCACGCTGCAAATGGCCCGCGCCGTGGGCGGAACGGAATTGTCCGATCGCATCCTCGCGGTGGGGAAAAATGCGGCAAAGACGCTGATCGAGCAGCGTTAGCGCTCCAGGAAAGATCGTAACGGCGTTGCCGGCCATATGGCTGACATCGGGTGATCGCGAAGGAAGCTGATCGTGAGGAATATGCCGGGCGTTGACGGATAGCCGATCCGTCAGATCTTCCGGCTGGCCAGCAGCCTTGTCAGCCAGTCCGGATTCATTTCCGGAACAGAGGACAATAGCCGTTCGGTATAGGCCGCGTGCGGTGGCGTGAGAACTTCGCTCTTCAATCCTTGCTCGACGACTTTGCCGCGGTGCATGACGACGATTTCGTCGGCTATCGCGCGCACGGTAGCAATGTCATGGGTAATGAAGATGTAGCTCATTCCGAGTTCACGTTGGAGACGTATGAGAAGCTTGAGAATTTCCTCTTGGACGATCTGGTCGAGCGCGGACGTGATCTCGTCGCAGATGATAAGCTCCGGATCGGCAGCCAACGCGCGGGCAATGCAGACGCGCTGTTTTTGGCCACCCGACAGCTCGCCAGGCAGGCGTTCCAGAAAATCTTCGCTCATCTCGACCATGTGCATAAGTTCGCCGATCCGGCGATCCCTCCGCGCGCCCCGAAGGCCGAGGTAGAATTCGAGCGGCCGCGCTATGACCTCTTCGACCGTTTGGCGCGGATTCAGGGCGTTGTCGGGCATTTGATAAATCATCTGTATGCGGCGCAGGACCTCCTTCGGCCGCGTCTTCAGGCCCGTGGAAAGAAGCTGGCCGGCAAAAGAAATCGAACCTGAAATTGGCGGCAAAAGGCCGGTGACGACTCGAGCGAGCGTCGATTTCCCCGAACCGGATTCGCCGACCACAGCCACGGTTCTTCCGCGCGGAACCTTGATGGAGACATCCTGGAGCACCTTGACCTTTCCTGCATAGGCCGCGGTAACGTTGTCTATCGTCAGCAGATTGTCATCGGCTGGAACTTCGGGCTTGGCGAGCTTGCGTACGGCCCAGAGCGTTTTTGTATATTCCTGGCTGGGCGAGGCCAGCATCTGGCGTGTATCAGCCTCCTCCACGGTACGTCCGTGGCGCAGAACCATGATACGATCCGCCATTTGCGCCACCACCGCTAGGTCATGCGTCACGTAGATTGCAGCGGTGCTGAATTCCTCCACGATGTTGCGAATGGAAGCTAGAACTTCAACCTGCGTGGTCACGTCGAGCGCCGTTGTTGGCTCGTCGAATATTATGAGGTCCGGACGACAAGCCATTGCCATCGCTGTCATTGCCCGTTGCAACTGCCCGCCGGAGACCTGATGAGGATAGCGAAAGCCTATGGTCTCCGGTTCTGGGAGTTGAAGGCGTCGATAAAGATCGACGGCGCTCCGGTTCGCCTCTTCCCGGCCGGCAATTCCATGCGCCACCGCGGTTTCGACGGTTTGTTCCAAGAGCCGATGTGCCGGATTGAAAGAGGCAGCCGCGCTTTGCGCGACATAGGCAATGCGGGAGCCCCTGAGGCGACGGCGCCCTTTTTCATTGACTGCCAGAAGATCAATCCCGTCGAACAGGACCGAGCCTTGCGTGATCCGGCAGCCCGGCTTGGCATAACCCATTGCGGCAAGGCCAATGGTGGACTTGCCGGCGCCTGACTCTCCGATCAGCCCAAGAACCTGGCCCCGCTTCAGCGTCAGATCGACCCCGTGGACAATGGGATGCCACCGCTCATCCGAAAACCCCTCCACATGCAGATTGCGGATTTGAAGCAGATCCTTTCCTTTTTCGCGTGGGCCTGGGCCGCTACTTTTCATCCCGCAACCCGCTTGTTGCTTGCAGGAACCAGTCCACCACGAAATTCACGGACACGGTAAGGAGAGCAATCGCGCCGGCCGGAAGTAGCGGCGTGACATCGCCATAGGTGATCAGGGTCGCGTTCTCGCGCACCATTGATCCCCAATCGGCCGTCGGCGGCTGAATACCGACGCCGAGAAACGACAGCGCCGCAACTGTCAGGAACACGAAGCAGAATCGCAAGCCGAACTCGGCGACCAGTGGCGGCATGACATTGGGAAGGATTTCCTTGGCGATGATCCATTTCGGTCCCTCGCCGCGTAATCGTGCCACCTCGACATATTCCATCACCGCCACGTTAAGCCCGACGGCGCGAGAAAGCCGAAAGACCCGGGTGGAATCCAGAAGCGCAATGATGACAATCAGGCTGGTGATCGACGAGCCGAAGATCGTCAGCAGCACCAGCGCGAAGATCAGACTCGGGATCGACATCAGCACGTCCACCGCACGCGACAAGATCTGGTCGAGCCACCCCCTGTACAATGCGGCAAGAAGGCCGAGCGAGACGCCGACCGCGAAGGACAGCAACGTGGTCGCGACCGCGATAGCGATGGTGTTGCGCGCACCGTAGATCAAGCGGGTAAGCATGTCGCGGCCGAGCTGATCGGTTCCCAGTTTGAACTCCTGGCTCCACGGCGCGAAGGCTTCGCTGAAAACCTGCGTCTCGCCATATGGGGCTATCCAGTGCGCGAAGACCGCAACAAAAACGTAGCCGAGGATCACGACGATGCCGAACCATGCGCTGAACGGTGCCTTCTTCAGCGCAGTTTTCGCCCGGGTCGCACGCGAGCGCCTCAGCCTCCGAACCGCCGCGACAGATTCGGATCTGGTCATCGCGGGTGCAAGAGCCTGGGATTGGTGGCGATGGAAATAACGTCGGCTAGCAAGTTGAGAAGGATGTAAGTCGCGGCGAAAATCAGGGCGCAGGCCTGGACAACCGGAACATCCCTGGATTTCACCGCGTCAACCATCAGCTGGCCGATGCCGGGGTAGACGAACACGACCTCGACCACGACCACTCCGACGATGAGATACGCCAGGTTGAATGCTACCACAGTGACGATCGGAGCCCAGGCATTGGGCAGGGCATGCCTCAGCACGATCACCATCGGGGACATTCCCTTGAGGCGCGCCATATCGATGTAGGGGCTTGCCAGCATGTTGATGATGGCCGCTCGGGTCATGCGCATCATGTGGGCCACGATTACGAGCGTAAGGGTGATTGCCGGCAGGGCCACTTTCCAGAGATGCTCCCAAAATGGCGTCTGATCGTTCACATTCGACAATGTCGGAAATTTAGGAACCGCATTGAGCGCCCAGTTCAGCGAGACAGTGAGCCAATGAGGCAGCGTTTGAGCGAAATCGGATCCGATGAACGTGTCGCGCGAGATCACCAGGTAGGCGAGCATATAGGCGACGAAAAATTCCGGGAATGAAATGGTTGTCAGTGTCGCGACATTCACCAGCCGGTCGAACCAGCCGTTGCGGTACAGCGCAGCCAGAATGCCAAGCCCTAAGGCCAGCGGAACGGCTATCAGCGCCGTCACCGCTGCAAGGAACATCGTGTTGTAGAGGCGGGGTGCGATGATCTCGGCCACGGTACGCCGATATCCGGTGCGGCTCGCAAACGAAGAGCCGAAATCGCCATGGAGCATCTGGGCGACCCAAACGAAGTAGCGCTCGACAGGCGGACGATCGATGCCGATTTCCCGCTGGAACGCGGCGACCGTTTCGGGCGTCGCCGATTGCCCAAGCGTGGCCTTGGCGAAGTCGCCTGGAAGCATTGCGATCGCAGAGAAGATGATGATGGACACGATGAACAAAGTGACCAGGCCGAGGCCAAGGCGCTGCAGGACCGTTCTTGCGACGGGGTTCATGTGCGTGGCGTTTCCCTTTGGGCGGCAGCCCTGCACTCGGAGTAAGCCGGCCGGAGCCACAAGACCATCGCGGCTCCGGCCCGCCATCTCATGCCGTGGCGATCCACCAGCGTTCGGCCATTTTCAGTCCATCGTTCTCCCAGTTGGGCGCCACATCACCGTGTGCGAGCTTTTTGGATTGCGCGCTGACGAAATTGTTGAAGACCAGCACGATGCTGCCGCCGTCATCGTGGGTTAACTGCTGCATCTCGGCATACATCGCCGCTCGCTTGGCCTCGTCCGTCTCGGCGCGCGCCTGGACAAGCAATTCGTTGAAGTGGGGATTTTTCCAGAAAGACTCATTCCAACTGGAGTCGGCGGCGAAGGCTTGCGTGAACATCCAGTCGGCCGTGGCCCGACCGCTCCAATAGGAAGCGCACCAGGGTTTCTTCAGCCAGACATTGTCCCAATAAGCGTCCTCGGCCTCACGCACGACATTGACGTCGATGCCGCATTGGGCTGCCGTTTCGCGAATGAGCGAAGCCGCGTCCACGGCGCCGGCAAAAGCGGCATCGGCGACCGAGAGATCCACTTTCAGGTTCTCCATTCCGGCCTTTTTCAGGTAGTGCTTTGCTTTTTCCGGATCGAAGCTGTGTTGCGGTTGCGGATCTTTGGCGAATTTGATGGCCGGCGCGATCGGGTTGTCGTTGGCCACAGTAGCGTGGCCAAGAAAAATCTTGTCGACGATTTCTTGGCGATTGATCGCCCATTTCAATGCCATTCGCACGTCCGGATTATCAAACGGCGCCATCGTGACATTCATCGGCAAGGTATAGTGCCCGTAGCCAGTGACTTCGACGATTTCCACCTTGGGATTGCGTTTCAACATGCCGAGGGTCTTCAGGTCGGCGCGGCCGATATAGTCCACCTCCCCCGTGGACAGCGCCGCCATGCGGGCGGCAAGATCCGTGATTGCGATGAACTCCACCTCGTCGAGATAGGGCTTGCCATTCTTGAAGTAGTTTGGATTGCGCTTGAGTTTGGCCGAAACACCGGGCTGGAAATTCTCGAGGACGAAAGCACCGGTGCGAACGCCTGAAGCCCAATCCGCCTTGCCGTCCTTGGCCGGCATGATGACCAGATGGTAGTCACTCATGATGTAAGGGAAATCGGCGTTGCCGTCCTTGAGCGTGAAGACCACCGTTTCCGGGCCGTCCGCCTTGACGTCGGCGACGGAGTCCAACAGCGATTTCGCCGCCGATTTGGTGTCCTTGCCCATGTGATATTGCAAGGAGGTCACGACGTCATCCGCCGTCACGGTCTTGCCGTTATGAAAGGTTGCGCCTTTGCGCAGCTTGAAGGCCCAGGTTTTGGCCCCATCCGAAGTTTCAAAGCTCTCGGCGAGGTCCGGTTGGACATTGCCTTTGGCGTCGACCTCGGTGAGGCTGTTGGACAGCGAGCCCGAAAATGCGGTTTGTGTGAACGTGTCGGGGTAGCCGGCCGGATCGATCGAATCCGTCGTCGCGCCATGAGCCATGCCGAGCTTGGCGAAGCCGCCCTGCATCGGTTCGGCCCGCGCCGTGCTCACGAACAGCCGGTCGGCGGCGGCAACGGTCAGGCCCGCGGCCAGCCCAAGATGAATGAAGTCGCGGCGGGAAACCTTGCCGCCTCCGATCAGGCTTTGCGCGATACCAAGCTTGTATTCAGATTCTGACATTTGACTCTCCCATTGCGGAGTTCTCCGCGTTATTTCTCGTCAAGCACCGGCGAACAAATCTGCTTATTGGCTCCCGCCACCTTTCCTTCGAATTTTTCCAATCCCAATCGGCTTGCGCCAATCAGGCCGTCACGTAGATGCCGCCGGCTTCGACGGTGACTGGAAATGTGCGCGCGCGAACGGAGGGATCGACCAAGGCCGCGCCTGACTTGATGTCGAACTCCCAGCCGTGCCAGGCGCATCGAACGATCTCGTTTTCGCGATGATAGATGAATTGCGCCTGTTCAACGGGCGCGGTTGTGCCGCATTGCGGCCCCTCGCAAAGCGGAGCGCCGCGGTGCGGACAGACATTGAGCAGCGCGTGGAATGAATCTCCGATGCGGAAAATCCCGACCGAAAGGCTGCGGATCTTGGCGATGAACGGAGACCCTGTTTCGATCTCGTCGACGCGGCAGATATAGGTCTTCTCGGGCATCGTATGCTTCCTCAGGCGGCATTCGCGGCTTGCGCGCGGGGGATGCGTTTGTAGACTTCCAGCGCGTTCAGTCCCATGATCTTGCTCTTCCAGGCAGGAGGGATTTGCAGCGTGTTGGCATCGTCGTAATCCCAGTGCGGATAGTCCGATGCAAACATCAGCGTGTTTTCGCCGTCCATCGCTTCGAGCGTGGACCAGAGATGTTGGATGTTTGCAGGCTGCTCCAGCGGCTGCGTGGAAAAGCGGATGTTGCGCCGGCAATATTCAGACGGCAGCATCTTCAGCCATGGCGTCTCCTTGCGCAGCGCTTTGTAGTCGGCGTCCAAGCGCCAAAGGACCGACGGAACCCAGGCGACGCCGCACTCGATGATCACGAAGTAGAGGTCCGGCCATTTCTCGAAGACGCCATGGGCGATCATGCTTGCCACGTGCGACATCGCCGACATGTGCAGAATGGCATGCGTTTCCCAGAAGAATGTCGTCGGGGCAGGAGCAATGGCAGTTGAATTCACGCCCCCATGCCCGCCCAGATGAATGGCGAATGGCAACCCCACTTCCGCGCAGGCTTCGTAGATCGGGTGGTAAAACGGGTCGCCATACGGCTTGACGGACCCCTGGGAGGCGAGAACCTGGACCATGCGCGGATGACTGCCAAGACGGCGTATCTCGGCGGCAGCGAGCTTCGGATCCTGTGGCGCGATGATGATCGAGCCCATGAAACGATCGTCTTTCGGCAACCACTGATCGATCTGATAATCGTTGTAGGCGCTGACCAGAGCGCTGGCATAGTAAGGGTTAGCCAGGGTCGACGCCTCGATAGGCTCATCGCCGGTCAGGATCGCCACGTCGACTTTGTATTTGTCGAGGTGCTTCTCTTTCATGATGAGATAGTTGTCGGCTTCCGTTTTCGGACGGATGTCCTTGCGGGAAAAGTCCTGCGGGTGGAACCAAGGCCGATGACCATGCGGAAAGGCGCCAACGGGACCTGTTTTCTCGCCCTCGATGAACATGTCTTTCCACAAGCCGGAGAGATAGGGCTCCAACACGGTGGCGCTTGACCAGTAATTATGACAGTCGCAGTCGACTATGAACACTTCTTCCGCTCCGTATCCGTGTCTCGTCCCGGCGGCGCTGCCGGCCGCTGATCTGCTGCAGCTTCCGCCTTGAGTATTGTTTGATCAAGCTTATGATACGTGGAATATGATCGAGTTTTTCGATTGGATATTTCATGCAACTTGATCACATCGAGACCTTTCTCGACATTATCGAATCGAGAAACTTCAATCGCACCGCGGATCGGCTAGGGTTGACCCAGTCGACGATCAGCACCCGCATTAAGAACCTCGAGAGCGCAATCGGGTCCGAACTGTTCCAGCGCGGACGCGCCGGGGCGGAGCCGACCGCCGCAGGGCGCCGGTTCGAAGCTTATGCAAGATCCTTGCTGTCCACATGGTCGCAGGCTCGCCACGATGTCCGGGCGTTCAATCGTTTCGAAGGCACCTTGCGCGTCGCCGCGCAGGTCGGGATGACCCGCTCGGTTTTGCCGGGTTGGGTCGAGACGCTGTGTCAGGCTCTTCCCAAATCGTCGATCCATGTCGAGTCGGATTATTCAAACCAGATGGTCAGCGACCTAAGCATGGGAAATCTCGACATCGCAGTGCTTTACGCTCCGCGATACCTACCCGAAATCTCCTATGAGCATTTGATGGTTGAGGAATATGTGATGGTTTCCACGGTGGCCAGAACCCTCTCGGAGGTCGATCCCGAAACCTACATTCGTCCGGGCTATACGGTCCTGCTGGAGAAGGCCCATGCCGAATTGCTCGGCGAGTTGGCGATCTGTCGCCTTTCCATGGGATCGGAAACCTTGGCGGAAATGATGCTACGGCGCACGGGCGGCACCTGCTATATGAGAAGTGACGATGCGCGCCGGTTCGCCCTCGAACGCCCATCGTTCATCGTCGAAGGCGCTCCGACGCTGCATCAGCCGGTACACACGGCCATCCTGGCGCGCCGCAAACACGAACCGATCATCCGCAAGGGAATCCGCGCCCTTCACGTTGCCGTGATGTCACTGGATATGTAATCGAAATAATCGATCATAACTTGGGAGGGATGCTTCTGTTGCGGGGGGCCTGGAACTGGCATCTTGGCTCGACTTCAAACCGAGATGAATGATGAACGCACACGTTTCCTTTGGGGCCCCCGACCTCCTCCCGATGAGGCGTCATCGGCAATGGGCACAAACCACATCGCAGCTTGTACTCTGCCGTCGTGTCATCGAGGAAACGCCCGATGTGAAAACCTTCGTTTTCACATCCCCGACGGATCGGATGTTCTGCTTCAGCGCGGGCCAGTATGTGCTCGTGCACCTTAAGATCGAGGGTGCCGCGGTGACGCGCTCCTACTCTGTTTCGTCACCACCGACGCGACCGCTCGACCTGCAGATCACGGTGAAGCGAACACCGGGCGGCCTGGTTTCGAATTGGCTCCACGACAATTTGGGGGCGGGCGACGAGATCGAGATCGAAGGGCCGCTCGGCTCATTCAATCTCGATGACCTGCCATATGAAAAGCCGCTCTTCCTTTCGGGCGGCAGCGGGATAACGCCGGTGATGTCCATGCTGCGTGCGCTTACCGACCGCGCGGCCGACCAGGATATCTCATTCGTTCATAGTGCCAGAACGCCTGGTGACATAATCTTTCGAGGGGAATTGGACGCACTTGCCTCTCGCTTTCCCAACGTAAAAGTAACGTGCGTTTGTAGCCAGGAAGATCCCACCTGGAGGGGGCCGACTGGCAGAATAGACAGCCAGATGCTGCTGACCCTCGTTCCCGATCTCCACAACCGCACTATCTTTGCCTGTGGCCCTGAAGCGTACATGAAAGCCGCACGTGCCTGCCTGGATGCGATTGGCGTGGCTCCGTCGCGGTACCACCAGGAGAGCTTCGGCGGCGTCAGCAGCCCTCAGTTGGAACCGGCCTCGACAATACCATCTTCGGTCCGTTTCGTCCGCTCCGGGATCGTGCATAACTGCTTGCCCGGAGAGACGCTGCTGGAGGCGGCACGCCAATGTGGCGTCTACGTCCCAACCGCCTGCCAGCAGGGAGTTTGCGGCACATGCCGCATCGCCAAGTTGTCCGGCGAAGTCGCCATGGAGGATCTCGGCGGTCTGGCCCCTGAAGAGAAGTCGGCCGGCTATGTCCTGGCATGTTGCAGCCGCCCGCAAGGAACGGTTTTGCTCGATCTTTAACCCCGGGTGCTTGGTTCAGCATTGAAGCCGGCGCAGTAGTGTTGAACTGCCGGTGAAGGCGTTGCCGGCGTAGCGGACTGATGCCCATCGACCCCAGCCGATATTGCTCAGAAGTCGAGAGCGACCATCATGCCGCGGACTTCGGCCATTTCCAGCAGCAGGTCTTGCAGTCTTTCGTCCAGCGCGGCACCGGTCAGCGCCAGAAGCTCGGTGATGCTCTCTCTCATCGATATGACGGCAGCGCCTGTCTTCTCGGCGAGCAGCCGACCGATGGCAGCTCGGATCAGGTCGTCCTGATCAGACATCGCTTCACCTCCCGACGCACTGCAACCTCCCCTTGCTTTCCATGCCTCACCGCCGCTTTCGACAACAGGGCGTGATTTCCCATACGGTATGATTTTCGATGCGACATCAGGCACCTTTGCTCATGCCAGCAGACCGTCTCGATGGGCCCGCCAGTCGTTCAACACCGACAATGAGGGCAGCAGCGAAAAAGGGCCGGGCTGGACCGTTTCAACCGCTGCAAGCAGCGCCAGCGGCACTTCGTGCCGATAAAGCCCAATGCACACGCCCCCTTCGACCGTTGCCGGCAATTCCGTGATTGTGTCGAAAATCGAAAACGTACCCGTTGGCTCTTCCACGATTTCGAAACGCCCCACCCGAAACCTCCCTCTGCACAAAAGTAGCGACCAACGCGGACATCCCCAACCGGTTCCCTGAGGCCGGCACTTTTTTTCGCGCCTTGGTTGTAGCGCATGCCGGCAGCACAGTCATGCCCGCAGGGCGCACAGTCAAAAATCGCTACGCACATTTTAAATCTTGACGCGTGTCAATTTTTTATAAAACATGCGCAAACGCCGGCATGGCATCGACCGGCGCTCTGGGAGGAGCAATGCCTGACGTCGAAAGTGCCCGAACCTGGGCTGCAGTCCGCACATCCCAAGCGGGCAGCATTCTGTTGGCGAGACCATCGCGCCGGGCGCCGGGCTCGCGCCCCGTCGGACATTGCAGTCGCCGGCCAGCGACATTGATGCAGCCCATAAAACAATCAGGAGGAGGAAAAACCATGCGTATGTTCAATTGCCTGAAGCTTGGCACGAACCTGCTTGGCGCAGGCATGCTTGCAGCCATCGTCGCAGCGCCCGCCCATGCCGAGGATGCGGCGAAAGTCGCGGCCATCGTCAAAGGCCTCGACAATCCGTTCTTCCAGACCATGCAGAAGGGCATCGAGGAGCAGGCCAAGGCAAACGGCGTGAATGTCAGCGTCCAGGCCGCCGCCAACATGGGTGACGCCACCGGCCAGGCCGACCGCCTGACCGCCATGGCCATGCAGGATTTCGATTGCTACCTGGTCAACCCGATCAGCGTCTCCAATCTCGTCCAGGCGCTGGTGCCGGTCGCCCAGAAGAAGAAGCCGATCGTCAACATCGACTCGACCATCGACCCCGAGCAGGCCAAGGCCGCCGGCTTTGCCGTCTCGACCTATATCGGCACCGACAATGTCGCCGCCGGCGCGCTGGCCGGCGAAGAGATGCTGAAGCTGGTGCCGAAGGGCTCCAAGGTCGCGCTGGTCGCCGGCATCGTCGGCGATGTCGGCTCCAACGCCCGCATCAAGGGCTTCAAGCAGGCGGTGGAAGGTAAACTCGACATCGTGGTGATGGTCAGCGCCGACTGGGATCGCGAAAAGGCGCTGACCGCCGCAACCGATATCCTCGCTGCCCATCCGGACCTCGCCGGCTTCTTCGCCGCCAACGACATCATGGCACTCGGCGTCGAGCGCGCCGTGCGGACCTCGGGCAAGGACGTCAAGGTGATCGGCCTCGACGGCATCGTCGACGCGCTGAAGTCGATCGCATCAGGCGAACTCACCGCCACCGTCGCCCAATATCCCTATGTCGTCGGCGCCATGGGCCTCGAGGCCTGTGCAGTGGCCGCCAAGGGCAAGGAACTGCCGGCCAACGTGCCAGCACCGGTGCTGTTGATCAACAAGGACAATGCCGAAGCCTCGCTGAAGAATTTTCCGCGTCCGGGCGGCGACTATCCCGATCCCTTCCGCGAGATGCTGAAGTGAGCACACCTGCAGACAACGCGCCCGCCGCCCATTCGGCGGGTGCGGAGGAGAGCCGTCCCTCCCTGGCGGCTCTCCTCCTCGATCCCTCCTTCTGGGCCGACTGGGCATCCGTCGTCGGCCTGGTCGGCCTCGTCATCGTCTTCGGCATCGCCCAGCCGGTCTTTCTCAGCGTCGCCAATCTGCAGGCGCTGTTGCTGGCGGCTGCGATCCTGGTCGTGCTGTCGATCGGCCAGACCTTCGTCATCGCCACCTCGGGCATCGACCTGTCGCTGGCGGCCGCCGTCATGCTCGGCGCCATCATCCTCGGCCTCGTCAATGCCGCCGACTACGGCATCTTCATCGCCTGCATGCTCGCGGTTCTCGCCACCAGCGCCGTCGGCTTCCTCAACGGGCTGATCATTACGGCAGGCAAGATCCCCGACTTCGTGGTGACGCTCGGCACGCTGTCGGGCATCACCGGGCTTGGGCTCATCCTGTCGGGCGGCGAACCGACCATGGTCGGCTCGACCTTCCTGCTCAGGCTCGCCTCGGGCTCGTTCGGACCGTTCGGCTATCCAGTCTGGGTGGCGATCGCAGCCGTCATCGTCGCCCATATCGCGCTCTACCACACGCGCTTCGGCGTGCATTTGCTGGCGACCGGTGGCCAAGCCGAAAGTGCCGGCGCGCTCGGCATCCGCACCAACCGGGTCAAGATCGCCGCCTATACAGTCTCGGGCTTCTGCGCCGGCATCGCGGCCATTCTTCTGGTCGCCCGCATCGGCTCGGCCGAACCGCAGATCAACACCAGCCTGCTCTTGAATTCGGTGGCGGCGGTGGTGCTGGGCGGCGTCAGCCTGTTCGGCGGCCGCGCCAGCATCCTTGGGCCGGCGATCGGCGCCTTGATGCTCACCGCGCTGGTCAACGGCCTGACTTTGCTCAACGTGTCGGCCTTTTATCAACCGCTTGCCGTGGGGGCCATCGTGGTGCTGGCGGCGCTGATCATGCGGTATCAGAAATGAGGGCTCCCGATCACATCCCCGCCGCGGACGCGATCATCGCCTGCGAAGGGCTGAGCAAGCATTTCGGCGGCATCCGCGCCTTCACCGACGTCGCCTTCCAGGCCCGTCGCGGCGAGGTCACCGCCGTCATCGGCGACAATGGCGCCGGCAAGTCGACGCTGATCCGCAGCCTGGTCGGCGTGCATCAGCCGGACACCGGCAATTTGTTCTTCGACGGCCGGGCGCGGCCCTTCGCCAACCCCGACGAAGCGCGCAAAGCCGGCATCGAAACCGTACACCAGAACCTGGCGCTGATCGACGAACTGACGGTGGCGCAGAACCTGTTCCTCAACCGCGAGATCGTGCGTCGCATCGGCCCCTTCGCTTTCCTCGACCGCAAGGCGATGAAACGCGAGGCCCGCTCCATGCTGTCGCGCCTGTCGATCAACGTGCCGTCGATCAACCAGCGTGTGCGGCGCCTGTCGGGCGGCCAACGGCAGGCAATCTCGATCTGCCGCGCCGTCGGCTCCGGCGCCAAGCTGGTGGTGATGGACGAACCGACGGCGGCGCTCGGCGTGCAGGAGACGGCCAATGTCGAAGCGCTGATCCGGCGCCTGCGCGAACAATCGGTCAGCGTCATCCTGGTCAGCCACAATTTCGATCAGGTCCGCCGCCTGTCCGACCAGATCTGGGTGATGCGAGCGGGAAAGATGGCAGCGACCGTGCGCGCTTCCGAAACGTCCGGAAATGAGCTCGTCGCGCTGGTAACCGGCGCGGCATAGTCCTGCAGCATCAGACTTGAAATCAAAGGGAGTTCGCCTGTGGCACCAATTCGTGTCGGACTGATAGGTCTTGGAGAGGTCGCGCAGTCGATCCATCTGCCTGTGCTGGGCGATCAGCGCGACCGCTGGGTGATCGCGGGCGTGTACGACGTGTCGCCCAGCCTGGTGTCACTCGTCACCTCCGAATTTGCGACGGCAAAGGCCTTCGACACGGCCGAGGCGCTGATTAATTCGCCCGACATCGACGCTGTGTTCGTGCTGTCATCCGACGATACCCACAGCCGCTTCGTGCGGGCGGCGATTGCTGCCAACAAACATATCCTGCTGGAAAAGCCCGCTTGCCTCACGGTGCGCGAAATCGACGATCTGCTGGCGCTGATGCCAGGCTACGACAAGACCCTGTTCGTCGGCTATATGCGCCGCTATGCGCCCGCCTATCTGGCCGCCAGGGACGAGCTGCCCGCCTTCGCCGACATCACCCATGTCCGCATCTTCGACCTGATCTCGGAGGGCCGGCATTTCCTCAAGAAGAGCCAGAACGTCCTTTACCCCCAGGACATCGACCCTGCCCTGCTGGCGCGTGGCGCAAGCGAACGCGACGCGCTGATCCGCGAGGTGGTGGGCGCCGACGCGCCGGCCGATCTGGTGCGCGCCTATCGCGGGCTGACGGCACTTTCCTCGCACCACATTTCGGCGATGCGTGGGCTGATCGGCGAGCCGACGCGCGTGCTGGCCGCGCACCGCACCAACGGCGGCGCCAACACATCAGTCACCTTCGACTACGGCCATTTCGCCTGTCTCTACGACGCGGTGGTCGACGATCTCGGCTTATTCGACGCCATGATCGAGGTGCGCTCGAACAACAGGCGGGTGCGCATCATCTACGACACGCCCTACATCCGCAGCCTGCCGACGCGGCTGGAGGTCACCGATGCCGGCCCGTTCGGCCCGGTGACGAAAACCCTCGGGCCTCTCTACGGCGATGCTTTCTCGAAAGAACTCGAGACTTTCCACCGCCACATCACCGAAGGCACAAAGCCGCTGACCGACCTCGCCGATTCCCGCCGCGACCTGGCGCTGATGGCCGAGATCATCGAGCGGATGAAGGAGAGTGGCGGGCGCTGAGATACAGCCTACTGCCTACTTCCCACAATGATGATCGTTGATCTTGTTCACCGCATTCGCGTCGGGTCCGACGCGATGATAGGAGCACGCGCCGGCTGCTGTCGTCACCAACTGCTGATCGTAGTAGCGCGGGCCGCCGAACAGGATGTCGATGAGATCGCCTTCGGCGGGAACGTAGCGTTCGGAGTGGACCCGGCGGTCGTGGTGCCGGTCGCCAGCGAAAGCCGGGGCACAAACGCTTGAGCCCATAGCGACAGCGAGAGCTAGGATCGCTACACATTTCGTGGTCATCGCCAATACCTCCTGGCCATTCCGGAATCACACCATACATCCAAAACCGTCAGCCGGACAAAAGTTCCGGAGAAGACCGCGATAGGCTCTTGCCGAAGCCAGCTGCCTCGCTCATCCATGGTGCGTGGAAATGTGGGACCCGTGATGACCGATGCCGGCTTTCATCTCGTCGAAGCGACGATCGACCAACTGCGCCGCGCGCTCGATGACGGCACCGTCACCAGCGTCGAACTGGTCGGGGCGTATCTCAGGCGCATCGCGCATTTCGACCGGCACGGCATCAGCCTCAATGCCGTCCCGGTGCTCAACCCTGGCATGTTTGAGGAGGCGGCGGCCTCCGACCAGCGCCGCCGCAACGGCACCGTGCTCGGGCCACTCGACGGCATCCCCTACACCGCCAAGGACAGCTACAAGGTATCAGGCCTGACGGTCGCCGCCGGCTCGCCGGCCTTCGAGCATCTCATTGCCAATGGGGACGCCTTCACCATCGCCCGGCTGCGCGCCGGCGGCGCGGTGCTGATCGGCCTCACCAACATGCCCCCAATGGCCAATGGCGGCATGCAGCGCGGCGTCTATGGCCGCGCCGAAAGCCCCTACAATGCCGACTTCCTGACCGCCGCCTTCGCTTCGGGCTCGTCCAATGGGTCGGGCACGGCGACGGCGGCCAGCTTCTGCGCCTTCGGGCTTGGCGAGGAAACCTGGTCGTCCGGCCGCGCGCCGGCCACCAACAATGCGCTGGTCGCCTATACGCCGTCGCGCGGTGTCATTTCGGTGCGCGGCAACTGGCCGCTGGTCCCGACCATGGATGTCGTCGCGCCGCACACGCGCAGCGTCCCCGACATGCTCGAACTGCTCGATGTGATCGTCGCCGACGACCGCGAGACGCGAGGCGATTTCTGGCGCGCGCAGCCCTGGGTCAAGCTGCCGAAAAGCTCCGACGTGCGGCCGCCGCGCTATGCCGACCTCACACTGGCGGGGTCGTTGAAAGGCATGCGGCTGGGCGTGCCCAGAATGTATATCGGCAGGGACAGCGAGGCCGATGCGCCGATCGAAACCCGCGCCTCGGTACTTGCCCTGTGGGAACAGGCAGCGGCTGATCTCACGCGGCTGGGCGCCGAGATGGTCGAGGTCGATTTTCCCGTCGTTTCCAACTATGAGCGCGACCGCCCCGGCACGCGCACCATGGTCGAGCGCGGGCTGATGCCCCCAGAGTTCGCCGAACGCGAACTCTGGGATCTCTGCATCTGGGGCTGGGACGACTTTTTGCGCGTCAATGCCGACCCGGCCTTGCCCGATCTCGTTTCGGTCGACGGCCCCAAAATCTTCCCGCAGCCGCCCGGCACGCTGCCCGACCGATATGAAGGCGGCTTCGACCTGAGGGAATATGTCGAGCGGGCACGGTCCGGCGTCACGGCCCTCGTGGACATTCCAACGCTGGAAGAGGGACTGAAGGGACTGGAAGCGACAAGGCGGATCGATTTCGAGGACTGGCTGGACGCCCATGGCATCGACGCCGTGGTGCTGCCTGCCGCCGCCGATGTCGGACCGGCCGATGCAGACATCGACGAGGCGTCCGCCGCCCTTGCCTGGCGCAACGGCACCTGGGTCGCCAACGGCAATCTGGTCTGGCGCCATTTCGGCATCCCGACCGTCACCGTGCCGATGGGCACGATGGCCGATATCGGCATGCCGGTCGGCCTCACCTTCGCCGGCAAGGCCTATGATGATGTCAGGCTGCTGCGGATGGCCGGCGATTTCGAACGTGCCACGCAGCGCCGCATCCGCCCGCCGCGCACGCCAGAACTTGCCGACGATGTATTTTCAGGCCGCCCCGCCCGAGCCGACGACAGCAAGGCGCCAGCGTTTTCCATCACGCTTGCCGCCGAGACGCGGCCTTCCGGCGATCAGGACGAGATCGTCATCACGCTCGACCTGCCCGGCGAGGCCGCCGAAACGGCCAACATCCAGGTGCATGTCAACGGAGAGGTCGTCGTGCTGCAGCGAAGCAGTGCGCGCTTCAGCGGGCATGCCCTCATTCCGGCCGCAGAGCACCAGCGGTTCCACAGCGTCTGGCGTGGCTCGTATGGCTCGATCGTGACGGCTATTGTGCGGCTGGAGGATGGGCGCAGCGCCGGCGCCTATCTGGTTACGGGCGGGATTGGGTGAGGTTGCGCAATTCGTGCCTTAAGCCTCCCCGAATTCGTCATCCTAGGGCGGAGCAAGGAGCGAAGCGACGCGGCGCAGACCCTAGGATCCATGCCGGGACTGTGACCGAAGAATGCATCGGTCCAGAGCAATTGAGGTCAACTTTTCTTTCCAGATGCAGCGATTGCGACTGAAAGTTCTCCACCGTCGCACCGCACGGAAGTCGCGGCATGGATCCTAGAGCGATTCCTATTTTGAGAGAATCGTAGGATTCCCAAAGCCGGATGTTTGTGATTCAAGATGCTGGCTGGATTGGAGGCCA
>NZ_JAMYPL010000039.1:0-42552 GCF_040320355.1 Mesorhizobium sp. M0715 | reverse complement strand
TTTCAGGCCAGGCCGGACTGACCTGAAACTCGCCACAGTCTATCCGGTTCGCCGCGCCGTTGATTGCGGAAACTCCAGCACTCCAGCCTCGGGTCGCCTGTGCTGCGCCTCCGTCACCGCTTCGATCAACAGATCGAGCGCTTCACAGGCCGTGCGACTCGTCTCGTCGTTGCCTTGCAGATAATGATAGGCGCGTTCGAGGTGGATGCGGGCGGCTGAAAAATCGCTGGTCAATGGTCCCTCCATGATCCCGCCCTAGAAGACCTTGCCGGAGACGAGGGAACGCCGGGTAAATATCCACAAGCGGCTTTTATTCAAATGCCGCAGAAACAGGGCGCGGCAGATGCGCTGTCAGGAGTGACGCCACCCAACTCTTTGCGGTGCCTTGCCGCGCGACTAGACTGTCGGCTCCCTTGTCCGAGGTGAGACCGATGATCGTCCAGGCCTGCATCAACGGCGCGCGTCCGCGCGATTTCCATCCCGCGCTACCGCTGACTGCCGAGGCGATGGCCGGCGATGCCGCCGCCTGCGTCGCCGCGGGTGCCTCCGAACTGCACATCCACCCGCGCGGCCTTGACGGGCGCGAAAGCCTCGCGGCCGTCGATGCCACCGTGCTGGCGGTGCGTCAGGCCTGTCCGGGCACGCTTATAGGCGTGTCGACGGGCGCCTGGATCGAGAACGATGTCGAGCGGACCCGTGCGGCGATCTCCGGCTGGCGGGAACTGCCCGACTATGCATCGGTCAATCTGTCGGAGGTGGATGCGCCTCGCGTGATGGAGCTGTTGCGCCAGCGTGGCGTCGGCATCGAGGCCGGGCTTGCCACCGTCGCCGACGCTGAGCGCTTCGTGGCGCTTCCCGACCACGACCGGGTGCTGCGCATCTTGATCGAGATCGACATCCCGGATCTGTCCGTGGCACTCGACGAGGCACACGGCATCGCCACGGTGCTCGATCGCGCAGGGGTGCGGCGGTCGATCCTGCTGCATGGCGTCGACACAACTGTCTGGCCCCTCGTCGAGCTTGCGTATCGCAAGCGCTGGTCGACACGGGTCGGCCTGGAAGACGGCAAGACGCTCGCCGATGGAACTGTGGCGAAGGATAACGCGGCGATCATCGCTGCCGCCGTGGCGATCTTTCGCGGCTAGTTTTCCAGAATGATCTGGATCGCCTTATCCACCACCGGATGCAAGCCGCTGGCCTGGAAGGACAGGCGGTTGCCGGAGCCGACATTGCTGGTCATGGCGATGGTCAGCTCTGAGATCGGGTCATGCAGCATGACGGCGACGTAGCCGGGGATACTGCCCTGGTGGCCGTAAAAGGCGCGGTTGGCGTAGTCGCTCTGGAACATGCCGGCGCCGGTCTCGCGCATGCGGGTGCCCGGAAAACTCGCTGGCACGCGGTGTTCGAACATCTCGGCGAAGAACGGCGGCGACAGCACTCTGCCGGAAAAGAGACCGCGCATGAAGCTCACCATGTCGGACGGCGTCGACACCATGTCGCCGCAGCCATAAGCGGCGCCGAACGGGAAGGAATCGGAAGAATCCTGCAAGTCGTCGGAGTAGGGCAGCACGCCGTCCATGCGCCACATCTCGCCGCCCGATGCGATATCGGCGGGCGCATTCGCCGCCGGCGGCGGCCGGTGGTAATAGCCGCGTACCATCGATTTCTCCGGAAAGGCCTCGGTTGCCGGCGACCAGGTATTCTCCAGGCCGAGCGGCTGCAGCACCGCGCTTCTGACATAGCCGCCCAGCGACTGGCCAGAGACAGCCTCGATCACCATGCCGGCCAGCACATAGCCGGTGTTGTTGTAGACGGCGGGCCCGCCTGGCGCCTTCTGCTTGTCGGAAACGAAGGCTATGTCGACCAGCTGTTGCGGCGTCCATTGCCGGCTCGGATCCATCGGAATGTAATATTCGAACTCCGGCAGGCCGCTGCGGTGGTTGATCAGCTGGCGCACCGAAATGTCTTTTGCTCCCGGGAGGTCTGGAAACCAGGAGGCGATCGGCGCGCCGAGGTCGAGCTTGCCGTCCTGAGCGAGCTTGACCAATGCGGCGGCGACGAAGGTCTTGGTGCAACTGCCGATCTTGAACAGGCGGTCGGGCGAGACGGCAACGCCATGCTCCCGGTCGGCGAGGCCGGCGGTCAGGGCGGTTGGTGCGGCGCCAGTGGAGTATGCGAGTGATGCGCCTACCGCGCCATCGGTGAGATAGGTCTTGAGGAGGGCGTTCAGGTCTTCACGCATGGATTCTGCTTTCGCCGCTAAATTGCTGGTTTCATAGATGTCGGTGCGTCCTCGGGCCGAGCCCGAGGGCAGGGTCGCCAAGCTTCACTCCGCCATATCGACAGCGGCAAAGTTCTGCCGGCCGAAGGGGTCGAGCACGTAGTTGAGCACGCTCTTGCGGATCGGGATCGCCACCACCGAATGGGCGATCGGCGCCACCGGCACCTCGACCTTCACGATCGCTTGCGCCCTGGCATAGATGTCGGCGCGCTGTTTCGGATCGGCGGCGACGCGGCCGTCCTGCAGCAGCTTCTCGAAGGCCGGATCGCACCAGCGCGAGCGGTTGGAGCCGCCCTTCACGCCGTCGCAGGACAGCAGGTAGCTCAGCATGTTGTCGGGGTCGCCATTGTCGCTGCTGCCGCCGAGCAGGTAGGCGTCCTGTTCGCCCGCCGCGGTGCGCTTGAGATATTCGCCCCATTCAAAGCTGACGATCTCGGCCTTGACGCCGACTTTCGCCCAGTCGGCCTGGATCATCTCGGCCATGCGCTTGGCATTGGGATTGTACGGCCGCGATACCGGCATCGCCCACAGGCTGATTTTCAGGTCGCTCTCGTGGCCGGCTTCCTTCAGCAGGGCCTTCGCGCCATCCGGGTCATAGTCGATGCCGGCATCGGTGACGGCGCCGATCTGCGCCGGCGGCACGACGCTGCCGGCGACCGTGCCGGCGCCGACATAGACGGCGTCGACGATCGCCTTGCGGTCGACGGCCTTGGCCAGCGCCATGCGCACGCGCACATCGCCGAGCGGCTGATGTTCGACATTGAAGCCGAGAATGCCGATGTTCTGGCCCTTGAGGTCGAGCACGGTGATGTCGGGATCGGTGCGCAAATCGGCGACGGCGCTTGGCGGGGGCGGGGCGGCGACCTGGCACTCATTGGCCTTGAGACGCTCGACGCGCGTGGTCGGTTCGGGGGTGACGGCGAAGACCAGAGTGTCGATCTTCGGCGGGCCGCGCCAATAATCCTTGTTGGCGGCGTAGCGGATCTGGCTGTCGGGGACATAGGCCTGCAGCACGAACGGGCCGGTGCCGACGGGCTCGCTATCGATCAGTTCCGGCGTGCCGGCGGCGACCATCTTTTCAGTCTGCTCCAACGACAGGATAGAGAGATAGTCGAGCGCAATGCCGGGCAGGAAGGTGACATTGGCAGCCGTCAGCGTGAAGCGCACGGTGTGGTCGTCGACCTTGTCGATCTTGTCGATCAGCGTGCCCATGCCCAGCGCGTTGAAGTACTCGTAAGCGCCGCCGCCGAGCTTGTGGTAGGGATTGCTGGCGTCGCGCTGGCGGTTGAAGGTGTACAGCACGTCGTCGGCATTAAACTCGCGCGACGGTGTAAAGTGGTCGTTCGACTGGAATTTCACGCCGTGGCGTAGGTGGAATGTGTAGATCTTGCCGTCGACTGAGGCCTCCCAGCTTTCGGCCAGCGCCGGCCCGACCTCGGTCGTGCCAGGCTTGAACTCGACCAGCCGGTTGAAGATCGTCTTGGCGGCGGCATCCATGGTGGAGTCCGCCGTGCCGATCGCCGGGTTGAAGGTCTCGGGATTGGCTTCCGAGCAATAGACCAGTGTTTTGGCGTAAGCCTGTCCGCCAAGAAGGACGGACGAGGCCAGCACGGACGAGGTAAGGACTGCGCGCAGAACGGATTTCATCGCAAACGCTCCTGATGACACTTTACGGGTTGAGGTGAAGTTCATGGCGTCGCCGCCGGGGTGATGAAACGGTCGGGCGCAAGCGCGGCGAAGGTGATACCGCGTGCCGTGAGATCGTCCGGCAGCGGCTGGCCGCGCAGCAGCACTGAGCCCAGCCGCGCCAGCGTCAGCGACACCTGGAAACCGTAGCCGCCCTGGCCGCCAAGCCAGAAGAAGCCGGGCAGGCGCGTGTCGAAACCGATGACCGGCGTGCGGTCGGGCGAAAAGGTGCGCAGGCCCGCCCAGGGCGTCGACGGACGGCCGATGCGCAGCGACGTCGCCTGTTCGATGCGGTCGACGGCGATGGCGACGTCGATGTCTTCCGGATAGGCGTCGCAGGGTTCGGAATCGGTCTCGTCGGCCAGCGAGCCGATCAGCCTGCCGGCATCGGGCTTGAAGTAGAATCGTTCATGCAAATCGACCACCAGCGGCCAGGCGCTGATGTCGGTGCCGGCGGGCGGATCGAACAGGAAGGCGGTGCGGCGCTTCGGCCGGAACCCAAGGCCAGCAAGGCCCGCCAGTCCGGCGACGACATCGACCCAGGCGCCAGCGGCGTCGACGACGATGTCGGCTTCGTATGTGCCGGCATTGGTCACGACGCGGAAGCCGTTCCCGACGCGGGAAATCTCCAGCACTTCCTCGCCGGTGCGGATCACGCCGCCGCCGGCCTTGAGCGCGGAGGCTGAAGCCGCAAGCATCTTTCCCGTGTCGACATCGAGCGCGCCGGGTTCATTCACGCCGCCGCAAGTGGTTGCCGTGGCGACGACCGGCACCAGCGCGGTGACTTCCGTGGCCGACAGGCGGCGCACGCTCGGCACCAGCGCCTGCATCTCGGCCGCCATGCGGTCGACGGCTGCGCTGTCTTCGACACCGCCGACGTGCAGCGCGCCGCGCCGGTAGGCGGCGAAGCCGCCATCGATGATCGCCTGCCGGCTGGCCAGCGACAGCGCCCGCACCAGCGCATTGCCATAGGTTTCGGAAAACAGCGCCGCGGAGCGGCCACTGGCGTGGTAGCCGAGATGCGGCTCGCGCTCGAGCACGGTGATCTCGGCCCAGGACTGCACGGCCGCCGCCAGCGAAAGGCCGGCAATGCCGCCGCCGATGACGACGATTTTTTGGAGAGACTTGGACTGCATGTCCTAGGGGTAGAAATAATTTCGTATCCAGTCAATATTTAGCGTATAAGAAAATTGTTGGTGTTGTTGATGGCGGCAGAGAGTTGGACTACCTAGGGTGGACTGGCGGCTCGATGGGCCGCGCAACGGAGCTGACGATGTCGGAGCAACCGAACCTCGGTGATTGTCTGCGCGGCTTGAGGAAAACGCATGGCTGGACCTTGCAGGAGGTCAGCACGCTGACCGGCGTCGCGGTGTCGACGCTGTCCAAAGTCGAGAACGACCAGATGTCGCTGAGCTACGACAAGCTGCTGCAGATCTGCGAGGGGCTGAACATCCATGTCACCGAGCTGCTCAGCGGCGACCGCAAGCAGCCGGCCGCGCGCACCCGGCGTTCGGTGACCTCGCAGTCCAACACGCTGCGCCAGCTGACCCGCAACTACGATTACCGCTATCTGGCCACCGATCTGGTGCGCAAGCGCATGGTGCCGATCCACGCCTATGCACGCGCCCGCACGCCGCAGGAATTCGGCCCGCTGACCAGGCATGCCGGCGAGGAATTTTTGATCGTGCTCAAGGGCGAGATCGAACTGCACACCGACCAGTACGCGCCGGTGCGGCTGAAACAGGGCGACAGCGTCTACATCGATTCCACCATGGGTCATGCCTACCTCTCGGTCGGCGAGGGCGACGCCGAGATGCTGTGCGTCTGCTCCGGCGACGAGCCTGACATGGAAGGCACATTGCTGAGTGTGCTGGAGACGGTGGAGGGGTAGGGGCTAACATTCTCGATGGCTGCGCCGCCCCTCATCTGGCTGCCGCCATCTTCTCCCCGCAAGGGCAGGGCTATCGCATATGGAATTCCTGAGATGTCTGCCCGGCACGGACCCCCACCCCTAACCCCTCCCCACAAGGGGGAGGGAGACTTCCGTTGGCGCTGACCCAGGAGAATCGCCTGTCTTTCGGCGCCAAGAAGAATTAAAGGCACGCGGCAGCGTTCCCTCCCCCTTGTGGGGAGGGTTAGGGTGGGGGTTCTTCTTCGCAAGAATCCATATGCGATAGCCCTGCTGTAAACGGGAGAAGGACGATCCTATTGACGGGCGGCGCTGGCTTCGACAATTGAGCCCCCACTACATCGCAACCACACGCCCCATTCCCCGCCGAACCGCCTCGCGATAGGCGAGATCGGCCGCCACCATGTCCTCCATAGCAACGCCCATGGCCTTGTAGACGGTGACCTGATCGGCGCTAACCCGTCCCGGCCGCCGCCCGAGCAGCATGTCGCCGAGCTCGGTTCCGGTTTGCGGATCGAGGCCAGCGAGTTCGCAGGAGCCGACCGGCGTCGGGGCAAAGGCCTCCCTGGTCTCGACGAACAGGCTGGCCCTGCCGATAAGCTCGACCGGCAGTTCGCCGCCGGGCGGGGCGACGCCGACCGATGAGATGTGAGTGCCGGGCCGCACCCAGTCGGCCGAGATCACCGGCGCATAGGAATGCGTTGCCAGGCAGACGACGTCGGACGAGCGCACCGCGGCCTCGATGTCGGCGACGGCGACGACGCCGGGATGCTGCGCGGCAAGCGCCTCGGCATCCGAAAATTCCTTCGAGACGACGCGGATCTCGGTGAAGTCGCGCACCAGCGGCAGAAGATTGAGATGCTGGCCGGCCTGCACACCGGCGCCGACCACCGTCGCGACCTTGGCCTCGCGGCGGGCGAGTTCACGCACCGAGAGCACGGCCGAGCCCGAGGTGCGCACGGCGGTGATGTAGGTGCCGTCCATGACGCAGACCGGCATGCCCGTCTGCGGGTCGAACAGATGGATGGTGGCGAGGTGGCTGGGGATGCCTTTGGCGACGTTGCCCTCGAAGACGTTGACGATCTTCACCGTCAGATGCATGCCCGCCATCCATGCCGACATCGCCAGCGAATAGCCGGCTTGCGGAATGTCGAGCTGCGGCCGTGCCGGATTGACCACCTTGCCGCCGGACAAGGCCTTGAAGCCGCCGGCGAGCATGTCGAGAAGCTGGCGCAGGTCGATGCAGGTTTTCACCTCGGCCTCGCTCAGGATGAGTACGGGCATGTCACCCTTGGCCTGGGCGCTGCGGGAGGTCGATATCGCTGATGTCATGGGATCCGCTTTCGTTGTCGGTTGCACGACAACGGTATTGCGATCCGGGAGCGTGATGAAATATACTGCTTTTTCTATTTTGGCGTGATTATCACGTTTGTTCTGCTCAAAAAGTGTGAATCCTGAAATGGACGATCTCGACCGCATCGACCGCTCGCTGCTGCGTTTGTTGCAGGAGGACGGTCGCCGCACGACGCTCGATCTGGCGCGGCGGGTCGGCCTGTCGCCCACGGGTGCGGCGCAGCGGGTCAAGCGGCTGTTCGCCGAAGGGTTCATCCGCGCGGTGCGCGCCGTGCTCGATCCGGCCAGGATCGGACAGGCGCAACTCGTCTTCATCGAGGTGCGGCTCGACCACACGGCGCCCCATGTCTTCGACCGCTTCGCCGAGGCGGTGTTGCGGGCGCCCGAGATCATCGAGTGCCACATGGTCGTCGGCGGCTTCGACTATCTGGTCAAGGCGCGCATCGCCGACATGGCGATGTTCCAGGATTTCCTGCAGCGGGTCATCCTGCCGCTGCCCGGGGTGCGGGAGACACACACCTACGCTTCGATCGCCAATGTGAAGCCCGACGCCTTGCTGCCGATCTAGAGCGGCGGCCTTTCTCCCGCATCCAGCAACCATTGCCGCACGGCTTGCGTAGGCTCTGGGTGGCGCTGTTTTCTCGGCATCACGACATAAAAATCCTGCGTGCCGCGCATTTCGCCGCTGACGGGCTGAACCAGGCGGCCCGTGGCGAGATCAGCGGCTACGAGGAAGCGGCTGGCCAGCGCTATGCCCTGGCCGGCGATGGCTGCATCGATGGCGAGGCTGGTCTGGTTGAAGCGCATGCGTTTCAGTTCGGTCGTCATCTTCAGGCCGACCGCCTTTTCCATGAATTCCGGCCACAGATTGTGCGCATCGTGCAGCAGGACGTGGTGCTGGATTTCGGTGGCCGCGATCTGGACCGTGCCGGCCGGCAGCAAGGCAGGGCTGCAGACGGCGATGATCTGCTGGGGAAACAACAGGTCGACGATCAGCCCAGCGCCGAAGGGCGGGCGGCCTTGCCTGACCGCGATGTCGACGCCATCGGCCTGGAAGCTCGACAGGCTCTCGCTGGCCAGAACGCGCAGGTCGACAAGCGGGTTGTGCGCGACGAAGTCGTGCAGCCTCGGGATCAGCCATTTGGTGGCGAAGCTCGGCGTCACGCTGATCGTCAGCCGTGCCGGTTCGGGGCGCAACAGCAGCGTCGCCTCCGAGATCAGGTCGAAGGCGCGGCGGATATTGGGGACATAGGCGCGGCCCTCATCGGTCAGCGCCAGGCCGCGCGGCAGCCGCTCGAACAGCTTTGTGCCGAGATCGGCTTCCAGCCCGCGAATGTGCTGGGCGACCGCCCCTTGCGTGACATTGAGCTCTTCGGCGGCGATGCGGAAGTTGAGATGGCGCGCCGAGGCTTCGAAGGCGCGCAGCGCATTCAATGGCGGCAGGCTGAGGAAGGTTTCGGGCATGCAGGAGTTTTTCTACAGGTTGATTTCAAGCATTCTGGTTCGAACCGGTTTGGAAAACCAGCTATATCGACGCTCAGCTCCCGAAAACACCGCTTGCGGTGCCCGCCAACCCTGAGAGGAAAATCCGATGAGTGTAGAAAAAGTAGCTGTGGTGGTGGCCGGCGGCAGCGGCATGGGTGCGGCGGCGGCCAAGCGGCTGGCGGCGGACGGCTTCAAGGTCGCCATTCTTTCGTCGTCCGGAAAGGGCGAGGCGCTGGCCCGGGAATTGGGCGGGCTCGGCGTCACCGGCTCCAACCAATCCAATGAAGATTTACAGCGCCTCGTCGACCTGACGCTGGAGCGCTTTGGCCGCATAGACGTGCTGGTCAACAGCGGCGGCCACGGGCCGCGCGCGCCGATCCTCGAAATCACCGACGAGCAATGGCACACCGGCATGGATGTCTATCTGCTGAACGTCATCCGTCCGGTGCGCATCGTGGCGCCGCAGATGGTCAAGCAGAAGGGCGGCGCCATCATCAACATCTCGACCGCCTGGGTGGTCGAGCCGAGCCCGATGTTCCCGACGTCCGCCGTGTTCCGCGCCGGGCTTGCCGCCTACACCAAGATCTTCGCCAACACCTATGCCGCTGACAATGTACGCATGAACAATGTGCTGCCCGGCTGGATCGACAGCCTGCCGGCCACCGAGGAGCGCCGCGACAGCGTGCCGATGCAGCGCTACGGCACCTCGGAAGAGATCGCCGCGACCATCGCCTTCCTGGCTTCGGAAGGCGCCGGCTATATCACCGGCCAGAACATCCGGGTCGACGGCGGCATTATCCGCGCTATTTGAGGGCGTCGATCGGGAGGGGGACTCCGGCATCTCACCCCAAGGAGCAAAGAATGCGGCTTTTGATACTCGGCACCGGCTGGATGGCGCAGGAACATGCGCGGCGCTTCATCGCCATCGACGGCGTCGACATTGTCGGCGCGGTCGATGTCGATCCGGCCCGGGTCGGCGAGTTCGCCGACAGCTTTGACATTCCCAACCGCTTTACCGCGCTGGATGAGGCGCTGGCATGGGGCGAGTTCGACGCGGTGGCCAATGTCACGCCCGACCGCATCCATCACCCGACCACCATGACGCTGATCGCCGCCGGCAAGCCGGTGTTGTGCGAGAAGCCGCTGGCCGAAAACTTCGGCAAGGCGACCGAGATGGCCGACGCCGCCGAGGCCGCCGGCATCGTCAACATGGTGAACCTGACCTATCGCAACGTCGCCGCGCTGCAGAAGGCTCGCCAGATGGTGCAGGCGGGCGAGATCGGCATGGTCAGGCATGTCGAGGCGTCCTATCTGCAAAGTTGGCTGGTGTCGAAATTCTGGGGCGACTGGCGCACCGATCCGAAATGGCTGTGGCGCCTGTCGCGCGGCCACGGCTCGAATGGCGTGCTTGGCGATGTCGGCATCCACATCCTCGATTTCGCCAGCTATGGCGCCGCGGTCGACATCGACCATGTCTTCTGCCGGCTGCGCGCCTTCGACAAGGCGCCCGGCAACCGCATCGGCGACTACGGGCTCGACGCCAATGACAGCTTCGCCATGACGCTGGACTTTTCCAACGGCGCCTTCGGCGTGGTGCATGCCAGCCGCTGGGCAACAGGCCATCTCAACGAGCTGCGTCTGCGCATCTATGGCGAGAAGGGGGGCATCGAAGTGGTGCACAATCTCGATGGTTCGACGCTCAAGGCCTGCATCGGCGAAAACGTCGAGAACGCTATATGGGAAGAGCTCGACGCCGGCACGGTGCCGACCAACTACCAGCGTTTCACTGACGCAGTGCGATCCGGCGTGCAAGCCGAACCGTCCTTCCGCCATGCCGCCGAATTGCAGCAGGTGCTGGATCTGGCAGTGGTATCGGACGAGAAGCGCGCGGAGCTGCGGGCGAGTGCGGAAACGCGGTGAGCTGGGGCGAAGCGGCGGAGAGCGCGGGCGCCAGCGGTCGAGATAGCACTGCCGCCAACTTCGGATTGGAGGCTGCGCCAGTCAGGGGCCGGTCACGAGCGAAAAAACCAGTTTCTGCAAATTGCCGCCATCGCCGAATTCGACGCGGTCGAAATCTCGGCTTGCCTGCACACGCGCCTTCGAAATCGCGTCGAGCCGCTTGACCACCTCGGCCCTTGTCTTGCTGCATTTGGGATCGTCGGCGACGGTCAGGCCGTCCGTAGCGGCTTGGATATCGTGGACCATCTGGACCATGCTGGCGCCATGCACCTTCTCATGGGCGGCGACGCCGGCGATGAAGGTTTCCCAGTTCTTCTGGACGGCGGGCGGCAGGGAGCCGGAGGGTTTTGGCAAGGTGTAGGTGACGATCAGCTTCGGCCGCCCGGCCGTCAGCACGCAGTCCTTGCCCCTGGGCCGGTAGTCCCTTAACCCCCAGGTCAGCTTGAAATTGGTGTAGGCGATGGCACGGGCAATGCCGAGCTTTGGCCCTTTCTCGCCGATCGAGCGGTAGAGTTCGGCGCCGGACCGGCCCGAGATCGCGTAGGGCTCGATCTTCTCGACCGGCTTCCACTCGGCATGAGCGGTGAGCGGCGAGGCCAGCAGGGCGGCAAAGGACAGACACAGGCGAACGCAGGCTTTCAATCCAACTCTCCGCGAAACAGGACTGGTTGCCGCAACGGGCATGCCATCGGATCGCTTTTCCTATATGCTGCCGACGGGCGCTGCAAATGCCCTGGAGGCAGTCAATTGGGGGGAGTCATGAGAGCTGGACATCTCGTCGTCGTCGGTGCGGTTGCGGTCCTGCAGGCCGCGCAGCCGGCGTTTGCCGCGTCGTGCGGTGGCTGGAGCGCCAAGATGGAGGAAGACGAGGGCGGCAGCGTGCTGACCGCCTCGGTCTGCGGCGGGCCGAAAGGCGATGCGCATCTGATGCTGACCTGTTTCGACACGCCGGTGCTGAGCTACGATCTCGGTGCCACCGGCCAGCAACTGGAGCCTGGCATCAGCGGTTCGTTCGCGTTCAAGGCCGACGGCAAGACGGTAACGAAGACGCTGCAGCTGGAGGCCATGTACAACTACTTCGTGGTCAATCTGGCGAAAGCCGATCCGCTGCTCGACCTGCTGCGAGGGAAGGGCGATGTGTCGGTCAGTTCAGCCAAATATGGCGAGATCAGCTTTCCGCTGAAGGGCTCCAGTGCGGCCATCGGCAAGGTGCTGGCGCAGTGCGGCAAGGCCGGGCCAGCGGAGGGGGATTGAGGGGCTCTACAGTTCGATGCCGGCGCACCAATGAGGCGGTTCTCGTTGGCTCACCGGGCTTGCTGCCGAACCACCCCACCCAGTCGCACCGTCGCGGCCATCAACTCCTCGTCCGAAAACCCCGAAAAACCCAGCACCAGACCTTGCCGGGGCGCCCCGCCGATGAACATTGAGGACAAGGCCCTGGCGCCGACACCCGCCGCCTTCGCCGCCTCGACGATCGCGGTGTCCGGCCCGGCGTCCTTCAGCGTCGCCATCAAATGCAGCCCCTGTTCGGGCACGGTTACTTCGAGGGCATCGCCGCAATGCGCCTCGAGGCCGGCGACCAGGACGTCGCGCGCGGCCTGGACGCGGCGGCGCACGCGCCGGAGATGCGCGGCGAAATGGCCTTCGTTCAACAGGTCGGTCAGCGCGCCTTCGGCCAGCGTCGAGGGGAAGCGGTCGGAGCGCGCCCTGACCGCCATCACGGCATCGAGCAGCGCTTCGGGCACCACGACATAGCCGATGCGCAGGCCGGGGAAGAGGATTTTCGAGAAGGTGCCGAGATAGGCGACACGGTCTGAACCGTCCATGCCCTGCAGCGAGGTCAGCGGTGGGCCGGCATAGCGGAACTCGCTGTCGTAGTCGTCCTCGATGATCCAGGCATCGTTGCGCCGCGCCCAGTCGAGCAAAGCGAGACGGCGGCGCATCGTCATCGTCACGCCGAGCGGATATTGATGCGAGGGCGTGACATAGGCCGCGCGCGCCTTGGAGCACAGGCTTTCGCCGATCTCGGGATCGAGCCCTTCCGCGTCGACCGGTACCCCAAAAACCCTGGCGCCGCTGCCGGCCAGCACGGCCTGCGCCATCGGGTAACAGGGGTTTTCGATCCAGACGGCATCGCCGGGGCTGAGCGCGGCGCGCACCAGAAGATCCAGCCCCTGCTGCGTGCCCGAAGTCAGCACGATCTGGCCGGCGTCGCAGCGCACGCCGCGTGCGGTCCTGAGATAGGTGGCAATTGCCGTGCGCAGCGGCAGGCCGCCACGGGGATCGCCATAGCGGAAATGCTCCGGCCCGGGGCGAGCGAGGTGGCGCGACAGAAGGATGCGAAACAAATCAAGCGTGCGCGGATCGGACACCGCCACGCCAAGGCCGCAGGGCAGCGAGGTGGCTGCGTCGATCTCCGGCGGACGCGCCTTGACCAGTGTTGTCGGCAGATGCGGCACGTCAGGCGCGACGAAGGTTCCGGCACCGATCCTGGCGACGGCGAAGCCTTCCGAGACCAGGATTTCAAAACAGGCAACCGCCGCCGAACGCGACAGGCCGAAGCGCTGTGCGAGATCCCGGGTGGTCGGCAATTTGGCCCCGGCGGCCAGCGCGCCGGTCTCGATCAGCCGCCTGAGCGCCGCATAAAGCTCGCGGCTGCGCGGGCCGTCGCCCGGCAGGACCGGGATCAGCGCCGACCAATCCGGCAAATTGGTCTGTTTTTTCTTCATCGGATTGGTTCTTTTATCAACCAATGTCATGGCGCATGGTTGGCAGACAACAACCAAGGATGCAAGCCGTGAACGACACGCCAGCCAGCTTTCCGACCACCAGCCGCAACCGCGTCAAGCGCCTGCACGAGCGCGGCAGCTACGACCATGCGGCAGTCTTCGCGGTGCTGGATGCCGGGCTTCTGTGCCATGTCGCCTATACGTTCGACGGCCAGCCCTATTGCACGCCGACCATCCACTGGCGCGAGGACGACATGCTCTACTGGCACGGCTCGTCGGCCAGCCGCATGCTGCGCTATCTGCGCGGCGGCACGCCGGCGTGTCTGACGGTGTCGCATCTCGACGGGCTGGTGCTGGCGCGCTCGGGCTTCAACCATTCCGCCAATTACCGCTCGGCGATGTGTTTCGGCACGGCGCGGATCATCGACGAACCTGATGAGAAACTGAAGGCGCTGGCCGGAGTCGTCGACCGCTTCTATCCCGGCCGGAGCGAGACCTTGCGGCCGATCTCGGTGCAGGAGGCCAAGGCGACGATGGTGATCGGAATGCGCATCGAGGAGGCGTCGGCCAAAGTGCGCGCCAAGGGCGTCGGCGACGACGAGGAGGATTACGGGCATCCGGTGTGGGCCGGCGTCATCCCGGTGCGGATGGTGGTCGGCGCCACCGAGCCGTGTCCGAGGCTGCTGCCCGGTGTGGAGCGGCCGCAGAATCTGGCTAGATATGCCGAGGGTGCGAGACTTGATGACGCGCTGACGCAGGCGCAGCTGGCGTATGAGGGCGAAGTTTAGCCAGCGCCTAGTGGGAGCGTATTCAAATCTTGCCGCTGCCGCCGCCTCGCGATATCTCGACACCATGATCACCTTCCGCCGTGCGCAGGCCTCCGACCTGCCTGATATCGTCGCGATGCTGGCCGACGATCCGCTTGGCGCCGGCCGCGAGGACGCTTCCTTGCCGCTGGCGCAAGGCTATGTCGATGCTTTCAACGCCATCGACGCCGATCCCAGTCAACTGCTGGCGGTGGCTGTCGAGGGCGGCGAGGTGATTGGCACCTTGCAGATTTCTTTCCTTGCCGGGCTCTCGCGCAAGGGCGCGTGGCGCGGGCAGATCGAGGCGGTTCGGGTTGCCGGCCACCGGCGCTCGGGGGGCGTCGGCAGGCTGATGATCGAATGGGCGATCGATGCGTGCCGGGTGCGCGGCTGCGGCCTCGTCCAGTTGACCACCGACAGGTCGCGCGCTGACGCGCACCGCTTCTATGAGAGCCTCGGCTTCACCGGCAGCCATCTCGGCTATAAGAGAACCTTGTAGTTTCCCGCCCCGTCCCGCCCGGACAGCGGCTGGCGCATAGCGGACGGCTTTCAGCCCTATTCAAAGCGCCGGCAAAGACTGATATAGGTCAGCCAAGTTGACCTATATTGCAGCGTCTGGGGAGGCGTGTCGTGACCCTTATGAATCTGTTGGCCTCGCGCTCATCGCGCATGAAAGCGTCCGAAATCCGCGAGCTCCTGAAGCTGCTCGACCAGCCAGACATAATCTCGTTCGCCGGCGGTATTCCCGATCCCGCGCTGTTCCCGGCCGAGGCGATCCGCGACGCCTATGCTTCGGTGCTCGGCGGCGCCGAGGCGGGTGCGGCGCTGCAGTACCAGGTCTCGGAAGGCTATCTGCCGTTGCGGCGCTGGCTCGCCGGGCAGATGGGCAAGCTCGGCGTCGCCTGTGACGAGGCCAACATCTTCATAACCTCCGGCTCGCAGCAGGCGCTGGATTATCTCGGCAAACTGTTCCTGTCGCCGGGCGATACCGCGCTGGTGACGTGGCCGACCTATCTGGGCGCGCTGCAGGCTTTCAACGCCTATGAGCCTCGCTACGATCGGCTGACCCCGGCCGGCGGCAACATGACGCCCGATGCCTATCGCGCGGCGGCGGCTGCAAATGGCGGCAAGGCCAAGTTCGCCTATCTGGTGCCGGATTTCGCCAACCCGACCGGCAACACGCTGAACCGTGAGCAGCGCGAGGCGGTGCTCGACCTTGCCGGCGAACTCGACATCGCCGTCATCGAGGATGCCGCCTATCGCGCGCTGCGCTATGACGGCGAAGGCGAGCCGCCGATCCTGGCGCTCGACTGCATCAGGTCCGGCGGTATCGACAAGGCGCGCACGCTCTATTGCGGCTCGTTCTCGAAGATCCTGTCGCCGGGCATGCGGGTCGGTTGGGTGTGCGCGCCGCGCCAAATCGTCGAGAAGCTGGTGCTGATGAAGCAGGCCTCCGACCTGCATAGCCCGTCGATCAACCAGGTGGTGATGCATCGCGTCGCCGAAGCCGTGTTCGACGGCCAGGTGGAAAAACTTATCGGCGCCTATCGTGAGCGCCGCGACGGGCTGCTCTCGGCACTGGAAGCCCACATGCCGGAAGGCGTGACCTGGAGCCATCCGGAAGGCGGCATGTTCGTCTGGGTGACGCTGCCGGAAGGGGCCGACGCCACCGAGCTTCTGGCGCGGGCGGTCAAGGAGGCGCGCGTCGCCTTCGTGCCGGGCAGCGCGTTTTATGCCGACGGCACCGGGCGCAACACGCTGCGGCTGTCCTTCACGCTCGCCGACCGGCGCGCGGTGAGCGAAGGCATTCCCAGGCTAGCCGCCATCCTGAAGGGATAGGCCGGCGCCGGAAGCCGGCTTTGCCTCCGCCGTTACAGTCACCAGCCGCTCAAGCTTTGAAAGCCTGGTGCGAGCGAGCTTGCGGACCGGCTTTTCGAAACCTTCTTCGCCGTTTTCGACGACGAAGACCAACGTCATGAAATCGAGCATGAACTCATCTATGGCTGCCGCGACCTCGCGCGACCTGCCCTTGAACCGGCGCAGCAGAGCGGTTGCTTCCTCGATATCGTCGACACCGGCGCTGTCGACAAGCGCTTCGAGCCTCTGAAAACAATCCAATCGCAATTCCTCCCACCGCGCCACCAAACCCGGTTGCGAGCGGAAAGTTCCAAACTGAGAGTGGTCTCGCGAAAGAAATCGCCTCCACCGCTCGAATTCCGCGGTTTCGACCGGGCGTTGGCATTTTTCTGTTCGGGTGGAACCTCCGCGGCCAACAAAGGTTCTTACCAGGTCTGATCCCCCTCAGACCTCTGAAGGCTAGAGATGCTTTCCAAAGGCCCGCTGGATCCCCTCCCAGCGGGCCTTTTGTTTGCTGGACGGAAGGAGTATCCGCATTGACGACGCCCTGTCCGAACCTAAATTCGAACCCACACGAGGAGGCGTTTTCATGGAAACCCAGGAATTGCATCGCGGCCGGCTCATCGACCACATCCAACTGGTGGTCAGGGACCTTGCGGCCAGCCGGCGTTTCTACGAGGCGGTCCTGCAGGCGCTCGATGCCCCGATTGGCGGCAGCGGCGCCGACTTTTTCTGGGCCGACGAGCTGTTTGTCTCCACTGCCGACAGCCGGGCCGCACAGGGAAAACTCACCGGCCGCCATCACCTGGCTTTCCAGGCAAAGGACCACGCCATGGTCGACGCCTTCTACAAGGCCGGGCTGGCGGCTGGCGGCACGGACAATGGCGCACCGGGCGAACGGCCCTATCACCCCGGCTATTACGCCGCCTTCCTGCTCGATCCCGACGGCAACAACATCGAGGCCGTCCATCACGGCCCGCATAGTCGCAGCGCCGCTTCGGTGAAGATCACCTTCTAAGCTGCCGATATTCAGCCGGCCGGGATCGCGGCCGCATGGGGCGATGCTGGAGAGAGAGGCTGCTTTGCGTTGCCAGATTGGTGGCCACGATGCTAACCGTGCAAATGGCGAGCGGGAATCGGTATCGAAGCAACGCGCGCTGCAAAATCCTCAATAAAACTCCCCTTACCCCCGTGGAGATATATTTTTTATGCAAAACCCAACAAGGGCGATCTGTGCCGCCACGCTTTTATTTGCGATCGGGGCCGTTGGCCTCACAAGTATATCACCTTTTGCTTATGTTTCATCGGCGCAGGCGCAGGAGGAATATCTTCCGACCGAGAAGGATTTTGTCGGCAAATGGAAACTGAACGGTGGGGCCATCCGGCCGCCGCGCGATATGAAGGATGCGCCGACACCGGAACAGGAAGCGGCCGCCAATGAATTCCAGCAGACGGTGACCGCGTTTTACGGGGCGTTCGACTATCTGGAGATCACGGCGGACGGCCGCTACAATTTTCATCAGCCGGGTGATCCGACGTCGGGGCCTTGCGTCTGGTGCGGAGCCTGGTCCTTCAGCAAGAGTTCGGCGTGGCTCAAGCTGGAGACCGCGCCCCGGCTGGATATCTACGCCAAGGACGGCGACATGCAGATGACCTACACTGTCGAACCCGACGAAAAATCGAAATATGCATGGCTGGTTTTCGGTTGGACGAAGGCCGAGTAGGCGGCGGCGCACGGCTCGCCAAACGGGCCTAAGCGGCTTTTCATCCATCTCGTATCCTCGTATACAAGATGGACCAGCCCCCCGAGGAGTCCGCATGAGCCCATTGCCTGAAACCGTGCCGTTTTTCAGCCAGTGGGAGACGCCCGACCTGACGCTGGACGTGCTCGCCGACGGCGCGGATGTTGCGCTCAGGCGCGATCCGCTGTGGAGGCGATCCGGGGCGGAAACCCTTGATGAGTATGCGGTCTGGGCGGCCAACATCTGCGGCATGGCGTGCCTGAAGATGATCCTGGCAAGCCGCGGCGAGATCGTGCCGACGATCGAGCTTGCCAGGCGCTGCACCTTATATGGCGGCTATGTCGTCAACGGGGGATCGATCAAGGGGCTGGTCTACGCGCCCTTCGTCAGCTTCGTGAAAGAGGTTTTTGGACTCCGGGCCGAGGTGGTGACCAATGTCGCGACGGCGGAGATTCCGGCGATCATGCAGCGGACGCGCTTCTTCATCGCGTCGGTCAGCAGTTCGATCCGCTGGCCCGAGCGCGAGCCGCCCTCGAAGGGCGGTCATCTGGTGCTGGTCACGGCGGCATCCAACCAGGGTTTCCGCTTCCACAACCCGTCCGGCCATGACCCCGCCACACAGGCAGACGCAGTGTTGGCGCCAGCCGATTTCGATCGCTTCTTCGCCAATCGCGGCATTGCCGTCGCCATTTGATTTTTTGACAGTCGAGGGATTTCGATGACCGGTAAGGCAAGAGTGGCCATCCTCTATGGCGGGCGTTCGGCCGAGCATGACGTGTCGCGCCTGTCGGCCGCCAATGTGCTGAAGGCGATCGACCGGACGCGCTACGACATCGTGCCGATCGCTATTTCGCGAAGCGGCAGATGGCTGCTGCAACAACTTGATGACGCGGCAGGGGCGCCGGCATCCGAAGACGGCCCGGAGGTTGCATTGTTGCCCGGCGGCAAGGGCCGGCTGGCTGCCGTGTCGCCGGACGGTACGCGGCCTGACCTGCCCCCCATCGACGTCGTGTTCCCGGTGCTGCACGGGCCGTTCGGCGAGGACGGCTCGGTGCAGGGCTATGCCGAGGTCGCCGATGTCGCCTATGTCGGCTGCGGCATCCTCGCCTCGGCCGCCGCCATGGACAAGGATGTCGCCAAGCGGCTGATGCGCGAGGCGGGATTGGCGGTTGCCCGCTCCGTCACCGTGCATCGAAACGGCAAGCATTCCTTCCAGGAGATTGCCGGGATGCTCGGCCTGCCGTTCTTCGCCAAGCCGGCGCGCCAGGGCTCGTCCTTCGGGGTCAGCAAGGTGAATGACAGGGACGGCTTCGAGCAGGCCATCGACACGGCTTTCCGCTACGACGGCAAAGTGTTGATCGAGGAATTCGTCGAGGGTCGCGAGATCGAGTTCTCGGTGCTGGAGCGCGCCGACGGGTCGCTGACGGTGTCGCTGCCCGGCGAGATCATTCCGGCCGGCAAGCATGGCTTCTACACCTATGAGGCCAAATATCTCGATGCCGACGGCGCGCTGGTCAAGGTGCCCGCCGATATCCCGGCCGATGTGGCCGAGAAGGCCAGGGATATGGCGCGGCGGGCATTCCAGGCGCTTGGCTGCGAAGCCATGGCGCGCGTCGATTTCTTTCTGCGCGCCGATGGCAGCCTGCTCGTCAACGAGGTCAACACCATTCCCGGATTCACCGACATCTCGATGTACGCCAAGGCGCTGGCGGCATCAGGCATCGGCTACAGCCAAACCATCGACGTGCTGATCGAGCACGCGCTGGCCAGGCATGCGGCGCGCTGATCCGAACGAGCGAGCCTGACTTCCATTCCGCGCGTTGAGAGCGGCCGACGCGGGCCGGATCATTGCCTGTTGAGTGAGGTGTATTTCACCGTTGGCTAAAGTTGCACGTCGGCTCTATATGCCCGATCATGGCATTTGGCAGGGAGGCATCACGTGGCCAATCGTCGAAACGGCACGGCGTCACCGGCTGATGGGCCGGGGGACGCCCTTTCAGCGGCCGCGCTTCATCCGCGAACCTCATTGCCAAATGTGGCGGCCATCGTCACGACAGTGGCGGCACTGTATTTCGGGCGCGAGGTTTTCCTGCCGATCGCGATCGCGCTGCTGCTGACCTTCGCCCTGGCGCCGCTTGTCTCAGCTCTTAAAAAGGTCGGTATCCCCCGAATTGCCGCCGTCATTGCCAGCGTGCTCGGCGCTTTCGCGGCCCTTGGCCTGTTCTCCTTCATCGTCGCCACGCAGGTCAGCGAACTGGCGCAGAACATCCCAGTCTACCAGACCAACATCCTGACCAAGATCCGCTCGCTCAAGGAAACCGGGGTGGGGGGCGGGATCCTTGCCAGACTGAGCAAGGTGGTCGAGCGGGTCGGCCAGGAGATCGACAGGCAGGACCCCTCGCTGCCGGCTGCCACCCCGGAAAAGCCTGCGCGCGAGCCGGTGCCTGTCGAGATCGTCGCCCGAGAAAGGCCGCTCCAGGTCCTGCAGAACATCGTTGGACCGCTGATCAGCCCGCTTGGGTCGGCCGGGCTGATCATCGTCGTCGTCATCTTCATGCTGCTCGAGCGGGAGGATTTGCGCGACCGCTTCATCCGGCTTGTCGGCTATGGCGACCTCCACCGCACCACTGAAGCGCTTCAGGATGCCGCCAAGCGGGTGGGCCGCTATCTGTTGATGCAATTGGTCGTCAACATCGTCTACGCCATACCGATCGCGATCGGGCTCTGGGCCCTCGGTATTCCCAATGCGCTGCTGTGGGGGCTGCTGGCACTGGCGCTGCGTTTCGTTCCCTATATCGGCCCCATCATAGGCATGCTGTTGCCGCTGTTCCTGGCGCTGGCCGTTGCGCCGGGCTGGTCGCTCGTGCTGTGGACGGCCGCCCTGTTCGTGGTGATGGAGCTGATCACCGGCAATGTCATCGAACCCTGGCTCTACGGTTCGCGGACAGGACTGTCGCCGCTGGCGATCATCGTCGCGGCGATTTTCTGGACGTGGCTTTGGGGGCCGCTCGGGCTGATCCTGTCGACACCGCTCACCGTCTGCCTGGTGGTGCTGGGCCGGCACGTGCCGCAGTTTGAATTCCTCGACGTGCTGTTCGGCAACGAGCCCGTGCTCGAACCCCATGCGCGCCTGTACCAGCGGCTGCTGGCCGGCGATCCGGAAGAAGCCACCGATCATGCCGAGGAGATGCTGGAGGAGAAATATCTGGTCGAATTCTATGACAAGGTTGCCATTCCGGCGCTTCTGCTGGGCGAACAGGACCGTGTGCGCGGCGTCATGGGCGATTTGCAAAGGCGGCAGGTGGCGGCCAGTGCCCTGATGCTGGTAGCCAATCTCGACGACAGCGCGCAGGAGGAGGCAGGCGAGGAGGAGGAGCCGCCCGTGGCTGCAGAGGCGAGCGACGATGGCGATCCCAACGGGGAAGACGAGACCGACCTGCCCGATGGCACGGATATGTCCGTGCTTTGCGCCGGTGGGCGTGGCGAGCTCGACGACGCCGCCGCCGCGATGCTGGCGCAGGTGCTGGAGGTTCAGGGCGCGACGGTATCGAAAGCCGGCTTTGCAGATATGGAGCCCGCCAGCATTCGCCGCCTTGAGCTCGAAACCGTCGACACCGTCGTGGTCGGATTCCTGAACCGGGATTCCGTCAAGCACGCCCGTTTCCTGGTTCGCCGGCTGAAGCGCGCGAAGGCCGCACTTCGGGTGGGAATCGTGTTCTGGTCGGAGGCCGCTGCTGAGGACAAGGAGACGGCCGACAAACTGGCCCGTGACATGAACGCGGATTTCGTGGCGCATGGCATGGTCGACGCCGTGCTGGGCGCGCTGTCAAACGAGCCGCCGGTCGCGCTCAAGCTTGTCGCCAAACGGCGCATGCGGCGACAGCGGGCCGCGTCCAAGAAGGTCACGGCGGCAGCGGCGGGTTAGGCCCTGCCTTCGCCTTCTTCGGCAGTGTCGGGGTCGACAAGCCAGGCACGAATTGCGGAAAATAGTTCAGACCGATGTCGATTTCCGGGAGGCCCATTCGTCTTCACGATAGGGAGCCGAAGAATTCACCCAATCAGGAACGATGCGATGACAATCACCATCACGGCATTTAAGCGATCGCCCGATCGCGGCAAGGGACTGGCGCGCGATACGCGCGTTCGCTGGGCGCTCGAAGAAGCAGGGCAGCCTTATGAGGTTCGGTTTGTTTCCTTCGCGGAGATGAAGGCGCCTGGCCATCTGGCACTCCAGCCCTTTGGCCAGATCCCCACCTATGAGGAGGGTTCTCTCTCACTGTTCGAGACCGGCTCGATCATCCTTCATCTTGCCGAGCAGCACGCGGGCCTGCTGCCCGGCGATCGCGATGCCCGCGCGCGTGCGATCACCTGGATGTTTGCCGCACTTAACACAGTCGAGCCGCCGATCCTCGAATTAACGACGGCAAAGATATTCGAAGCTGACAAGCCCTGGAGCGAGGAGCGTTTGCCATTGGTGAAGGATCGTGTTCGCGCCTGTCTCAACAGGCTCTCGGCTCGCCTGAGCGCCGCCGAGTGGCTCGACGATGCATTCAGCGCGGGCGATCTGTTGATGGTATCGGTGCTGCTGCGACTAAGAATGTCGGGCATTTTGGACGAATATCAAAACCTTGCTGCCTATGTGGCGCGCGGTGAAGCTCGGCCCGCTTACATCAGGGCTTTCGCTGCGCAATTTGCGGTCAACGCCCCGAGCACGCTGGACAGGCATGGCGCGCGAACGCTCTGAGATGTTCGCAAAGCCAGGGATGATGCAGCGGATTGTAATTCTTGGAAATGCCGGAAGCGGCAAATGACCCTGGCGCGGCAGATCCCAGACTTTTGCAGGCGGTGAGGAATGCTTGAAATTCGCCCAGCCCAAGAAGCCGACCAGCCGGCGATCGTGCAACTATGGCACCAGGGCTGGCATGATGCCCATGCGCATCTGATTCCGGCCGAAATCCTGGCGTACCGAACGCCCGCGCATTTTTCGCTGTGGCTGGAGCAATCCGCCGATGCATTCCATGTGGCGGCAGCCGATGAATTGCTTGGCTTCGTCTCCATCAACGGAGCGGAGCTGGTGAAACTCTATGTAAGCCCGCAAGCACGGGGAAGCGGGACCGCCCGCGATCTGCTGTTACGCGCCGAGCATCTCTTGTCCGAACAAGGCGTGGCGGAGGCCGAGCTTTTCTGCACGGCGGGAAATCTCCGCGCGCAGAGATTTTATGCCCGCGAAGGGTGGCGCTTGAGCCGCACCTTCGAAGACGCACTTTGGCTGCCGGACGATGTCGCCGGCAGGTTCACCGTGGAAACCCACTGCTATCGGAAGCATCTGGGCTTTCGGTAGCCTTGTCTATTCGGAACGACCTTGGCGAGACCGTCGCGGACGCTGGAGCAGGCACCCCTACCGATCGACCATCGCCATGCCCCGCTCGGTGTAGCGCGGGCCGGAGACTTTTCCCGGCGCAAGCGCTGCGTCGAGCGCGGCCATCTCGGCGGCATCGAGTTTGATGGCGGCGGCGGCGACGTTCTCTTCCAGGTATTTTGTGCGCTTAGTGCCGGGGATCGGCACGATGTCGATGCCAAAGCCGTCGCCCTTCGCCAGCAGCCAGGCCAGCGCGACCTGGCCGGGCTTGACGCCGCGGGCAGCGGCGATGTCGCTCACCTTGGCGGCCGCCTCAACATTGGCGTCGTAGTTTTCGCCCTGGTAGCGCGGGTCGTTGCGGCGATAATCGCCGTCGGGATAGTCTTCCGCGCGCTTGACCTGGCCGGTGAGAAAACCGCGGCCGAGCGGCGAGAACGGCACCAGGCCGATGCCGAGTTCGCCAAGCAGCGGGATGATCTCCGGCTCCAGATTGCGCTCCCACAGCGAATACTCGCTCTGCACGGCCGACACCGGATGCACGGCATGCGCCCGGCGGATGTTGGCCGCACCCGCCTCCGACAGGCCGAAGAAGCGCACCTTGCCTTGCGCGACGAGTTCGCCGACGGCGCCCGCGACATCCTCCATGGGCACCGCGGGGTCGACGCGGTGCTGGTAGAGCAGGTCGATATGGTCGGTTCCGAGGCGGCCGAGCGAGGCTTCCACGACCTCTCGAATGTGTTCGGGCCGGCTGTCGGTTCCGACCTGCTTGCCGTTTTCGATGCGAAAGCCGAATTTGGTGGCGATCGTCACCTGGTCGCGCTTGCCCTTCAGCGCCCGGCCAAGCAGGGCTTCGTTGTCGTAAGGGCCATAGACCTCGGCGGTGTCGAGGAAGGTGCAGCCGAGTTCGATGGCACGGTGCAGCGTGGCGATGGATTCGGCCTCGTCGGCCGGGCCGTAGGACTGGCTCATGCCCATGCAGCCGACGCCGATGGCCGAGACCTGCAGCCCCTGGCTGCCGAGCTTGCGTGTGTTCAGGGTCATGGTGGGGTCTCCAAGGAGGGGATGCGCGACTATAGCAGCCGCATCGACGTTGGCCGATTCAATCGACACTCTATTCGATCAGGATGTGGGCTTCACGCGCGGCCTCGACGAGCGCCGCCCTGGCGACGTCGGGGGCGACATCGCCGCTCGTCGCCCGCCGACAGGCGCGCAGCGCGGACTGATGCTTCGGGCTGCCTGCGTCACGCCAATGTGTGGTGAGCAAATCAATGGCCTGCTGTGTGTTGGACAGATGGTGGATGGAACCGGTGACGCCGACCGAAACCGCCACAGGCTTCGAGAACCATGCCGTTTGCATTGGAACCACCTCGATAGGGCTGAAGCGATAAACGCCTATGGCCGCTCAAAGGTTTCGTCGATGCCAATCAATCCGGCGTGAGAGTTGCCGATACCTCCCAATGGCATTGGGCGACCCCATCTTGTCCGCGCGGCTCACATGTTCGAGGAGACGTCGCGGGTGGACGGTGTTTTGGGTTTGTGGGCGGCACGTTGCCGCGGCGCCTGATGGGCGGGGCGGGGTTTGACTGTGTTCACGACAGTGGGCGCCTGCGCCTTGCGGCGCTTGAGCCAGCTGGCTGACAGTTCGGCAAGGAGACTGCCCAAGCCTTTCACGACGTCCTCCTCTTGTAAGGGTGACAAGGTAATTTTCGTCACCCCAACTTGTTCCGCCGGAAATCATTCCGCGAAAAATAAAGGTTCTTGCCGGCGAAAGCGGCCGGGCATCACCTGCCGATATAGGCGGCCAGTTCGTCCGGCGTCCCATTCGGGAAGGCCTGTTTCAGAAAATCCAGGAACGCCGACACGCGCACGCTGAGCAGCCGCCGGGAGGGGTAGAGCGTCCAAAGAGCGATCTCCGGGCCATCGATGTCCCCCCAATTCACCAGGGTGCCGTCAGCCAAATCGTGGCTCACCAGGGAAATTGGGAGACGTCCAACACCGACGCCGGCCCGCACCGCATCCCGCACCATGATCAGCGTCGACAGAGCAAGGACAGGCTCAACCGCAATCGTCGAGCGGCCACCATGGTCCTTCACGTGCCATGTCTGGCGTTCGCCTGTGCCGCGTGCAACGCCAGGAGCGGCCTGCCCACCGGTCGTACGAGGAAGGTCCGGGCTCGCCACAACGACCAGGCGGTCGCGGAGAAACGCCCGTCCGACCAGGCTTTCGTCGAGTTTCGGATTGACCCGGATCACCAGGTCGTAACCTTCCTCGATCATGTCGACAGCCCTGTCCTCCGTCGTGACCTCAAGCCTCACCTCGGGATGCTTGAGGGTAAATCCCGCGGCGATCCTTCCCATCGCGGTTTGAGAAAAATGCAGAGGTGCGCTGATCCGCAGTCTGCCCTTGGGTCTTTGGCCGCCCGAGGCGATCTCGGCGGCCGTCTCGTCCAGCTCGGCGAGCAAGGTCCCCGTCCGCTCGAAGAGTGCTCGCCCTTCCTCGGTGAGCTTCAGGTTGCGCGCACCCCGTTCAAACAGGCGCAGGTCAAGGCTGCTCTCCAAGTCTCCAACCCGCCGGGACAGCGTTGCCTTGGGCCGGCCGGTGGCCCTTGCCGCTTTGCCGAAACCCCCATGGCGGGCAACGAGGTTGAAATCGGTCAGGGCCAGAAGATCCATGAGTGTTCCACCAGTGAGACGGTACGTCTAAAATTTCGGCCTGTTTGACTGTTTGTGAGCCACACATATTGGGCCTGTCAAGCAACCCAACAGGAGAAATTCCATGACCATCCTTGTTACCGGCGCCACAGGCAATGTTGGCCGCCAAGTCGTCGAGCACCTCGTCAAGCGCGGCGCCGATGTCCGTGCTCTCGTCCGCGATCCGTCGAAAGCCAGCTTCCCGGCGGGCGTATCGGTCGCGCAAGGCGACTTTCTCGATGTCGATTCGCTGCGCAAAGCCATGTCCGGCGTTTCCACCCTGTTCCTCTTGAACGCCGTGGTGCCGGACGAATTCACCCAGGCTTTGGTCGCGCTGAACGTCGCCCGATCGGCGGGCATCGAGCGGATCGTCTATCTCTCGGTGATCCATGCGGACGTCTATGTGAACGTGCCGCATTTCGCCGGCAAATTCGGCGTCGAGCGAATGATCGAGCAGATGGGCTTCCAGGCTACGATCCTGCGCCCGGCCTACTTCATCCAGAACGACCTGATGATCGAAGACGTCATCACCGGCTACGGCACCTACACAATGCCGATCGGCACCAAGGGGCTCGCCATGGTCGACGTGCGTGATATCGCCGACATCGCCGCTCTCGAGCTGCTGCGTCGGGAACGATCCGCAGGGCCGCTTGCGCTGGAGCGGATCAATCTCGTCGGTCCGCAGACACTGACCGGGACGGATATCGCGGCCATCTGGTCAGACGTGCTCGCACGCCCGATCAGCTACGGCGGCGACAATACCGAAGGTTTCGAGCAGAATCTCAAGCAGTTCCTGCCTGCCTGGATGGCGTACGACATGCGCTTGATGGGCGAGCGGTTCCTGACCGACGGCATGCTGCCCGAGGCCGGGGACGTCGAGCGGCTGACCGCGCTTCTGGGCCGCCCGCTGCGTCCCTATCGGGACTTCGCCTCACAAATCGCCGGCTCCGCCTGACGGAACAGCTCTCATCATCATCAGGGTACAGAAACAGCAGGGCGGCCTTTTGAGGAGGCCCCCTGACTGGCACGGGACAAATGCGCGTTCAGCCGGAACTGCCCTACTGCAGGGTTGCCGGACCAGGCCTGTCGAGTTGGGCGATCACGTGCTCGCCACCGTCGCCACCGAGCCCATCCACGAACAGACCAGCTACGCCGTCGAAATTGGTGAGCCCGTCGAATTCAATTGCGGCGCCAATCAACTGGGCTGCCTGGAAGACAAGGTATTCGACGTCCTCGAGGGCGACGTTTTCGGCCAGATTCCTGACCCTTACATGCTCCGCCACCGCCGTGATGCTGACGATGCCGGTCTTCCTGAAGGCGATCTGGACCGCTGAACGGACGTCATCGCGCAGTCGCGCCGAGTAATTATACCGCATCGAAACCTCCCGAAGGGAACGGTTTTCTGTTCAGATCGCACAATGCGGCAAAGACTTCGCCTTGGCAAGTCACGAATTAAATAATACCCAAATAAATCAACCAGTTAGCATAGTTATGCAAGTGTGCGCCTTACGCCGAATACCCGTCAGGCTCATCATGAGCACGAGAAGCGGTTCACACATCGCGAGGTCTTGACGCGCTAGGAGCGGTTTCCTAATTATGAGGTAAATGAGTTGAATGCTCATTCGACGTAAACGTGGTCCAGAGCGAGGGAAGCGCGATGACTGAACTGGAACGCCCGGAACGGTTGCAGATCATGCTGACGTCAGACGAACTGGCGGCGCTGGAAAACTGGCGCTTCGACAAGCGCATGCCGAGCCGTTCGGCCGCCGTCAGGGAATTGCTGCGGCGCGGTCTTGCCGCGGATGGCTTCCTGACGGCGGAGCAAGGGGCGAAGTCGCAAGACTTCGGCATCCTGCCAACCGCCGACGGCAACGGCATTTCCGACGGCGGCAAGGAGTAGAGCGGTTCACCGCGCGTGGGCCGCCCTGGTCCCCGCAACGGTCGGCGGTCGCCGCGCGGTGCCGGCCGGCGTAGCGGACGATAACTCTCGATTCAGAGGATGTTTGTCGTCACTTCGACGACGATCGCGGCACCTTCCAGGCTGCCATTGGTGACGTGCACGACGCGCGATACCCGCAGATCCTGCGTGGTTCCGTCGATCGACAGCGCAACGCTTTCGCCAATCCGGGGAACCGCCTGGAAAACGGCGTCCGTGGCCTCCGGCCGGTTGTCGATCGATATGCGGCAGTTGACGGTCATGAGATGTCTCCTGTGTCGGCCCGGTGGTCAACGCGGGGTCCGCGAAATGGTTTCAGGAGGCCGGATGCAACTTAATGGCGCCCGGATCCGTAACGCAGTAATTGCTCCATTGTTCATCGTAACGGAGCAACAGGGCTCGCCGGGGAGGGCGTTGGGGCTGCCTCGGCGAGCTTGATCGCTTTGCCCGGGGGCGCTGCCTCACCGAGGTATGGGGACGAGTTTCGGCGCCCGCAATTCCCCGGCCATCCTTGCCGCCTGGAAAATTGTCATCAAAACCAGGATGGGCTCACCCTCGGTCGGGTTGATGGTCAGGACGACGCGGCCAAGCTCGTCGCTCATGCCGCAAGACCAGTCCTTGACGGCTATCACCTTTCTGGCGGCCATATGCCTTCTCCTGCACAGGAGGTTCTCTGCGGGCTACGCCGTCTGGAGTTGGTCGGCAGAACCTTCGCGCGATATTGCAACCAGCCGAAATGCGGCAAATGCGGCCAATATCGTGAAAACCGCCGTGATGTTCAGGGACATCGCCGATGCAAGGACGCCCCCGTCAAAGCAACTCAGTTCCATGTCGCTGCACCCCTTCGATCCACTGTCGGCCAGGATGATGATCCTGCTTCGAGTGAAATACAAGCGCGCGCTAATACGCTGAAGCCGGCTGGCCAGTCTGCGCGCAGCTTCGAACCAGCCGAACGATTGGTTGCTTGCTGGTTCCCGCTCATGGGCTCGAACCACGATTCACGCCTTCAAAGGGCGCTGTCCTACCATTAGACGAAGCGGGAAAATGCAAGTTGCCCCCACCCCTAGCCGGTTCCCGCGCCGGGATCAACGCAATGCGGCGGCAAAGCGACTTGAGGCGCGGTCTCAGTCCGGAAAGTTGGTGACAGGTTCCTCGCAGCGGTAGACGGGGCAGTTGCCGTCACGGGTCGGGACATAGGCCGACATCGGCACCTCCGGCCAGTCGCATTCGTTGCCGAACTGCCTGACATAGCGGTCATAGGTGTTGGGGCCGGTGGTCAGCACCACGGCATGATGGCTTTGGAGCAGTTGCCGGAGTTGGTCGCAACTCATCGTGCGGGTATCGGGCCTGGCTTCGGCGAGGCCGGTCGCGGCCAGCAAGATCGCTGCCGCCATCAAGGCAATTCGGCGCATCGGCATGGCTGTTCCCTCGAATGGATGTATTGGCCGAAACTCGCATCCCGGCGGGTGGTTCCGCAACCGCCGGCCGGCCGTCGGTGGCGGCGCAACCAAATGGTCCGTCGTGCATTGCTGGGGATGAATGGCAGGAAGCCCTACGAAACCCCGCAATGGCGTCCCGGAAACGGGGATTGCGAGGCCATGTGCTGTTCTTTTTGCGGCGGCCGCGACCACAGCTACGAGGACTGTCCGCAAAGGGATGCCGACGCCGATCCAGCACCGAATGCCCCTGACCCTCCCAAGCCGGACTGATCGGCACCGGTGTGCCGCACCGGCGATATTCGCTGCGCCCCACCGGCATTCGCACATCTGCCTGAGGTCCTCGACGCCGTCCGGCTACATCCTGACCTTGCCGGTGTTACCGATTTCCGGGCGGCTGTCGCTGACCGTTGCCGCCAGCATCTTCACATAGCTGACCACGGTGCCGGGACTGTCCCAATACTGGGCATCTTTCGGCGTCACTTTAAGCACGCGGATCGAAGGGTCATCGGCACTGTCCCACCAGGCCTTGGCCGGGGTCGACCACAACTCCCTGATCTTGGCGCGGTCGTTCGAAACCGCCGCCAGACCGCTGACGGAAACATATTTCTGGCCGCCTGAATCGGCGAAGGCGAGACCGACATTGGGCTCGGCTTCGATCTCGTCGTCCTTATGGCTGTCGACATCGGTGAGGAAGTAGATTGCGTTTTCGTCGCGCACCACATGCGCCGCCATGGGTCGCGAGCGGATGTCATCGCCTTCGCGGGTGGCCAGCATACAGAAACCGATCCTGTCCATCAGCTTCCAGACCCGGTCGAGATCGCCGTCGCTCATCGTGTGCCTCCTTATTGAGCCATCCATGGGGGTGTCGGGTGCAACTCGCGCAAGCGCGCAAGGTTCCAGTGCAAGGTCCAGTCATGAACTGCCTGGACTGTTCCTGGGAGGAATGTTGGGAGGCGATTGCAACCAAAACCCACCGCGGCGCATTGGTGGCCATGCGCGCAATCCGCGCATGAGGGAGAAGGGGTCGACAGTGACAGATTTGGCGGGCTTTGATGCCTTGATCGCCATTACCGCCGATGCGCGGCTGGCGGCGATTGTCGATTCGTCCTTCGACGCCATCGTCAGCAAGGATTTGAACAGCATCATCACCAGTTGGAACGCGGCGGCGCAACGCATGTTCGGCTACACCGTCGAAGAGGCCGTCGGCCGGTCCGTGCTCATGCTCATCCCCGATCATCTCAAGGATGAAGAGACCGACATCATCAGCCGGGTCCGCAAAGGCGAACTGCTGGCAAGCTATGAGACGATCCGCCGACGCAAGGACGGCGGCCTCATCGCCGTGTCGCTGACCATTTCGCCGATCAGGAACGCGTCCGGCGAGATCATCGGCGCCTCGAAGATCGCCCGCGACATCACCGCCAGCAAGGAGAGCGAGCGCCGGATCAGGCTTTTGCTCCGCGAGGTGAACCATCGCGTCAAGAACCAGTTCGCGGTGATCCTCTCGATGATCCGGGAGACCAGCAAACGCTCGACCGATCCGCGCGAGTTCGAGGAGTTGATCCGCTCCCGCATCATGGCGCTGTCGCGGTCGCACGATCTGCTGGTGAACTCGGAATGGGCCGGCGCCAGCCTCTTCGACCTCGCCCAGGAGCAGCTCAAGCCGTTCGGCCACGAGGCGCGGGTATCGCTGTCCGGACCGCTTTTGACCTTGCAGCCGAATGCCGTGCAAAATCTCGGCATGGCATTTCATGAGCTCGGCACCAACTCTTCAAAATATGGCGCGCTGGCGAGCGAGGCCGGGCGGCTCGAGATCACCTGGCGGATCGTTGAAGGCGTTTCGGACAAGCGGGAAATCCATCTGGTTTGGGACGAGACGATGCCGGTGCGTGAAGGAGAGCGGCCCGGGGGGCGGCAAGACGAAAGCACGCGCAAGGGTTTCGGCACCGTCGTCCTGCAACGGGTCGCGCCGCAATCGCTGAACGGCTTGGCGGTGCTGGATCGCAGCCCGGGCCATCTCAAATGGTCCCTGACGGCGCCCCTGGACTCGATCATCGTTCCGGAGCTCGGCGCCGACCTGCCCGAAACCGAGCCTTCCTGAGCCCTTGAGGTCTGGTTCCATCAACCTCCCTTTGGCAGATGCGTTTTCAAAAGCGGCCGCATCCTTGCCGCACCTGGCGGTGGATTCAGGAACCGTGACCCGGTGGCCGCGTTGTGGCGTCACGCTTTCGGAGGGGACATCATGGAACAACTCGTGGAGGAATTCGGCCATTCCACCTACACCTCGTTTCCGGTCATCGCGGCGCGGCTGTTGCTGGCGACGCTCTATGGCGCGGTCATCGGTTTCGAACGCGAATGGCGCAATCGCCCGGCCGGACTTCGCACGCATATTCTCGTCTGCGTCGCCGCCGCAACCTTCGGCATCCTGACGGTCGAGATCGTGCACGCGCCGATGTTCGCGGGGGAATCGGTCAAGGTCGATCCGATCCGGGTGGTCGAGGCGGTGACCGCCGGCGTCGCTTTCCTCGCCGCCGGCTCGATCATGTTTTCGCGCGGCGAGGTGCATGGGCTGACGACCGGCGCCGGCATGTGGCTGGCGGGCGCGATCGGCGTCGCCTGCGGACTGGGTCTTTGGCAAGTGGCCGGGTTCGGCACGCTGATCGTGCTGGTCGTTGCCGGCTTTCTGCGCCGGTTCGAACGCGGACCCGGCCTTGCCGCCGGTGATGAAGGTAGTCAGGCAAAGGCGGAGAAGGAGGGGGCTTCGGCCCGATCAAAGGAAGGGCGAAGGTAATTCCGATCGCCGGGAAATGCCGTGACTGGTTTCACCGAAGAAGCCGGCCAGCAGATCGGCCGTGCGCGCCGGATTCTCCTCGGGAAAGAAGTGCCCGCCCGGCATCGCCTGGCCACGCACATCGTCGGCCCAGCCGCGCCACAGCGCCAGCGGCCCGCCTTCGCCGGCATACCAATCCGCCAAGGCGCCCTGACCGCTCCATAGCGCCAGCAGCGGGCAGCGGATGCGCCGGCCGGCTGCCTTGTCGGCATGGTCGTGCTCGCGGTCGAGCGTGGCTGCCGCCCGATATTCCTCGCAGATGGCATGGGCGTGGGCAGGCGCGCGCAAGGCCTCGATATAGGCCTGACGCACTTCGGCTGGAAACGCCGATGGCGGCGAGCCCCAGCCGTTGAGCGCATTGTCGACGATCGCCTCGGCGGCGCCGGACAGGATCTTTTCCGGCAACGGCTCTGGCTGCGCCAGCAGCGACCATGGCCAATAGCCCAGCGCCAGCCTGGCGTCGGCCCGGTCCCAGGCATCGGCGGTCGGCACGATGTCGAGAACGGCGAGCCTGTCGATGCTGTCGGGATGGTCGAGCGCCATGCGGTAGGCGACACGCCCGCCGCGATCATGACCGGCGACCATGAAGCTGCTGAAACCCAGCTTCTCCATCAGCCTCCTCATATCGGCGGCCATGGCACGCTTGGCATAGGGTGCGTGGTCCGGAGTGGACGTCGGACAGGAACTGCGGCCATAGCCGCGCAGGTCGGCGCAGACGACGCTGAACCGGCTGGCCAGAGCGGGGGCGATGTCGCGCCACATCAGATGCGTTTGCGGAAAGCCGTGCAGCAACAGCAGCGGTGGGCCGCCGCCGGCACGCAGGCAGTATATGCCGGCATCGCCAATGTCGATTTCCGTGTTTTGAAAACCTTCGAACATGACCGCCTCCGGCACGCGCAACGGCCGGCAAACGGGTTTGGTTGCAATGCCGCCCGGCGAGGCGGCCAACCTTTTTCTTCGACAGGCGTTATCCCTGTGAAGGGAAGGTCGCCGCGGGCGGCCGTGAAAGAAAAGAAGGAGGCAGTGATGAGAACTCTCGCCATCATGCCACTAGGCCTCATGCTGGCGCTGGCAGTGCCGGCCGCGGCCCAGCAGCAGAACGACAGCCAGGCGCTGCAGGCCGACAAATGCAGGGCTCAGACCGAGCAAGGGGCAAAACAGCAGCCTGAACAGCAGGCCGATGACGGCAATTTGACCGCGAAGCTCAACGACTGCGGCGGCGTGCTGAAACCACCCCCGACGGGCGACCAGGGCATGGCGGCGCCCGCTCCCGACGAAGGCAAGACGCCGGTGATCAAGCCTGGTGAAGTGCCGCCCCAGCCGCCGAAACAATAAACGCCGGCTCGTTGGTATTATCGCGCAAGCTAATGGAACCTCGTTATCTTGGGAGCGTTTTTCTCACCACTTGAAATTTGGAGAGATTATCGTGAGAGATATTGCAGCCACTGCCACGTTGCTTGCCTCGATAGCGATCGTGATTGCCTTGATTCTGCTGGCGCCAAAGAGTTTTGGCTTCGAAACCTCTCACCCGATCGTACAGGGCGAGCTTCCGGCGGAATAATCGGATCGATTATTCGGATACGGAGTGATCAGGACCGATTTGCACGAAGCAGGCGAGGCACGATGCCCCGCCTGCCTTCTATTGAAAACCGCTATCGCACCAAAACGCCGGAGTGGCTGCAGAGCGCTGCGAACGCTTCCTGTGCCTCGGCAGCACCTATCTTGGTTTCCAGGGCGGCTTCGACCTTCTCGCGCGCCGCCTGGTAGAACGGCCCGCGCTTGGCCTGCGGCCAGTCGATCAGGATTTCGCTGGCATCCTTGAGCGTGGCGACGTCGCGGATCGTATCCGACCCATGCGGCTTGATCCGCATCGGTGTGGGCAAAATGAGATCAGGCATGGCCCCTGTTCCAACTACTGGAGGAGTTTTGCTTCGCGCGCGGCGTCGATCATCGCCCGCATCGCTTTTTCCGCCGGCGTCCAGCCATCCAGCGCATCGCGGCAACTGCGCAACGCCGCTCGGTAGCGCCGTCCCTGGCCAGCCGGCCAGTCGCCGAGGCATTCCAGGCCTTCCCAGGCGCTGCGGATGATGCGCTCGCGCTCCGGCGCGAATTTCAACCTGATGGGGCGGGGAAACATCTTGTCGTTCAACGGTCGTCTCCATGATTGCCGCAAGTCGCTGGACGGCATGCGTGAGAGGCATCCGGTAACGTCGGCGGCAGGGCAGGGTTCCCTTCCCCGGAGATCAAATCTCAGCGTCGATGTCCGACAGCGATCTCGGCGTCGGCGCTTCGGCGTTGTGCGCCGCTGGGCGGTCATGCTCGAACTGTTCGGTGCCGGGCAGAGCGTGCAGCCAGGTCTCGCGCCTGGAGGTCCACAATTCATATTCGGGCACGAGATCGGTCGGCGCGATGTCGAGGCTGCCGATCGCCACCTCGGCCTCGTTGTCGTCGACCCAGGCGACGCGGCCGCCGCAGGTCGGGCAAAAGCTGCGCGTGCCATAGGAACTGACGAGGCCGGTGGTCTCGAAGGCCTCGCGCGGCCAGATGGCAAAGGCCGAATAGACCGAACCGCCGGCCTTGCGGCAATCCTTGCAGTGGCACAGGCCAACGCGCAACGGCGGGCCGCTGACCTGGAACTGCACGCCGCCGCACAGGCAGCTGCCGGTCCTGCGTATGGTGTCGGACATGACAACCTCCCTCAATGCGTGGCGCTGCGGGCCGGGTGGGACAGATGCTCGTCTGCCGTTTCGTTGGCCAGGATGAGAAACCGGGAAAAAGACATCCTGTTCACCGTACCACCAGGCCCGGTTGACACGGCCCGCAGCATCTTCAACGCCGTCCAGGCGAAATGGTTTCGGGCCTAAAGCGCGCCGCGCCCGAACGAGTTCAGACGACCCGCTTCATGCATGTCGTTCTCCCAAAACCGAGATCCACTTTTGGGCGACATGCGCTAGCCGCGGGCCGCCATATGGGCGTCGAGCTTCTTGCGCGAGGGTCCGTAGCGCTTGATGATGGTCTGTGCCTCGCTTGGCGGAATGCCGTATTTGCGGGCAAAGGCGGCAACCTCGTAGGGCTCTTCACTCGAGACCTGCTTGCGGTCCTGCTTCGTCTTCGACTTGTCGTCAGCCATCTCAGGCCTCGCTTTCTGTTGTCGGGACGCGCAGCCTTCGGCGCCCGCGATCAACACGACATAACACAGATTGGCGCCGCCGGTTCCACCAGACGACACGGCCTGGGCTGCGATAGGCATGTATCAGGCCGATGGCCGCATGGGGTCGGCGTCGGCAGTGTGGTCGCCGTCACATTCGGAGCATGCCGCGCTGAGGCCGGGGCAGCCGCGCCGGTGCGTACCGGCAGGGCAGCAATGGCCGTTGGAACTCGTCCAGCGCGGACACTGGAAGACCTGGCCAGCGCCGCCGCAGCCGCTGCATTCCAGCGTCGCCGACCGCACGCTATGAGATATCTCCCCAAACCTGACGCTTGTACGCAAATTTCAGCCCACCCAAAATCGCTGCGCCGGCACGCCGGTGCATTAGCCCCGACTAACGATAGCACTTCCGTGATTACCAACAAGTTTCAATCGCGGGCGGCGCCGGAAGCCGTTCGGGCCTCTCGAGAAAAATTGGCCTGATGTGTCGGACCTGGCGTCCGTCGCGCGTCCTAGGAGCGAGCAACCTGCAAAGCTGGAGAACGAGCATGTCGTCGCAAATCACTCAATCGCCGTGGCAGACCGCGGCCCTTCTCATCGCCCGGCTGATCTTCGCCGGCGTCTTCCTGATGGCCGTGACCTTCAAATTCATGGGCATGGCGGCGACCGCCGGCTATATCGCCGCCGCCGGCTTTCCGTTTCCGTTGTTCCTGGCCTGGTGCGCTGCGATCCTGGAAGTCGCGCTGGTGCTGTGCTTCCTGACCGGCGCCTTCTTCTCGCAGGCGGCCCTTGTCGCCGCCGCCTATGTGCTGTTCCTCGCCCTGGCCTTCCACGGACCCAGCCACTGGGCCGGCAACCAGGCCGAGTTCGGCTTCTTCGTCGACCATTTTTCGTTCCTGGCCGGACTGCTGTTTGCGGCCGTGCATGGACCGGGCAAGGTGCTTTCGCTCAATTTGGGATGGCCGGGCAGGGCTTGAGGCGAGACCGACCGGCACCGCGCGAAGGACGCGCGCCGGGGCCTGCCTTGGCACCCCCTCACAGCTGGTCGTTGTAGGGTTCCTTTATCTTGCCGACCATGCGGGCCAGCTTCGAAAAAGACGGCATCTCCGCCTCCGGCTGGCACTGGTTGGCGAGTTCCAGCAGCCGGATCGGAAAGTTGACGGCGTCGCGGCTGGACGCGGACATGCCTTCGGACCGCTCCTGGTTGGTTTCGCCTGCCTCGGTCTTGCGCAAGGCCAGGTCGATTTCCTCCGCCGTCAGCACCCCCTTTTGAACCAGGAGGCGGTTGATCGAGGCGACGGCCATCAACAGGCCTTCGAGTTGCAGGTTGGCGACATTCATGGCGATTGCTCCCGTGACTGGGGTTGAAACGCGCGAGCGGCATTTCCGCTCCAGAAAGGCTGCGGGCGAACGCCTATTCCTGCGTCAGCCGTTCGCCATATTCGCGCCACAGCGCCTTGACCTCCAGGCTGCCGAGGCTGCCGATCGAAACATCCCCACAGCTGATGGCGACGGCGCCGATGTCGTATTGGGGGTAGGCGTTGGCGACGAAACGGATGGCTTCGCCCAGCGAACGCACGCGGATGACCGGATCCGCCTGACCCTGGCCGGTGCTGCGCACGCCGGAAACCATGGCTGGTGCATGCCGCATCCTGAACACGGATGCCATGGCTGGTCTGTCCATCGTCCTCTCCCACAAGGCCGTGCGACGGGAATCATTCCATGAGCTTCGACGAATGATTTCACACCTGCCGGCTTGTGACCAGCCGCCGGCAAAAGCAGGGTTTTACGCGCTTTGCCAGCGTCGGTCAGGCCGGAATTGCGATCGATCTAGGAATTTTTTCTCAGGAAACGGTTGACGGGGTGAGTGCAGCTATGCTACATTTTTGTCCATGGTGCTGAGTTGCGCCGACGACCCGCCGCCGAGGCGGGTTTTTTGTTTCTGGGCTAGACATGTCGGCAGGACAGAGGGGGGCCCCAAGGAATGCCATCCTTCGCCCGATGACTCATTTCGCAATCCGAGAGACACTCATGACCCGCTACGCCACCATCATCACCGATGCTGACGGCCAGGAAATCGTCAGCGCCATCGGCGAATTCGAAGGTGCTGCGCCGTAGCCAGGCCTGGGGCGTGTCGAGCAGGTCGCGCCCAGCGTAAAGATCGGCATGGTGCGGGATGCGGCCGGCGGGTTTGACCGAATTAGGAATTTTTTCTCAGAAAACGGTTGACGGGGTGAGTGCAGCTATGCTACATTTTTGTCCATGGTGCTGAGTTGCGCCAACGACCCGCCCCTGAGGCGGGTTTTTTGTTGCTGGGCTAGACATGTCGGCAGGACAGAGGGGGCGCCAAGGAATGCCATCCTTCGCCCGATGACTCATTTCGCAATCCGAGAGACACCCATGACCCGCTACGCCACCATCATCACCGATGCTGACGGCCAGGAAATCGTCAGCGCGATCGGCGAATTCGAAGGCATTGCGCCGCAGCCACGCCTGGGGCGTCTCGAGGAGGTCGCGCCCGGCGTAAAGATCGGCATGGTGCGGGACGACGCTGGCGAGTTCGGGTTCTCGCAGGCCGGCATCGCCGGGCACCTTGTCGGTCTGGTCATGGCGCGTCTCAGGGCGCGGGCCGGTCTGGCAAGGCCTGCCCCGGCGGCGAAGCCTGCCGACGCGGCAAAGCCAAAGCGCGTCCAGGGAGCCAAGAAGCGCACCAGGAAGAAATCCGCTCGTTCAAAGAAACCGGCCAGCCGGGCCGGATCGATGCCGAAGGCCGGCATTCCCGCTGCCAACGCCGTGGGTGGTGACGTCCGTGACTGACAAGACCGCCGCCGGGCCAACGCGCCGCAAGCCGGCAAAGCGCAAACCCGCCGCCAAACCGGCCGCGCAAAAGCCGCGCCGCAAGCGCGCCAAGAAGACACTGGGCGACGATTTCCTGGCTGCCGTGCGGGCTGATTTCCGCGCCTATGGCGCCGGCGTGATCGCCCAGGTGCGAGCCGACAAGCCGGACCAGTATCTGAAGATCGTGCTGTCGGTGCTGCCCAAGGATTTCGATGCCACGATCAACCAAATGGACGGCCTGAGCGATGACGAGATCCGTAGCCGTATCCGCGCCCTCGAGACGATCGTCAAACCGTTCCTCGAAGAGCCCGGTGATGTCCGTGAAGATGGAATATCTGGTGCTACTGGCCGAACTGGACAGACGGCGCCGGACCAATCAATTGGCGGCCTATAGACCGTATGAACGCCAGGCCGAGTTTCACGCTGCAGGCGCGCAGAACCGCGAGCGCCTGTTCATGGCCGGCAACCAGCTCGGCAAGACCAGGGCAGGGGGCGCCGAATGGGCCATGCACCTGACCGGCCGTTATCCCCAGTGGTGGCAAGGCAAGGTTTTCGACACGGCCGTTCGGCTGTGGGCGGCCGGCGTCACCGGCGAAGGCACGCGTGACAATCCGCAGCGTGTGCTGGTCGGTCCGCCGCAGCAGCAGGCGGCCTGGGGCACGGGCATGATCCCGGCCGACGCCATTGTGCAGACCTTCATGGGCCGCGGCGCACCGGGCGCGCTGGACAGCGTCGTGGTGCGCTGGGGTGGCGGCGGCGACGTGCAGGCCGATGAATCGGTGCTGTCGTTCAAGAGTTTCGAGAAGGGCCGCGAGAAATGGCAGGGCGAGACTTTGCACGGCGTCTGGTTCGACGAGGAACCGCCGCTCGACATCTATTCCGAAGGCCTGACCCGCACCAATGCGACGGGCGGCATCACCATCGTGACGTTCACGCCGCTGCTTGGGATGTCGGATGTGGTGCTGTTGTTTCTGTCGGCGTCGCAAGTGGAGGGGATGGCCAAAGGCAGCGGATGAAGACGTTCAAGGGTATTTGCTGCCCGCAAGCTGTCTGGCGCGGGCCTTGGGATCGGTTGCTTTCCGGGTTAGCGGTTGGCACCATATCCTTTCATCACCCGTAATCTGGTTGTACCAGACATTGCATACTTTATTTGGTGTGTCCGGGATACAAACTTCGCGTTGGAACCCTGAAGAATTGGCGTACATCTTGCAGGTTTTCTTACTCGTATCATACGGAACGTTCGATTGGCATGCCGACGCGGTCGCGGCAATGGCCACAACGATTGCTATGCGGATCATGTATCTCCCCCAATTGGCCAGCAGCTTTGCATTGATAAACAGTATTATCAATGGCAGTTACTCGTCCCGGCAAATAATTTAGGCAGACTGATATGTCTCGACACGTCACCTTCATGACCATCGACGATGCCGCGCACTACACGCCGCAGGAGCGCGCGGCGATCGTCGCGGCCTATCCGGCGCATGAGCGCGAGGCGCGGGCTCGGGGCATTCCGGTGCTGGGTTCGGGCCGCATCTTTCCGGTGGCCGAGGCGCTGATCGCCTGCGCGCCGTTCCGGCTGCCGCGCTACTGGCCAAGGCTCGGCGCGCTCGATTTCGGCTGGGACCATCCTTCGGCCGCGGTCGAGTTGGCCTGGGATACGGAGGCCGATGTCGTCTATGTCACCAAGTCTGCGCGGGCCTCGCAGCAGACGCCGGCGATGCAGACGCTGACGCTCAAACCATGGGGCGAATGGCTGCCCTTCGCCTGGCCGCGCGACGGCCGCCGCGAAACGCTGGAAGGGGCGGGCGTGGCGCTCGCCCGGCAGTATTCGGCACACGGGCTGAACATGCTGACCCGCCACGCGCAATTCCCCGACGGTTCGGTCTCGGTCGAGGCCGGGCTGATGGAGATGCTCGACCGCATGCAGAGCGGCCGCTTCAAGGTGTTTGCCACGCTCGCCGACTGGTTTGAGGAATTTAGGTTGTTTCATCGCAGGGATGGCCAGGTTGTGAAGCTGCGGGATGATTTGATGGCGGCGACACGCTATGGCGTGATGATGCTGCGCGAGGCGGTGGTGGACCCGGCGGAGTTCAGGTCGGCGAGAAGGCCGGCGGGGCAGAGCGACCCGCTGGGGGCGTTTCGGTAGGGGCAAGGCTCCCCACACTTCGTCATTCTCGGGCTTGACCCGAGAATCCATGCCGTGATGGTCGCCGGGGAACGCGGCACGTCAGAATCCTGCGACGTAGCAGCGCTCCAAGGTCACGGCATGGATCCTATGGTCTGCGCCGCGTCGCTCCGCTCCTTGCTCCGCCATAGGATGACGAAGAGACAGGGCGCGCCGGCCCTGCGCCTGTAGTCCGCAACACCGAATTACGGTGAATTACGGTGACAGTGCACTTTTATCGGTTGCACCATGTGACCGCAGCGAACCTCCGGACTGAAGCACCGGCACCGTAATTCTAGCTTATCGGCTAAACTTGGCAGCCAAAGCCACCAGAAAAAAGAGAGTCGAGACGGCGAGTGCCGCTCCCACGACAGCAAAAAGGCAAAGTATAAGTAAAGCACTGCGAAGGTGGTAACGCCAACCAGGCGTCGGAAAGTCAGAACGTCTGAGCTTCGGAGAACGAGCCCTGTTTTTGATCGAATGGAGCCTGTTCTCCACGCGGACAAAAGTTCACGAACGCAGTAGAGTGTGGCCGAGGCGAGGACAATGAAGACGATACCGCTAGCCACTGTGTCGCTTAGTATCTTTGTGTCTGAAATCACTGGCGTTATCTGAACTGCTTGGTGCTGGAGTTTCATGGAAGATAAGCGCTGTATGCGGGGATGTCAGCAACGAGTCGAGAGCGGGATTGCAAATAGACCCTATCCTGTCTGAACGGCACAAAATCATTCGGCTGCGTGGACGAGAACCTGTCTGTAAGCGAATACGATGACAGTGCACTCTTACCCGTCACACCACCGCAATTCGTATTGACGCCGCAAGCTACTCCACGATCTTCCAATAAGAATCCTTGCGGATCACCTTGCCGTCGCGAAACGTGTAGAAGTCGCAGCCTCGAACTTCCTTTTTCACACCCTCGCGGGTGGTGCCGGTGAGGGTCCATTTCGACATGCCGGTCTCGGCAGCCTCGTCGGCAAAGTGCTCAGCCTTGCCGTAGTGGACATCGGGCAAGCCTTCGAAGCGTGTCGCCAGCGCGTCCCGTACGTTGCGCTTGCCCTCGCAACGGGTTCCCCAGGGCTCGGCTCCCCTCGGCATCTCCAGGACGCAGTCGTCGGCGAAGAACGCCATGATGCGATCGAGATCGTGCGCGTTGAAGGCATCGCATAGCTGCGTCAGTGTCGCTCGAATGTCCATTCGCCCGTCTCCTGGGTAGCCGTCGATGCCCGAAGTAGGTCACTGGCGACGGGGACGGTCAAGTGCGCAGGCCGCCGAGACGCCGCCCGGAAGCGAGAACTGCATTCTATTGCTCAGGCCTGCTCATGCCCCTTCGCATCATACCCGCGACGCTGCGCGACCTGTCCTACATCGCAGCCAATTTGCGCCCTGAGGACCGGGCCGAGATCGACTGCCAGCTCGATCATTGGTCGCCGGCGCTGCTGGCGCTGACAGCGCTGCAGGACTTTGCCTATGTCGCCGAGCTGGACGGCAATCCGGAGGCCGGCTTTGGCGCTGCCGAACAGCGCGGCGGCCTGTGGATCGCCTGGAGCTGGGGCACGCGCCGCATGAAGCGCTGCGTGCCTGGGATCACCGGGTTCTTTCACGCCGTGCTTGGGCCTCAGGTCGCGGCGCGGGACGCCTGGCGGGTCGAGGCGCGGGCGCTGGCCGCCAATGAACTGGCGCTGCGCTGGCTCGGTCGGCTCGGCGCGACGCAACGCTGCCTGTTGCCGGGTTACGGCCGCAACGGCGAAGACTTTTTCCTCTACGACTGGACAAGAACCTCTAATCTTGGAGAAGGCTGGAACCATGTGTCTGTTTCAAAAACCACCGGAACTGAAGCCGTTGCCGCCAACGCCGACGGCGCAGGACAAGGACGTGCAGGCGCGCGAGGTGGCATTGCGGGCTGAACTCGAACAGCGGAACGGCACCGCCGGCACCATCAAGACCGACCTCGCGCCAGGCAGCCTCACCGGCCAGCGCCGCGTGCTGCTGGGGCTATGACCATGACCGCGATGAAGCGCAGTTTCAGGAAGCGCGTGTGGGACTGGTGGGTGTGGCGACGGCATGCAAGGGTGATGAAAAGGCGGGGGTGATTAGCCGATCTCCCCCCTTGCGGGGGAGATGCCCGGCAGGGCAGAGGGGGGTGTGAAGGATCGCTACCCTTCCGCATATCTCACGCCCAGCCGAAGGCGCTTTGTGTTTGGCCGATAGGCCGAGGGACAGCACCCCCCCTCTGTCCTGCCGGACATCTCCCCCGCAAGGGGGTGTTTGGACCGGAGACATCGCGAACAGGTGTGCGAGGACATCGCGAACAGTTTTGTCACTTATCGTCTGCAGAGGTTGAGGT
>NZ_JAMYPL010000038.1:0-45045 GCF_040320355.1 Mesorhizobium sp. M0715 | reverse complement strand
CCGGATCAGGCGCCCGCAACAAGGCGAAGCCCAAGCTGCGGGACAAAAAACCCAATCCCGTCCCCCGCAAACCAATCTGCACCAAACAACAGTCCCCCAGGCACCAGCCAGCGGGCCGTTCGCATTCGGGGGACTGCCGAAGCTTCTCGGAATACGCCGGATGGTCCGAAGGCTGCCGTAAGCCGACGCAGCAGCAGACTTCTTGGCTAAGCGACATGGAGAGCGTCACGCCGCGCCCGGAATAGATGCTATCAAAGACAAGATCGTGGCTTCACGCGATAAAGACGCGGCCGGCGGGAGGGCACCACGCGAGCTCCTGGGTGCCGATACTCTAACCACACTCTCCGCGGTTCGCGGCCAAAGGCCGGAAAGGCCCCGCCTACCCCGTACGGCACCTTGGCGGTCCGCGCCCAGCTTCGTCGATCGGAGCGTATAGGTCCCCGAAGGAGGTCGTGAAATATATTTCAATATGTGAATTATATTGACAACATGCGCCGAGGCTGTAATGTCCCGATCGTCGGCTTTCGGAGGAAGGTCGGCATCATCAAATCCATACGGCAGCGCTCGCCGAGTGCCTGCGACGGTCATTGAGGATGGCTTCGGCCAAGGGAGGAAACTTGCGCAAATTTCTGAGCACGCTCGCAATCGCGGCGGCTGCATCGACCTGCTTTGGGTCGATGCAGGTACGCGCCGAAACCCCCAACCCGTTCAAATGCGAGCCGGGTGAAAAATACGTCATGAACGTCATGGTCTCGGGCGTCGAATACTGGTTCCCGGTCTATGAAATGTTCAAGCAGGCCGGCCAGCAGTTCGGCTGCGAGACCGCCTATACGGGTACGCCGGAATACGACGTCAACAAGCAGATCGCGACCTTCGACCAGGCGCTGGCGCAGAAGCCCGCCGGCATACTGGTACACCCGATGAATTCCGATCCGTTCATCGAGCCGATCAACCGCGCCATCGAACAGGGCACCGCGGTGGTGACCTTCGCCGCCGACTCGCCGAATTCCAAGCGCGTCTCTTACATCACTTCCGACAACAATGCCGAAGGCACCTATGCCGCCGACGCCGTTGCCAAGGCGATGGACGGCAAGGGCGAATATGCGGTGCTGGAGAATCCCGGCCAGGACAACCACGACAAGCGCGTCAACGCGTTCGTTGCCCGCATGGAAGCCAAATGGCCTGACATGAAGCTCGTCGGCCGCGCCGCTTCGAACCAGGATCCCACCAAGGCCTATCAGGCGGTTCTGAGCCTGGCGCAGGCGCATCCTGATCTTGGCGCCGTGTTCATGCCGGAGGCCAACTCGGCCATCGGCGCTGCCCAGGCCGCCAAGGAAGGCGGTGGCAAGATCCGCGTCATGCTCGCCGACGTTAATGCCAAGATCCTCGACATGATCAAGGCCGGCGAGATTTTCGGCTCGGTCAATCCAAACCAGGGTATGCAGGGCTATATGGGCTTCATGCTGTTGTGGATGGCCAAGCACCCCGGCCTGATCGACCCGATGAACGACGCCAAGCGTTCGGGTTTCAACCCGATGAGCGTGCCCTTCGTCGACAATGGCTTCTCCATCGTCTCCAAGGACAATGCGGACGACTTCTACTGGGACAAGTACCTCAAGCGTCGCGGCACCAAGGGCATCGAGGAATAGTCTCGATCCCGCTGCCCGGCCTCGGCATGGCCGGATTAACCGGGAAGGAGGCTTCGGCCTCCTTCCTCCCCCGCAGGTTCATCGCAGGAGCACGGCGTGACCCAGGCGCCCATTCTTGAAATCCGTGGCCTGTCCAAGGCGTTCGGCCCGGTCAAGGCGCTGAGCGACGTCCAGTTCGAGCTGCGGCGCGGCGAAATCCATGCGCTGTGCGGCGAGAACGGCGCCGGCAAGTCGACGCTGATGAACATGATCGCCGGTGTATTGCAGCCCGATGAGGGCGACATCCTGATCGATGGTGAGCGCATTTCGATCCACTCGCCCGCGGCCGCCCAACGCCTCGGCATTGCGCTTGTCCACCAGGAAATCGCGCTCTGTCAGGACGCGACGGTTGCCGAAAACATCTACATGGCCGCGATCAACAGCCGGCGCGCGCCGCTGATGAATTTCCAAAAGCTCTACGCCGACGCCCAGAAGGTGATGGACCTGCTCGCGCCCATTCCGGTGCGTACCAGGGTCGCCGACCTCTCCATTTCCAACCAGCAGCTTGTCGAGATCGCCAAGGCGCTGACGCTCGACTGCAAGGTGCTGATGCTTGATGAGCCGACCGCGGCGCTGACCGAAAGCGAAGCGCAGCGCCTGTTCTCGATCGTGCGCGGGCTCAAGGAGCGTGGCATTTCGGTGGTCTATATCAGCCACCGCATGGCCGAGATCTTCTCGCTGTGCGACCGCGTCACCGTCTTCCGAGACGGCCGCTACGTGGCGACCGATCAGGTCGCCGCCGTTTCACCGGACGATGTCGTGCGCAAGATGGTGGGCCGCGAAATCACCCAGCTCTATCCCGACAAGCTGGCGCCGCAAGAGCTTGGGCGTCTGCTCCTCTCGGTCGAGGGGCTTTCCGATGGGCGCCGCTTCGCCGACGTCGATCTGCAGCTTCGCGCCGGCGAAATCCTGGGCATAGGCGGCCTGATCGGCGCCGGTCGCAGCGAGATCGCACAGACGGTCTGTGGCCTCAGGCCAATGACCTCTGGAACCGTCGCGCTCGACGGAAAGCAGCTCCGGCTGCGCGGCTATGGCGATGCGGTCAAGGCGGGGCTGGTCTATCTCTCTGAGGATCGCAAAGGCTCCGGCGTGTTCCTCGATCTGCCGATCGCCGCGAACATCTCGGCGCTCGACCTCGGCCGGCTCACCGGGCGCCTCGGCCTGCTCGACCGCAAGGCCGAGGATCGTCAGGCGAGGGAACTGACCGGCAGGCTCGGCGTGCGCATGGCCGGCATCGAGGCCGCCGTCTCGACGCTGAGCGGTGGCAACCAGCAGAAGGTTGCCATCGCCAGGCAGCTGTCCGTCAGTCCCAAGGTCATCATCATGGACGAGCCGACGCGCGGGATCGATGTCGGCGCCAAGGTCGAGATCCACCGGCTGCTGCGCCAGCTTGCCGGCAGCGGTGTCGGCGTCATCGTTATCTCGTCGGAACTGCCGGAGCTGATTGGCTTGTGTGACCGCGTTCTCGTGGTGCGCGAAGGCAGGATCGCCGGCGAACTCACCGCCGACGAGCTCGGCGAGGAAGCCATCATCATGCTCGCCTCTGGCGTTCAGGATAGTTCAAATCAAAGGCAGGCCCAGAATGTCGCCTAGGGAATCAGGAGAAGCGCTCGTGCACGCCGAGATCAAGGCCGCCGGGCGGCGCATCAATCTCGCTCAGCTCGCCTCGATGCGCGAGGCCGGGCTGATCGTCATCATCCTGGCGCTGTGCATCGCCATGAGCTTCGCCTCGCCGCACTTCCTGACATGGGGCAATTTCCGCGCCATGCTGATGAGCTTCTCCATCGAAGGGATCGTCGTCGTCGGCATGACGATCCTGCTCATCGTCGGCGGCATCGACCTTTCCGTCGGCTCGGTCGTATGTTTCTCGATGGTGGTCTCGGGTGCGCTGTTCCTCGCCGGCCTCGACCCCTGGACGGCAAGCCTGATCGGCATCGGCGTCAGCGCGCTGATCGGCGCGGCGATGGGCTTCTTCGTGACCGTGATAGGCCTCAATCATTTCATCACGTCGCTGGCGGCCATGGTCATCGTGCGCGGCATGTGCCTGGTGGTCACCAAGGGCACGCCGCTGTCGCTGTTCACACTGCCGCCGGCTTTCAAGGCCATCGGCCAGGGCAGTTTCAACAACATTCCCTATGTCATCCTGATCTTCATCGTCGTGGTGGCCATCTTCGACTTCCTGCTGCGTCGCGCCACGGCCTTCCGCAAGGTTTTCTACACCGGCTCCAACGAGAAGGCCGCGCAGTTCTCCGGCATCAGGACCAATCAGGTGAAGTTCTGGGTCACGGTGCTGTGCTCGACCCTCGCTGGACTGGCCGGCGTCATCTACATGGCGCGCTTTGGCGCGGCGACGCCGACCTTCGGCGCCGGCATGGAGCTCAACATCATCGCCGCGGCCGTCATCGGCGGCGCCTCGCTGAATGGCGGCTCGGGCACCATCTTCGGGGCAATCCTCGGCATGGCGCTGCTCTCGGTGGTGACGAGCTCGCTTATCCTGCTCGATGTCTCGGTCTATTGGCAGGACATGATCAAGGGATGCATCCTGCTGGCGGCGGTGTCGATCGATCACTTCCTGCACCGCAAAAAGTCCTGAACCTCAAAGGCGGCGAAGCAAGACCATGGCCCCTCCCAACACCCGCGACGACATCGCCGCTGTCCGCCAGATGCATCAGGCGCTGGTCCTGCATTATGTCGAAGGCAAGACCCAGGCCGAGATCGCCGGGGAACTCGGCATCTCGCACGCCACCGTCAACCGGCTCATCAAGCGCGGCCACCAGCTCGGCCTCGTCGAGATCAAGATCAAGTCACCGATCGACCATCTGGTCGACCTGGAAGCGCGGCTGGTGGCGCTGGGCGGCATCGAGCGGGCGATGGTGGTTCCGTCGGTCTCCGAAAATCCGCACACGGCCCTGCAGCGCGTCGGCGAGGCGGCGGCTGGGCTGCTGCTCGACACCATCAAGGATGGCGACACGATTTCGATCACCGGCGGCAAGGGTGTCAGCGCGCTGGTCGCCGGTCTCAAGCCGGGGCGCCGCTACGACGTCGAAATCATTCCCGCCACCGGCCTGGTGCAGGGCAAGCACTACACCGACGTCAACCACGTCGCCTCGCTGATGGCCGACAAGCTCGGCGGCCGCGCTTACCAGATCCATGCGCCGCTGTTTGCCGACACCGCGCAGCAGCGCGAGATGCTGATGGGCATCAGCTCCGTCGCCGACGTGTTTCGCAAGGCGCGCGAGGCGGATGTCGCGGTGGTGGGTGTCGGCTCCATCCTGACCGACGATTCCAGCTACTACGACCTGCATCCATCCTCGAATGCCGATCGCCAGGCGATCGAAAAGTCCGGGGCGACAGGCGAGCTGCTCGCTCATCTCATCGACCGCGGGGGCAAGCTTTGCAACTACTCGCTCAACCGTTCGCTGGTCTCGTTGACGCTGGACGAGTTCGGGACCATCCCGCGCTCGATCGGCATTGCAAGCGGCCCCAGCAAGGTCGCGCCGATCCTCGCCGCCCTGCGCGGCAACCATCTCGACACCATCGTCACGGACGAGGCCACGGGGCTCCAGATCCTCGAACTGGCCGAACAGGAGGCAGCATGAATTCTCGACAACTCCAGCGGCAGATCGGCAAGTCCGGCATATCGGCGTCGGCCGTGGGCTTGGGCACCTGGGCGATTGGCGGATGGATGTGGGGCGGCACCGACGAGAAGGAGTCGGTCAGGGCTATAGAAGCCTCGATCGATGCCGGCCTCAGCCTGATCGACACAGCGCCGGCCTACGGTCTTGGCCGCAGCGAGGCGATCGTCGGCACCGCCATCAAGGGCAAGCGCGACAAAGTGGTGATCGCGACCAAATGCGGGTTGAACTGGCATTCCGGCAAGGGCGGCCATTTCTTCGATCAGGACGGCAAGCCTGTGCATCGCTATCTCGGCGCCGCCGGCATCGCCTATGAGGTCGAGCAGAGCCTGCGCCGTCTGGGTACCGACTACATCGACCTCTACATCACCCATTGGCAGGACCCGACGACGCCGATCGCCGAGACGATGGCAGTGCTGGAAAGGCTGAAGGCGGACGGCAAGATCCGCGCCATTGGCGCCAGCAATATCAGCGCCGAGGATCTCGGCCGCTATATCGACGCCGGCCAGCTCGATGCGATCCAGGAGCGCTATTCGATGATCGACCGCGAGATCGAGAGCAGCCTGCTGCCGATCGCCCGCCGCCATGACATCGCCACCCTCAGCTACTCCTCCCTGGCGCTGGGCCTGCTCACCGGCACGGTTGAACCCGGCCGCACATTCGGCGGCGACGACCAGCGTAAGGACAACCCACGCTTTTCCACGGCCAACCGGCAGAAGGTCGCAAAGCTGAAAGAGGCAATCGCCCCGATCGCGGAAAGCCACCAAGCGTCGATGGCGCAGATCGTCATCGCCTGGACGCTCGCCCAGCCGGGCATTACCTTCGCCCTGTGCGGCGCGCGCAATCCTGAACAGGCGCTCGACAATGCACGGGCCGGCGAGATCACGCTTGCCGCAAGCGAGCTTGCGGCAATCGACGCCGCGGCAGCCGCGCATCTCACCGCGATGGATGCCTGAGCAAAAAAGGCAACAGCCCCGATGAACCGTAGCCATACGTTAGCCGGTCTGCGCGACCGGCCTGATATCGCCGTGCTCGTCATCGGTGGCGGCATCAACGGCATCAGCGTCTTTCGCGAACTGGCCCTGCAAGGCGTTGATGTCGTGCTGGCGGAGAAGGGCGACTATTGCAGCGGCGCCAGCGCCGCCCTGTCGCGCATGGTGCATGGCGGCCTGCGCTACCTCGAAAACGGCGAATTCAAACTGGTGCGCGAATCGCTGCTCGAACGCGACCGGCTGCTGAGGAATGCGCCGCACTATGTGGCCCCATTGCCGACGACGGTGCCGATCTTTGATATGTTTTCCGGCCTCGCCAACGGTGCGGTGCGTTTCCTGGGGCTGACGCGGCGGCCCAGCCGGCGCGGGGCGCTGGTCATCAAAGCCGGGCTTGCCATGTATGACCTTTTCACCGCTGCACGGCGTTTGATGCCGACGCACCGGTTCAGGGGCCGCGCCGAAACCCTGAAGACATGGCCGGCGATCAACCCGGCGATCCGCAATTCGGCGACCTATTACGACGCCTGGGTAAGCCGGCCCGAACGCCTCGGCCTGGAGATGCTGCTGGACGCCACGGCGAGCGCGGCGAACGCCCGCGCCTTAAACTACGCTCAGGTATCGTCGACAGGTGACGGCCTCTCCATCACCGACACGCTGACGGGCGAACAACTGCCGGTGCGGCCGCAACTGGTGATCAACGCCAGCGGCGGCTGGATCGACCTGACCAACAAGGCCATCGGGGCAACGGCGCAGACTATGATGGGTGGCACCAAGGGCTCGCATCTGATCGTCGACAACAGCGAACTGTTCGACGCGCTCGGCGGCCACATGGTCTATTACGAGAACGAGGACGGACGCATCTGCATCCTGTTTCCCTATCTAGGCAAGGTGCTGATCGGCTCGACCGACATCCGGGTCGATGATCCGGACAAGGTCCGTTGCGAGGCGGACGAGCAGCGCTACATCCTGCAGTCGCTCGCCTTTGTTTTTCCCTCAATCAGAGTGGCCGAAAACCAGATCGTGTTTCGCTTCGCTGGCGTGCGTCCTTTGCCGGCCAGCGAGGACAGTTTTACCAGCCGCATACCGCGCGATCACTTTTGCGAGTTCGTGGAAGCGAACGGGCATCTGCCGGCGACGTTGTGCATGATCGGCGGCAAGTGGACCACCTTCCGTTCGTTTGGAGCGCTGGCCGCCGACATGGCGCTGAAGCGGCTCGGCCTCGCGCGCAGCAAGGGCACGCAGGACATGGCCATCGGTGGCGGCCGTGGTTTTCCGGCCGACCCGCAGGTCTGGTGCGCATCATTCGCTGGCGAGCATGGCCTGCCGGTCGAGCGCGCGCACACACTTCTGCAGCGCTACGGCACGTCGGCCAGGGATTTCGTTTCGCATCCGGCGGGCGAACAGATGCTGCCGCAGTCGGACTATTCGGCAAGCGAGATCGGGCGCATCATCGAGCGCGAGCAGGTCGAGTGCGTTGCCGACCTGTTCCTGCGCCGCACCACCATCGCCATTTCGGGTGGCCTCAGCTTCGACCTCGTCAACGCCGTTCTCGACATGCTGGCGGCGCACAAGGGTTGGAGCACCAGCGAGGCCGCCACTGAGCGCTCGACCTTCCTCGCCTTGCTGGCAGACCGGCACGGCATCGACCTCCAGACGCACCAAAGGAGCGCCCTATGCGCGTGAACAAGAAAGTCCGCATGAACCGGCTGTTCGGCGGTGGCCGCTGCCTCGACGTGGCCATCGATCATGGTGTCTGCAACGAACCGAGCTTCCTTGCCGGGCTCGAAGACATGGCCAGCGTCGTCAATCAGCTGGTCAAGGCCGGCCCCGACGCCATCCAGATGAACTACGGCCAGGCCGATCTGCTGCAGGCCGTGCCGGGCAAGGACAAGCCGGCGCTCGTGATGCGCATCGACATGGGCAATCCCTACAACAGGATACGCCACCGAGCGATGTGGGCGGTGCTGCAGAACGAAGCCGAGCCCTTGCTTGGCGCCATCGAGATGGATGCGGCTTGCGTCGTGGTCAATCTGTTCATGCTGCCCGACGAGCCGGACCTGTTCCGGCAATGCGTGCAGAACATCGCCCGCGTGCGCGCCGATTGCGAGAAATACGGCCTGCCGCTGATGATCGAGCCGCTGGCCATGCTGCCGGTCGCAGAGCATGGCGGCTACATGGTCGACGGCGATGCCGAAAAGATCGTCACCTTGACCCGGCTTGCCCGCGAGATGGGTGCCGATATCGTCAAGGCCGATCCGACCACCGATCCCAACGACTTCCACCGCGTCGTCGAGGCGGCGCGCTGCCCGGTGCTGGTGCGCGGCGGCGGCAAGGAGGATCTGCGTGCCGTGTTCGACAAGTCGGCTGCCTTGATGGCACAGGGTGCGCTTGGCATGGTCTATGGCCGCAACATCTACCAGCATGCCAACCCGAGCGCCGTCGTGCGCGGGCTGATGGCGATCATTCATGACGATGCCAATGGCGGCGTGGCCTGGGATCTGTACAACCAGGCATAGGCTGCGGCCTCGGGAGGCGCCAATGGCAAGCTACATCCTCGGCCTCGATGCCGGCAACACCGTCATCAAGGCCATCCTCTTCGACTTGTCCGGCCGCGAGCTGGCATTCGCCGCCCGTGACGGCCGCTCGTCCATGCCAAAGCCCGGACATGTCGAACGCGACCTCGACGAACTCTGGCGCAACGCGGTTTCGGTCATCGGTCAATGCATTGCTGAAGCCGGTATCGACGCCGGCGAGATTGTTGCCATCGGCTGCGCCGGCCATGGAAACGGGCTCTACGCGCTCGATCGCGATGGTGCGCCATTGATCGGCATCCAGTCGCTCGATACACGCGCGGTCGGCATCGTTGCCGAATGGGCAAAAGAGAATGTCGGCGACCGCACTTATGCACATTGCCTGCAACGGCCGTGGGCGGCGCAGACACCGACCCTGCTTGCCTGGCTCAAGCGCTTTTCGCCGGCTTTGTTCGCCAACATCGGAACTGTGTTCCTGTGCAAGGATTTTGTCGTCAACCGTCTGACAGGTGCGCGCAGCAGCGATACTTCAGATATGTCGGGCTGCGGCCTGCTGCAGATGCGGGATCGGCGTTACGAGCCGGACCTGCTTGCCGCCTATGGGCTCGGCGACTGCGCGGACCTGCTGCCGCCAGTGCTGGAATCGGCCGACATTGCCGGTCATGTCAGCGAGGACGTGGCGGCCCTGACGGGACTGCGCGCCGGCACGCCTGTCGTCGCCGGGCTGTTCGATGTCGTCGCCAGCGCGGTCGGTTCGGGCGTGACCAGAACCGGTGCCGCCTCGGTCATCGCCGGAACCTGGAGCATCAACCAGGTCATCACCGACGAACCGATCCGCGACCCTTCGATCTTCATGCTGTCGACTTTCGATCGCCAGCGCTATCTGGCGATCGAATCCAGTGCCACCTCGGCCGCCAATCTCGAATGGATCGTTCGCGAATTCCTCGAACATGGCGGCGAAGCCGGCAAGTCGCCGTTCGAATTGTGCAGCGAACTGGTGGCGTCAGTCGATCCTAACAGTGACATCCCGATCTATCATCCCTTCCTGTACGGCTCGCAGCAGAATGGCCATGCGCGCGCCGGCTTCTACGGTATCGCCGGCTGGCACAGCCGAGCACATCTGCTTCGTGCGCTGTTCGAGGGCGTCGCCTTCGAGCACAAGCGCCATGTCGAGACCTTGCACAAAGCGGGCGCCGATTTCGACCAGGTGGTGCTGTCTGGCGGCGGCTCGCGCAGCAGCGTCTGGCCGCAGATATTCGCCGATGTGCTCGGCGTGCCCGTCACTGTGGCGCGCAGCCGCGAAACCGGCGCGCTGGGAGCGGCGATCGCGGCGGGCACCGGGGTCGGCATCTTCGCGGACTACAGCGCAGGTGCCGCCGCCATGACTGCGGCCGCTCGACACTTTGTGCCTGACGAGGCGGTTGCCGACGCGTATGCACGGCGGTATCGACTGTACGGCGAGATCAACCAGGCGATGACCCCGATGTGGGAGCGCATCGCCGGACAGCAGGCGCGCACGTGACCGAAGCTCCACCGTCCCCGTTCGGCAGTTACGACTACGTCATCGTCGGGGCCGGCTCCGCCGGCTGCGTGCTCGCCAACCGGCTCTCCGCCGATCCGCGCAACAATGTGCTGCTGCTCGAGGCCGGGGGCAGCGACCGCTATCACTGGGTCGATATCCCGATCGGCTATCTCTTCTGCATGGGCAACCCGCGCACCGACTGGATGATGAAGACCGAGCCGGAAGCCGGTCTCAATGGACGCAGCCTCAACTATCCGCGCGGCAAGGTGCTCGGCGGCTGTTCATCGATCAACGGCATGATCTACATGCGAGGCCAGGCTGCCGACTATGATGGTTGGCGGCAGGCCGGCAATGCCGGCTGGGGCTGGGACGACGTGTTGCCCTATTTCCTCAAATCGGAAGACTATCACGGCGGCAAGAGTGCCATGCACGGCGGTGGCGGCGAGTGGCGGGTCGAACGGCAGCGGCTGTCGTGGCCGATCCTCGACGCCTTTCGGGACGCTGCCGAGGAACTCGGCATTCCGCGCACCGAAGACTTCAACACCGGCACCAATGAAGGCTCGGGTTATTTCGAGGTCAACCAAAGGAAGGGCGTGCGCTGGAACACGTCGAAGGCGTTTTTGCGCGGCATCGCGGGGCGCAAGAACCTGCGCGTGGTGCTCGGCGCGGAGACCGAACGGCTCGAATTCGACGGCCGGCGCGTCACCGGACTGGTTTTCCGCCAAGGCGGCCGCCTGCACCAGATCCGCGCTGGACAGACGATCCTTGCGGCCGGTGCCATCAACTCGCCGAAGCTGCTCGAACTGTCGGGGGTGGGCCGCCCCGACCTGCTTTCGAGCATCGGCCTGGATGTTCGTCATGCCTTGCCGGGCGTTGGAGAAAACCTGCAGGACCATTTGCAGATTCGCACCGTCTTCAAGGTCGCCAACACCGCCACGCTCAACCAGCGCTACCACAATCTGGTCAGCCGTGCGTCGATGGGGCTGGAATACGCGCTCAAGCGCAGCGGGCCACTGTCGATGGCGCCGAGCCAGCTCGGCATCTTCGCCAGGAGCGATCCACGCCTCGCAACGCCCGATCTCGAATATCACGTGCAGCCGCTGAGCACCGACCGTCTGGGCGAGCCGCTGCATCGCTTTCCCGCGGTCACCGTCTCGGTCTGCAATCTGCGCCCCGAAAGCCGGGGCAGCGTGCACATGGGTTCAGCCGATGCGCGGGAGGCGGCGAAGATCCGCCCGAACTATCTTTCCACCGAGGGGGACCGCAGCGTGGCCGTCGCGTCGTTGCGCCATGTCCGCAGTCTGATGAAGGCAAAAGCGGTGGCGCGCTTTGCGCCGGAAGAGATGCTGCCCGGCACGCAGTATGACAGCGACGAAGAGCTCATCCGCAAGGCCGGCGATATCGGCACGACGATTTTCCACCCCGTCGGCACCTGCAAGATGGGTTCGGATACGATGGCGGTGGTCGACGAGGCCCTGCGTGTTCACGGGCTTGGCGGGCTGCGCGTGGTCGATGCCTCGATCATGCCGACAATCGTCTCGGGCAACACCAACTCGCCGGTCGTCATGATCGCGGAAAAGGCAGCCGAGATGATCCTGCAAGAGGCCCGCTGACCGCCATCGGCTTCAGGCCGCGGCAACACCGCGCGATCGCCGTCTCTCGGCCGCCGCGAGCAGATCGACGAAGGTGCGCACCTTGGCGGGCCGGAACCTGGCCGGCGGAAAGACCGCGTGGATGCCGCCTGACGGCAGGCTCCAGTCGGCAAACACCGGCACCAGTCGCCCCTCGGCGATATCGTCGCTGACGCTGTAGTCCGGAAAGACGCCGAGCCCGATGCCGGCGAGCACACAAGCCAGGGCGGCGGGGCTCTTGTCGCACATGACGACCGGATTGAGTTCGGTCAGCACCGTTTCGCCGTCCCTGGAAAACAGCCATTGGCCGATGCCGCGCAACTGGGTGTTGCCGACCCAGGCCAGCGATCTTGCCTGGCGCGGCGTCACGTCGGGCGGCAGGCTCGCCGCGAAGCCAGGGCTCGCCACCACGATCTGCCGGATCGTCCCCAGGCGCCGCGCCTGGTTCGAGGAATCGGTGAGCCAGCCGACGCGGATGCCGAGATCGATCTGCTCGTCCACCAGATTGCTGACGGCGTCGTCGAAGATCGCCTCGACGCGCATATGCGGATAGGTTCTGAGATAGGCCGCCATGACCGGAGCCACCATCTTGGTGCCGTAGTCGAGTGGCGCCGTGAGCCTCAGCGTTCCGCTCGGTTCGACGGCTCCGCGCGAGATTTCGCCATAGGCCGCCTCCGCTTCGCGCAGGATGATCATCGCGCGGTCATAAAAGAGGCGACCCTCTTCGGTCGGCGTGACACGCCGGGTCGTGCGCTGCAGCAGCGTTGCGCCCAGCTCCTCTTCGAGCTTGCCGATCTGATGGCTGACCACGGCCTTGGCGACGCCAAGCCGGTCGGCCGCGGCAGTGAACGAGCCGGTTTCCATCACCGTGGTGAAATAAGCCAGCCGATTGAGGTTCAGAAGTTCGGCCAAGCTGGCTGCCCTTTGTATGATCAGATCAGACAGTTTGTATAATTGGGCGCCATTTATCGCAAGGCCGCCGTCTGCCACATACGAGCGACGGCCTCGATGAGTCCGGTGGCCGGACAGGAATGGCAGCGACTATGAGCAATTCAGAAGTGACCTATCTTTTCGATCCGCTCTGCGGCTGGTGCTATGGCGCCACCCCGATGCTCGACCGGTTGCCGGCCGCCGGCCTGAACGTCGAACTGCTGCCGACCGGCCTGTTCTCCGGCGCCGGCGCGCGTCCGATGGATGAAGGTTTTGCCGCCCATGCCTGGGCGAACGACCAGCGCATCGAGCGCCTGACCGGACAAGTGTTCACACCGGCCTACCGGCACAATGTCCTTGGCGTCCGCGGAACCCTGCTCGACTCGCATGCCGCCACGCTCGGTATCAGTGCCGCCGGCCTGGAAGATCCCAGCCGCCGGCTTGCCGCGCTGAAGACGATCCAGCGGGCGCGCTACGTGGATGGACGCGATGTCGTGACGATCGGCGGTGTGGCCGAGGTGCTCGCCGCCGCCGGCATGGCGGACGCCGCCGAGATGCTCAAGGCGCCGACCGAAACATTGCTGACGGCCTACCGCGAGATGGTCGGCCGCGGCCGCGCGCTGTTACAGCGCCTGCATGCCGATGGCGTGCCTTCGCTGGCGGTCATCCGCAACGATGCGCCCCGGCTCATCGGTTCGAACGCACTGTTCGGCAGCTTCGACAATCTCGTCGCCCATATCGCGGCGGCGTGATCCCCAGCAAATCTTCAACAAGGGAACTGAAAGACATGGCAAAAGTCGCTCTCATTGGTGCATCCGGCGCAGTTGGTTCGCGCCTTCTCAAAGAACTCTCCGATCGCGGCCACACCGTCACCGGCATTGCGCGCAACCCGGAAAAGATCGCGGCGCTGCCACGCGTGACGGCCAGGAAGGGCGACGTCTTCGACGAGCAGGGTCTTGCCGATCTGATCCGCGGCCATGATGTGGTGATCAGCACGGTGCATTTTCTGGACAGCGACGCCGACACGCTGATTGCCGCTGTGCGGGCCTCCGGCGTGAAGCGCTATCTCGTCGTCGGCGGCGCCGGCAGTCTCGAAGCCGCACCGGGCAAGCGGCTGGTCGATAGCCCCGACTTCCCGGCGATCTACAAGGCAGAAGCGCAGAAGGGCGCCGACTTTCTCGACAGATTGAAGACGGTCAGCGACCTCGATTGGACGTTCCTGTCGCCATCCGCGATGTTCGTGCCGGGCGAGCGCACCGGCAAATTCCGCCTCGGCAAGGACACGCTTCTCGCCTCCGACAAGGGGAGCAGCATTTCCTTCGAGGACTACGCGATCGTCATGGTCGATGAGATCGAGAAGCCGGCCCACATCAGGCAGCGCTTCACCGTCGGCTATTGAGCGAACGGGTGGTGGCGGCCGGAACTCAATCGAGGCCGGCCGACGCCAGCCGCATCAAGATTTCGCGGGCGGCGACGCCCCGGTAGGTCATCGGTGCCGACGCCGTCCCGTCTCGGTGCCTTGGGCAAAGCAAATGCTGGGCTGTCATGCCTGCGATCTCACTTTTCGGGATCATGGTCCGGCCCGGTTCAATCTTGGCGCGGCCGCCACCAGCGCCTTGCCGATGGCTGATTGCGGCGCGCCGATGACGGTTTGGGCATCGCCGTTTTCGGCAATTCGGCCGGCGTCGAGAAGGATGACGCGGTGGGCGACCGACCTGATGACGCCGAGATCATGTGAAATGAAGAGATAGGCGATCTTTTCCTGGCGTTGCAGGTCGAGCAAAAGCTCGAGGATCTCCCCGCGCACGGAGACGTCAAGCGCCGACACCGCCTCGTCGAGCACGATCAGCGACGGCTTCGTGACGATGGCGCGGGCAATGGCGACACGCTGCCGCTGGCCGCCGGAGATTTCATGAATGGCGCGCGGCGCGAGATTAGCCGTCAGCCCGACGCGCTCCAGCAACGCGGCGATGCGGCGCGGGCGCTCGGCGCGGGAGGCGATGCCATGGATGCGCAAGGGATCGTCGAGCACACGCGCCACCGTGGCGCGAGGGTTGAAGGCGGCCAATGGATCCTGGAACACCATTTGCAGGCGTGCGCGGCGTGCTCGCAGCGCGGCGCCGCTCAAGGCCAGGAAATCGTCGCTTTCGAATTCGATGCGTCCGTCGTCCGGCTCGATCAATCGCAGCACCAACCGCGCGATCGTCGACTTGCCGCTGCCCGAAGGTCCGGCCAACGCCAGCGTCTCACCGGGGTCGATGTGAAAGGAGACATCGTCGACGGCAGCGATGGTCTTGCCGCCGCGACGGTAGCGCTTGGTGAGGTTGGACACCGCCAGCAGGCTCATGCGTGGAGCCTGGCTCGGTTCAGCAACGGCCTGGTGTCGAGGCCTATATGGGCGTCGAGCAATGCACGCGTATAGGGCTGGGCCGGGGCGCCGACAATCTGCGCCGTCATGCCAAGCTCGACCAACTGGCCATGACGGAAAACGGCGATGCGCTCGGCAAGCTCGGCCGCCAGCGCGATGTCATGGCTGATGAACAGCAGCGTCATGCCGTCCTCGTTCACCAGTCGTCTGATCAAGGCGACGATCTCGGCCTGCACGATGGTATCGAGCGCGCTGGTCGCTTCGTCGGCGATCAGCAACTTCGGACCGGCCGCAATGGCGGCGGCGATCGCCACACGCTGCTTCTGGCCGCCGGAGAGCTGATGCGGGAAGGCGCGCAAGGCCGAGTCCGGATCTGGCAGGCGGACGCGCTCGAGCAGGCTTTTGGCCCTGGCATAGGACTGGGACCAGGTGAGGCCGAGATGCGTGCGCGCCACTTCGGCGATTTGCTTGCCGATGGTCATCACCGGATCGAGGCTGGCGGACGGGTCCTGGAAGACGAAGCCGATGTCGCGGCCGAGGCGGGGGATTTTGTTGAGTTCGGGTTTGAAAGGCTGGCGTTCCGTCACACCCCCCTCTGTCCTGCCGGACATCTCCCCCGCAAGGGGGGAGATCAGCAGCTTCGCCGACCGCTCCCCTTCCGCGACATTGGTGATTGGCGAAGGCAGAGGTGAGAGCGTAATCTCCCCCCTTGCGGGGGAGATGTCCGGCAGGACAGAGGGGGGTGCCTTGGCGCCCGATGAGGACAAAAACCAATCGATGCGACCTCCAACCTTGGCAGAAGCCGGCAGCAGCCCGGCAATGGCCAGTGCCAGCGTGCTCTTGCCCGAGCCGCTTTCGCCGATGATGGCGAGGCGTTCGCCAGCGGCGATGTCGAGGCTGACGCTCTTCAGTGCCGCCACCTCGCTGCCGTCGCGGCGGTAGGTCACCGTCAGGTCGCGGATCGTAGCCAGGGCGGTCACGAAAGGCCTCTCCTGACTGCCGTCGTCTCGACGATGCCTTCACCAGCGAGATAGACGCCGAGCACGGTCAGAACCAACGCTATGCCCGGGACGATCGACAGGAAGGGCGCGGTGCGCAGCACGGCGCGGCCTTCTGCTATCATGCCGCCCCAGGTGACCCGGTTGGGGTCGCCCAAGCCGAGGAAAGACAAGGCCGCTTCGGTGAGGATCGCGGCGGCGACGATCACCGACGACATCGCCAGCACCGGTGGCAAGGCGTTGGGCAGCACCTCGCGAAAGGCGATCGCCAGCGGGTGCATGCCGATGACCCTGGCCCCAGCGACATAATCGCGTTCGCGAATGGAGAGGACTTCAGCGCGGGCTACTCTAGCCGGTCCGGTCCAGGTGCCGAGAGCGATGGCAATCACGACGACGCCGAGCGACGGTCCGACGACGCTGACGAAGGCCAGCGCCAACAGGAAGCTCGGCACGGTCTGAAAGGCGTCGGTGACGCGCATCAGCACCTCGTCGACGAGGCCGCCGGCAAAGCCGGCCAATGTGCCGACCACCGCGCCGACGACAAGTGCCGCCGCCGCGGCCGCGAGCCCGACGGCCAGCGACGTGCGGGCGCCATGAAAAAGCTCGGCCAGCACGTTGCGGCCAAGCCGGTCGGTGCCGAGCGGCAGCGACCAGTCCTGGAACGGCGGCAGCAGTGCGGGGCCGGCGATGGCTTGGGGATCGCCTGGGAACAGCAGCGACGCCGACAGCGCCATGGCAATCAGCGCCGCGAGGAGGATGGCACCGGCAACCGCCTCAGGCACGCGCAGAAAGCGGCGGAGCGGGCTCATGCGCGGGCCTCGCTCGCGCCGACGCGCGGATCGAGGAAGGCGTAGGCGATGTCGACGAGCAAATTGATAACGATGACCAGGACGGCGCTGGTGAGGATAATGCCGAGCAGAAGCGGGGTGTCGCGGGAGGCGACCGCCTCCTGCGCCAGCCGGCCGAGGCCGGGCACGGAAAAGACGCTCTCGATGACGACGCTGCCGCCGAGCATCTGCGCCGACTGCAGGCCGAGCATGGTGACCAGCGGCAGCAGCGCATTGCGGGCGACGTGGGCGAGCACGATGCGACGGCGTGACAACCCTTTGGCGCGTGCGGCCAGGACGAAATCCTGCCGCCAGACCTCGGCCATGCCGGCGCGCATCATGCGCAGATAGAGCGCCAGATAGATGAAGCCGAGGGCGGAAACGGGCAGGATAAGATGGACAGCGATGTCGGCGACGCGATCAAGGCCGGTCTTGTCAGAGGCCAACGTCTCGATGCCGCCGATCGGCAGCCAGCGCAGATCGACGGCAAAGACGACGATCAGCACCAGTCCGAGCCAGAACCCAGGCACGGCATAAAGCGCCAGCGAACCGATCAACAGGAAGCGATCGCGAAAACTGCCCGGCCGCGCGCCGGCATAGATGCCGAGTGCCGAGCCGAGCCCGAAGGAAAGCGCGGTGGCGCTGACCATCAACAGCAGCGTGTTGGGCAGGCGCTCGAGGATGACGTCGCGGATCGGCCGGGAGAAGGTCACCGACTGGCCGAGGTCGAGATGCAGCAGCGCCCAGAGGTAATTGGCGAGCCGCGTCAGCTCCGACTGGTCGAGACCCCAGCGATGACGCAACAGCTCGATCATGCCGGCGTCGCCGCCGGTCGAGACGATATAGGCGTCGACCGCGTCGCCGGGAGCTGCTTCGAGCAGCAGGAAGGTGCCTATGACGACGATCAGCAGCACGAAGATGCTGCCGACGAGGCGACGGCGGATGAGCGTGAGGGCGCGGGTCATGGGAAAAGGACGCCGGCCTGATCGTGAGAGGTGCGGTGTCTGGGCACCCCCCTCTGTCCTGCCGGACATCTCCCCCGCAAGGGGGGAGATTGGATGTCACCGACGGCTTCGCCAATTTTCGAGGTTGCATAATTGGCGGGGCGGACAAATAGCCGATCTCCCCCCTTGCGGGGGAGATGTCCGGCAGGACAGAGGGGGGTGTGAAGGAACTCGGCCTTCGGCCAAATTCCCCTTTTCTCGCGAACTTTCATCCGCGCAATTCTGTCACGATTCCAGATACGTGTCCGCCCAGTTCGACACCGCCCAGCGCGGGTTGTTTGCTATGTTGCCGACAGTGTCGCGCGCGACGCTGATAAAACTCCATTCGGCGACGTTGATCAGCGGCAGGTCGGTGGCCACCTCCTTCTGGAATTCCTTGTAGAGGTCGGTGCGGGCTGATGTGTCGAGCGTTTCTGATGCCTTGGCGATGAGCGCGTCGAGCGCGTCGTTCTTGTAGCCGCCCTGGTTGGAGAACGGCACGCCGTCCGGAATGCCGCTCTGCACCAGGATGGTGGTCGAGATCGCCGGGTCGCCGCGGAACACCGGCGGGCCGACCGCGAGGTCGAAGGCGTGGTCGGTGTAGACCGCCTTGATGTGCGCGGCCGAGTCGTTGTTGACCAGTTGGGCGTCGATGCCGATGGCGGCGAGCGCCTGGCGCAGATAGTCGCCGAACTGCTTGGTCTCGTTGAAATAGGGCGCAGGCAGCAGTTTTAGCGTGAAGCGCTTGCCGTCCGGACCTTTCTTGTAGCCGGCCTCGTCGAGCAGCGCGTTGGCCTTGGCGACGTCGAAGGCATAGGTCGGCACATCGGCGGTGTAGAATTGCGGATCGTTCTTCGGCACCGGACCGGTGGCCGTGGCGGCATAGCCGAGGAACACCGTCTTGACGACGAAATCCTTGTCGATGGCGTGCGCGATCGCCTGGCGCACTTTCAGGTCGGCCAGTTCCTTGCGGCGATGGTTGATCTCGACGACGAGCTGATAGGTCAGCCCTTCGTAACCCTTGGAGATCACCTTCAGGCCTGGCACCTTGGAGATGCGGTCGAGGTCGGCCAGCGGCACGGCGGAGAAGGCCGCCAGTTGGATCTCTTCAGCCTCCAGCGCGCTCGCCGCTGACGTGCGATCCGGCAGCACCTGATAGATGATCTCGTCGAGATAGGGCTCGTCCTTGCCCCAGTAGTCGGTGTTTTTGGTCAGCCGGTAATATTGGCCGGCCTTGTACTCGCCGAATTTGAACGGCCCGGTGCCGACGGGCGCGTTGTTGGCCGGGTTTTCCTCGATCTTGCCGACCTCGTAGATGTGCTTCGGCACCACGCTGCTCAGCGCCGGCAGCGCGTTGCGGATCAGCTGGAACGGCGTCGGCTTGGCGAATTTGAAGACGGCGGTGAGATCGTCAGGGGTGTCGACGTTGGCCAGATCCTTGAACACAGTGCGGCCGAGATTCTGCAGCGGCTTCCAGATCTGCAGCGCCGAAAAGGCGACGTCGGCCGAGGTGAACGGCTTGCCGTCATGCCATTTGACGCCGTCGCGCAGTTTGAACGTCGCCGAGAGCCCGTCGGCGGCACCTTCCCAGCTCAGCGCCAGCCGTGGCGCAAGCCCGTCCTTGCCGTCGAATGAGGCTTCGGCCAGCGTTTCGACGATCTTGCTGGAGATGAAGAACACGCCGTTGGAGGCGACGATCGCCGGGTTGAGGTTGCGCGGTTCGGAATCGGCGGCAAGCACCAGCCGCCCGCCCTTCTTCGGCGTCTGCGCCCAGCCCGATGTCGGCATGGCGGTGGAGGCCAGCAGCATTGCCGAGCCGGCAAGCATCGTGCGTCTGGAAATCGTGAAACCTGACATGATCGAACTCCGTCCTCTCCGCGACCCGGTCGGGTGCGCCAATACCCCTCGGACGCCGGCAAGCCCGCCAGCATCCCTTGCGGCGGTGATTATGAGCTTTGCCGAGGGTTTCGCCAGAGACGGAATTGGCGCATCCTCGCTTGGCTTTGAAATTTTCGTCCGCTGGACCAGTTTAGAGGGCGTGGCTCATTTGATCATTCTGGTAGGACCAGATTGATTGAATATGCGACGAATGACAACAAAGAGACATAGAGAGACGACATTTCATCTCTTTCTGGCTGGACCAGAACGGGCAAAATGGTGCAGATTTGACCACTGCCAAGGGATCGGGAGCGGAACAGCGGCGATCCGGCTATTCAGGGAGAGAGAGATGAACATTGCTCCGGGCAAGAATGCGGTCGGCAATATCCCGTTCGACCAGGCAAGGGTCGACCGGCTGATGGAGGACGCCGGCATCGATGTGCTGCTCGCCACCTCCAAGCACAACACGCAATACCTGCTGGGCGGCTACAAGTTCATCTTCTTCGCCGCCATGGATGCGATCGGCCACAGCCGGTATCTGCCGATCGTCGTGTACGAAAAGGGCGGGCCGGACCATGCCGCCTATATCGGCAACCGCATGGAAGGCGGCGAACATCAGAACAACCCGTTCTGGACGCCGACGCTGCACGCCGCCTGCTGGGGCACGCTCGACGCTGCCAATCTCGCCGTCGAACATCTGCAGAAGATCGGCAAGGCCGGCGCCCGCATCGGCATCGAGCCTGGCTTCCTGCCGTCGGATGCCTATACGCTGATCCGCAAGGCGTTGCCGGACGCCAGACTGATCGATGCGACCGATATGCTGGAGCGCATGCGCGCCATCAAGACCGATGCCGAACTGGAGAAGCTGCGCACGGCCTCCGAACTGATCACCGATTCCATGCTGGCGACCATTGCCTGGGCACGCGAAGGCACGACCAAGGCCGAGATCATCGAGCAGCTGCGGCGCGAGGAAACCAATCGCGGCATTCATTTCGAATATTGCCTGCTGACGCTGGGCTCCAGCCACAACCGCGCCGCTTCACCGCAGGCGTGGAAGCAAGGCGAGGTGCTGTCGATCGATTCAGGCGGCAATTATCACGGCTATATCGGCGACCTCTGCCGCATGGGCATCCTCGGCGAACTGGATGCCGAACTTAGAGATTTGCTGGCCGAGGTCGAGACGGTGCAGCAGGCGGCCTTCTCCAAGGTCAAAGCGGGCACGCTGGGCGGCGACATGATTTCCCATGCCGAGGGCGTGCTGAAGGCCTCGAAGGTCGCGCCCTACACGGATTTCTTCGCCCATGGCATGGGCCTGATCACACATGAGGCGCCGTTCCTGATGACCAACCACCCGGTGACCTATGAAGGCACCTATGCGGCCAAGCCGCTGGAGAAGAACATGGTGCTTTCGGTGGAGACAACCATGCTCCACCCGACGCGCGGCTTCATCAAGCTGGAGGACACGCTGGCGGTGACGGATGCTGGTTATGCGATGTTCGGTGATCGGGGCCGGGGGTGGAACAGGGGTGCGAGCGCCTAGCTGGTATTGAGGCTGCTGCCCCCTCACCCGGAGCCGGCGATAATGCTCGTCTCTTCTCCCCTCGGGGAGAAGGTGGCCGCGAAGCGGCCGGATGAGGGGGCCTCCCAGCAAACGCGGGACGGAGGAAAGATCACTGCCCCGCCGGAAGCAGCCTGAAGTCCGGTAATTCCCGCAAAACCAGTTCGGGCCCTGCCGGCGAATAGACGACGAAAAGCTGCATCGGCCCGTCGCCGGTGTTGAGCGTCGAATGAAAGCGGCTTTCCGGGACATAGATGGTGCAGCCGGGGCCGACTTTTGCGACTACAGGATTGCCCTGCTCGTCCTCGACCATCTGCTCGCCGTTGCCGGAGATGACGAAGATGATTTCCTCGGCACCGGGATGATTGTGGCGTGTGTGGCCCTTGCCGGACGGCAGGTCGACGACGCCGCCGGAAAAGCGGGTCGCGCCATTCACCTCGGGCGCCACGGTCAACGCCAGCCTACCCCAGTCGAAGGCGAAGGCGCTGACTTCCTCCGGGTACACGAACACTTTGCTTTTGTCGGTCATCTCTCATCATCCCTTCTTTTTCTTCGTGGTCTTCTCGCCACCAAACGTCACCGATTTGAAATCAGCGGTCTGTCTGGCGATCGCAGCTTCCGCCGGCAGCCGTTCCATCGAGCTTGCGCCATAGAAGCCGTGCAGGCCCTTGCAGCGGTCGAGAATGTAGCGGGCGTCGTCCGGCATAGAGATCGGGCCGCCATGGCAAAGCAGGATGACATCCTTGCGCACCGAGCGGGCTGCGTTGGCAATGGCGTCGATCTCGACAACGCAGTCGTCGAGCGACTTGGCCGACGTCGCGCCGATCGAACCGCCGGTCGTCACACCCATATGAGCGACGACGATGTCGGCGCCGGCTTTGGTCATGGCGCGCGCTTCGTCGGGATTAAAGACATAGGGTGTGGTCAAGAGGTCGAGCTTGTGCGCCTCAGCGATCATGTCGACCTCAAGCCCGAAGCCCATGCCGGTCTCCTCGAAACTCTGCCGCATACTGCCGTCGAACAGACCGATGGTTGGAAAGTTCTGCACGCCGGAAAAGCCCATGGTCTTCAGCTCGGCCAGCAGCAGCGGCATGATGATGAAGGGATCGGTGCCGTTGACGCCGGCCAGCACCGGCGTCTTCTTGACTACCGGCAGCACCTCGTAGGCCATTTCCTTGACGATCTCGTTGGCGTTGCCATAGGCGAGCAGGCCGGCGGCCGAGCCGCGCCCGGCCATCCGGTAGCGGCCGGAATTGTAGATGATGATGAGGTCGATGCCGCCGGCTTCCTCGGCTTTCGCCGACAGGCCGGTGCCGGCGCCGCCGCCGACGATCGGCACGCCCTTGTCGATCATTCCCCTGAATTTCTTCAATATGTCCTTGCGCGGTATGGCGGGCATTTTTTTAGATCTCTCACTGTCTGGCGATGTCGAGGAAGGCTGATGTTGCAGCCTTTGCGAATTCCGGGTCGTTGATGTGCAGCGGCAAGCGCGTCACGCGGCGCTTGCCGTTGGGTTCGATGGTGCGCTCGATGGCATCGAACAGAACGGCATCGGCTTCCGGGTCGAAGAAGGCGCCGCCTTCGATGTCGAGCGCCGAGACGCCTTTTTCCGGGATGAGAAAATGCACCGGCCCCCCGCAGCGGGCGAGCCTGGTGCCGATCCACTCGCCGATCGCACGGCATTCGTCCGCCGTGGTGCGCATCAGCGTGACATTGGGATTGTGTTCGTAGAACAGCCGATCGCGATGGTGCTCCGGGATGGTCGAAGGCGCCCAGAAGTTCACCATGTCGAGCGCGCCGACGGAGCCGACATAGGGCAGCCCCGTGCGAGCGATGGCGCCGAAACGATCGTCAGTCGCCGGCAGCACGCCGCCGAACAGCAGATCGCAGACTTCGGTCGTGGTGATGTCTACGACGCCGGACAGCAAGCCGCTGTCGGCCAGCTTTTCCATGCTGCGGCCGCCTGTGCCGGTGGCGTGGAAGACTATGCAGTCATATCTAGAACGGAGCTGGTCGGCGATGGCCGTCACGCAAGGCGTGGTGACGCCGAACATGGTGAGGCCGATCGACGGTCGGCCGTCTGGCGGCGGCGCCGGTCTGGCCGCCATGCCTGATATGGCTTGAGCCGCATTATGCAGCACGACACGGGAGAGCCGGTTCAGTCCGGCCATGTCTGTCACCGCCGGCATCATGATGATGTCGGAGACATCGACGTAGGGTGCGGTATCGCCGGAGGCGAGCGTCGAGACCATGATCTTGGGCAAGCCGAGCGGCAGGGCGCGCATGCCCGACGTGATGATCGATGTGCCGCCACCGCCGCCGATGCCGATCATGGCTGCGATGTCGTTGCGCGATTGGGCAAAGCGGGCGAAGGCGATGCCCATCGCGGCGACCGCGGCGCCACGATCATTGCCGCCGAGCACGGCGTCACGGCCGCCGGGATGATGGTCGGCGATTTCCCTCGCGCTGATATCGACAGGTATGGTTGCGCCGCGCGTTCCGACATCGACACGGCTAACGAGGGCGCCCGCAGCAGCGATCGCATCGGCCAGGAAGGCGAGTTCCTCGCCCTTGGTGTCCGCGGTACCCACCACATAGATACGCTTCATTGCGCTCCCCCAATCCTGGCAGGCGCGATGCCGCCTCCATCGCTCATTGCCCGGGCCGCTCGACGATGCGGACGCCATTGCAAATTTTTGAGACGCGCGTATCGTATTGGCATGAATGTCTCACGTCAACAATCCGCTGCGAGCGACGACGCTGAACGGGCAACTGGTCCAATGCCCGAACGTGGGCCGCGCGCGAGGACGAAACGGCTGATGCTGGAGACGGCAACAAGGCTGATGCAGGCGGGCGTCACGCCCTCGGTCAGCGAGGTCGCCGAGGCGGCCGAGGTTTCCCGCGCCACCGCCTATCGTTACTTCCCGAGCCAGTCGGCACTGGTGCAGGCCGTCGTCGACGAGGGGCTGGGGCCAATCCTCACCTGGCGATCGACCTCCGCCGATGCCGAGCGCCGGGTCGCCGAGCTGTTCGATACGGCCATGCCGCGCATCGAGGCCTTCGAAGCCACGTTCAAGGCAGCACTGAAGCTGTCGCTCGATCAATGGGCGCGGCGTCAGGCCGGCACGCTGGGCGGTGAGCCCGCCTTCACGCGCGGCCATCGCATCGACTTGCTGAAAGATGCGATCGCGCCGCTCAAGGGCCGTTTGCCGCCGCGCGACTTCCAGCGGCTGGCGCAGGCGCTGTCGCTTATCTTCGGTGTCGAGGTGCTGATCGTGCTCAAGGATATCTGGGGGCTGGAGAGCCGCCGGACGAGGGCGGTCGCACAGTGGGCGGCCGGGGCGCTGGTGCGTGCGGCAGTCGCGGAATCGGTCGATGAAGGAGGCAGCCTCGATCCGAAGGCAGTCATGAAATAGAGCCTAACTGGTTCGACCAGATTGGCATGCACACTACCGATCTTAGCCGTTGGGTGGAGTATCGGACAATACCCAATCATATCACTGAGTAGGAAAATCTTGGTAAAACAGGCAGATAAAGCGGGAATCCCATGGCAATGGCCATGTCAAGCTGCCAAGAAAGGGCTTGACGTGCATGCAAAATTGGTAATACCAGATTGGATCAGAAATGCGGATCGAAAGTGAGGGCTGCGATCCATTTTCCGGCGGGGCGAGGAGGCTCGAAACCGGAAAGGTGCGATCACGGGAGGAACTACCAGGGCCGGCCACGTTGCCGGCTCGCACGATAAGGTAGAACGCGCACAAGGGAGGAAATCATTATGCGCAAGTTAGTGACCAGCGTACTTGCTGGTATCGGCTTAACGCTTGCCTGCGGAACGTCCGTTTACGCGCAGGAAAAGTCACTCACCATCTTCTGGGCTGAATGGGATCCCGCAAACTATCTGCAGGAACTCGGCAACGAGTACGAGAAGCAAACCGGCGTCAAGATCACGGTGGAAACCACCCCGTGGGCCGATTTCCAGACCAAGGCCTTCACCGAGTTCAACGCCAAGGGCAGCGCCTATGACCTGGTCGTCGGCGACTCGCAATGGCTTGGTGCCGCCTCCGAGGGCGGTCACTATGTCGACCTCACGGACTTCGTCAAAGAGAACCAGGTTCTCGACAAGATGGCTCCGGCGACGGTCAAGTTCTACTCCGAATATCCCGGCAACAGCGGCAAATACTGGTCTATCCCGGCCGAGGGCGACGCAGTGGGCTGGGCCTACCGCAAGGACTGGTTCGAGGACCCGAAGGAAATGGAAGCGTTCAAGGCCAAGTATGGCTACGAACTTGCCGTTCCCAAGACCTTCAAGGAAATGACCGACATCGCGGAGTTCTTCAATAGGCCCGACCAGAACCGCTACGGCATCGCCATCTACACCCAGAACCAGTATGACGGCCTGGCGATGGGCTTCGAGAACGCGCTGTTCTCGTATGGCGGTGAGCTCGGCGACTTCGGCACTTACAAGGTCGACGGCATCATCAACTCGGACAAGGCGGTAGCCGCGGCAGAAAACTACCGCAAGCTGTTCGGCTTCACGCCTCCGGGCTGGACCAACGCCTTTTTCGTCGAGAACAACCAGGCCATCACCGAAGGCCTGGCGGCGATGAGCATGAACTACTTCGCCTTCTTCCCCTCGTTGATCAACGAGGCGTCGAACCCGCATGCCAAGAACACCGGCTTCTTCGCCAACCCGGCAGGTCCAGGTGGTGAGCAATTCGCCGCGCTCGGCGGCCAGGGCATTTCCGTCGTCTCCTATTCCAACAACAAGGAAGAGGCGATGAAATTCCTGAAGTGGTTCATCCAGGACGATACGCAGAAGAAGTGGGCAGCCCTCGGCGGCTACACCTGCAACAAGGCCGTGCTGGAATCGGCCGAGTTCCAGAACGCCACGCCCTACAACAAGGCCTTCTACGACACGATGTTCAAGGTCAAGGACTTCTGGGCGGTGCCGGAATATGCGGAACTGCTGCAGCAGCTCAACCAGCGTGTCTATCCGTACATCGTAAATGGCGATGGTACGGCCAAGGAAATGCTGGATGCGCTGGCGAAGGATTGGGACGCCACGTTCAAGAAATACGGCCGCGGCCAATAACCGACATGTAGTGCGGAGGAGGCCCGTGCCTCCTCCGTTTTCTTTTTCAGGAATGGGAGCAGGTCTTGGCGACCACAATGATCACACCGCTGAATACCTCCTCCAGAGCCGCCTCTCGCGGCCTCAGCGACATTTCGATACGCAACCTCTTCATCATCCCGACGATCGTGTTCCTGATCGTCTTCAACATCTTTCCGCTGATCTATTCGCTCGGCTATTCCTTCACCGACTTCCGCGCGTCGACCAATGCGCCGGCCAATTTCGTCGGACTGAAGAACTATCGCGAACTCCTCAGCGACCCTTATATCTGGAACAATTTCGCGGTGACCGCGAAATACGTCATCGTCTCGGTCGTCGGTCAGGTTGTCGTCGGCTTTGGAACGGCGATGCTGCTCAATCGTACCATTCCGCTCAAGGGCCTGATCACGACATTGCTGCTCTTGCCGATGATGCTTTCGATGGCGGTGGTCGGCCTGTTCTGGAAACTGCTCTACGATCCGTCCTGGGGTGTCATCAACTACGTGCTCGACCTCGGCAAATTCCAATGGCTCGGCGATCCGAAGATGGCGCTCTACGCGGTCGCGTTCACAGACATCTGGATGTGGTCGCCCTTCGTCATGCTGTTGTCGCTCGCCGGGCTTTCGGCGGTGCCGAAGCATCTTTATGAAGCTGCCGCGATCGACCGCGCCGGGCCGTTCTATACCTTCTTCCGCATCACGCTGCCGCTGGTCGCGCCGATCCTGATGATCGCGGTCATCTTCCGCACCATGGAAGCCTTCAAGACTTTCGATCTTGCCTATGTGCTCTCGACGCAGCCGAGCACCGAGGTGATTTCCATCCGTCTCTACAAGATGGCTTTCCAGGAATGGCAGACAGGGCGCTCCTGCGCGCTTGCCTATATCGTGCTGATCATGGTGCTGGCGATCACCAACATCTATGTGAAATACCTCAACAAAGTTAAGGAGCGCTGAGATGGCGGCCGTCCAGACTTCGGGTGAACGGGCGCTCAACAAGGTCGCTATTGTCGCCGTCCTTTTGGTGACGATCATCTTCCTGGCGCCGATCTACTGGATCGTGGCGACCTCGTTCAAGCCACGCAACCTGGCCACGACGATCCCGCCGACCGTGATGTTCGAGCCGACCATCTCGCCTTTCGTCAAACTTTTCACAAAGCGCTCACAGTTGCGCAGCCCGCCGTCGGCTGAAGAATATGCCGCCGCCCCGTGGTGGGAGCGCGTCGTGTTCGACGGCGGCGAGAAGATCGTGCGCGACGGCAAGGGCCAGGTGCAATGGTCGGGATATCCGAGCCGCTTCCTGAACTCGCTCATCATCGCCATCACCTCGACGGTGTTGGCGGTCGGCATGGGGACATTCACCGCCTATGGCTTCTCGCGCTTCAAGGTGAAAGGGGAGGCGGACCTGCTCTTCTTCATCCTGTCGACGCGCATGTTGCCGGCGGTGGTGGTCGCCATTCCGATGTTCCTGATGTACCGGGCAGTCGGGCTCAACGACACGCATCTGGGCCTGATCATTCTCTACACCGCCTTCAACCTGTCCTTCTCCGTGTGGCTGATGAAGGGTTTCATGGACGAGATCCCGAAGGAGTATGAGGAGGCAGCGCTTGTCGACGGCTACACGCGCATGGAGGCGTTCTTCAAGATCGTGCTGCCGGAGGCCGCCACGGGCATCGCCGCCACCGCCGTGTTCTGTTTCATCACCGCGTGGAACGAATACGCCTTTGCGCTGATCATGACCAACCGCCGCGCCCAGACCGCGCCTCCCTTCATCCCGAGCCAGGTCGGTTCGGGCCTGCCGGACTGGACGGTGATCGCCTCCGGAACCTTCCTGTTCCTGCTGCCGGTCGCCATCTTCACCTTCCTGCTTCGCAACCATCTGTTGCGCGGCATGTCCTTCGGAGCGATCCGCAAATGAGTTTTCGCGCCATCAACCAGAAATACCTCGAGCCCGGATCGCAGATCCTGATGGTGCTCGGCATCATCGCGCTCTGCCAGCCCTGGAGCATGCTGCTGCACACCTATGGCCTGACCATCATCCTGATCGGACTCGTCGGCTTCAACGTAACCTCCAAGATCGCGCCCGAGGAAAAGGCCGGCACCGGCCAGGTGCGCAATCCGGGAGCACAGCATTGACCCAGATCGAGCTTCGCGGCGTCCAGAAATTCTTCGGCGCCGTCCAGGTCATCAAGGACCTGAACCTCAAGATCGCCGACAACGAGTTCATCGTGCTGCTGGGCCAGTCGGGCTGCGGCAAGACGACAACGCTGCGCGCCATCGCCGGGCTGGAAACCATCGACGAGGGCGACATCTTCATCGACGGCAAGCCGGTACAGCATTTGAAGGCCGCCGACCGCGACATCGCCATGGTGTTCCAGTCGTTCTCGCTCTATCCGCATATGAGCGTCTACGAGAACATCGCCTTCCCCTTGCGTGCCACGCGCAAGAGCAAGACGGAGATCGACAGCGAGGTTCGCTCCGTCGCCAAGACGCTGCAGATCACCGACCTGCTGGACAAGAAGCCGTCGGCGCTCTCGGGTGGCGACATGCAGCGCGTCGCCATCGGCCGGGCGCTGGTGCGGCGGCCGAAGGCCATGCTGATGGACGAGCCGATCGGCGCGCTCGACGCCAAGCTGCGCGAGGAGATGCGCGCGGAAATCAAGCGGCTGCACATCAAGCAGGGCTCGACCACCATCTATGTCACGCACGACCAGATCGAGGCCATGAGCCTGGCCGACCGCATCGTCATCATGCACGCAGGCGTCTTGCAGCAGGTCGGCACGCCCGACGAGGTCTATTCGCAGCCGGCAAATCTGTTCGTGGCGCAATTCGTCGGCAGCCCGGTGATGAATGTCACCGATGCCGCAGTCGCCGAGACCGGATCCGCGGTCTCGGTAACGGTCGGCGGCGCGGCTTCCGGCTTCGAATTTCCGCAGGCATTGCTGTCGAAGCTCAACGGCCATGCCGGGCGGCAGCTCGCGCTGGGCATCCGACCGGAGGGCGTGCTCATTCGGCGCGAGGCAACCGAGGGCTTCGTTGCTGTCGACACGCATATCGTCGAGCCGCTCGGCTCCTTCGACATCGTCGATCTCAAGGTGGGAACCGAGTTGCTGCGGGCCCGCACCAAGAGCGGCTTCGTTGCCGGACCCGGTGAAAGGGTCTTCGCCAGGATCGACCCGACCCAGGCGCACTTCTTCGACAAGGCAAGCGGCAAGTCGCTTGAGGTGAGACTCTGATGGCCCATATCCAGCTCAAGAACATCTCGAAGACCTTCGGCAACCACACTGCGCTCACCGGGCTCGATCTCGATATTGCCGATGGCGAGTTCTTCGTGCTGCTGGGCGAGACGGGCGCCGGCAAGACGACGACGCTGCGGCTTATCGCCGGCCTGGAAAAGCCGAGCGAAGGCCAGGTCTTCATCGACGGCGTCGACGTCGCCGACTGGGGTGCGGCCGAGCGTGACGTGGCGCTGGTGCTGCAGCAATACTCGCTTTATCCGCGCTACACGGTGCGCGAAAATCTAGAATTCCCGCTCAAGCCGAAAATCCGCCGGCTGCCCGACGCCGAGATCAAGGATCGCGTCGACCGTGCCGCCCGTACGCTGCGGATCGAGCATCTGCTCGACCGCAAGACGGATCGGCTGTCCGGCGGCGAGATGCAGCGCGTCTCGATCGGCCGCGCCATCGTGCGCAAGCCGCGTGTGTTCCTGATGGACGAGCCGCTGTCTGCGCTCGACGCCAAGCTGCGCGAGGCGCTGCGGACTGAACTGAAGAACCTGCAGATGCAGCTCGGCGCCACCTTCCTGTTCGTCACCCACGACCAGATCGAGGCGATGTCGATGGGCGACAAGGTGGGCGTGCTCAACCATGGCCGCATCGTCCAGACCGGTACGCCGCACGAGATCTACAACAACCCGCGCGACACCTATGTGGCAAGCTTCGTCGGCTCGCCGCCGATGAACCTCATCGACGGCAAGCTTGTGAACGGCCGCGCGGTGATGGCTCCGTTGAACTTCGAACTGCCTTTTTCGCAGGGCGCCAAGACTTTTGGGGGGCTAAAGGCGGGTGCGGCGACCGACGGTCGCCCGCTCGTCTTCGGCATTCGTCCCGAGGACGTCTATCTCGAGAGCGGCGCGCCGGTCGAGGCGCGCGTCCACGACGTCGAGAATCACGGCGTCGAAAAGATCCTGACGCTGCGCGTCGGCGACGCGACGCTGCGTGCCACCGTGCCGGCCAGGACTGACGTCGCCATCGAGCAGGCGGTGCGCTTTGCCTGGAACCCCGACAAGGTGGTGCTGTTCGACAAGGGCAGCGGCGTCAGCTTGCGACACGCCTCATAGGCTGCATCCCAGCCTATTTCTGGAAGTAGGTTTCGTAGGGCGTGTCGTTGATCAGCAGGATCACGCATTCCGTGTCGGAGACGCAGGCGTCGTCATGCATCTCATCGGCCTTCTGGGTCCAATAGGATCCAGGAGGCAGTTCGACCTTGGTCGCCTCGCCGCCATCCATCTGCCAGTGCGCCCACAGCCCCTTTATGACCACCGCGCGATATCCGCGGTGTGCGCATGGACCGGTGCACGCCAGTTGCCGGGAACCTTCAGCAACGTGCCTGCCGGGCCCTTGGCCCGCTCGCCCCACAATGGGCCAAGACGATGCGGCTGGTCGGGTACTTCCGCCACATAGGGGATCTTGTCGGCCGGCAGGTAGCTGTCCTCGAGGGCAAAGGCGCGCCCGGGAACCGCAAGCATGACGGCGAGTGCGATGACCTTCGGATAATTTGGCATTGGTTCTCCTCTTCGGACCGACTGGACGCCGGCCTCTGGCTGCTTGGTTCTGGCAAGCTATTGCATGCGGGTGGCCCGGCAATGGCATTGCGTCCGGAAGGCTTGGCAATTCATCCAGACCCGGCAATTCATCCAGACCCGGCAAGCCACGGCCGCGGATCCGGGATCGCCTCAGCGGTTTTCGGAGGTGCAGTCGAGGGTGCGCAGGTGGCTGGGCGCGATGCCTAGGATGCGCTTGAACGCCCGGCTGAACGATGCTTCGGAATCGTAACCCAGTCTGGCGGCGACCACTGAAACCCGCATCCGATCGTCGATCAGCCATTGCCGCGCCTGGTGCATGCGTATCCGGGCGACATATCTCGCCGGTGTTTCGCCAACGATGGCCGTGAAGCGTTCGGCGAAGGCCGATCGCGAGGCGCCCATTTCGCGCGCCAGCGCTTCGACAGTCCAGTTCCTGTCGGGCTGCAGATGAATGGCGGCAAGTACGCGGCCGATGTCGCGATCCTTGATCGCCGCGGTCCAGCCTCTGGTGTCGCCGCCACTGTTTTCTACCCAGGAACGGATGATGCTTGCAGCCAGCACGTCGGCCAGTCGCGCCAGCATGCCGCCAGAGCCGGCCCGGTTCATGGTGATTTCGCCGGCCATAGCTTCCAGCAGATGCGGAATACCTGGCTCGCCAGCCATCAATTCCTTGGCGCGCATCATGTCCGGCATCATGCCCAGCAAGGGGTGCGACCCGTCCAGGTTGAAGTGCATGCTGCCGCAAAACAGCAAGGTTTTCGGGCCGTGGCCGCCGTTGGAGACATTGAAGACATTGTCCTGCAAAGGCTCGACAGTGTAGCTTTCGATCGGCACGGCCGGAATGCCAGGCGCGCTGGCAACGACATGCTCGGCACCGCGCGGCAATAGCAATGCATCGCCGGGTGTCAGCTCAATCCATTCCCCGGCTGGCGAAAACAGCCAGCATTGGCGGCGGCCGATAAAGTGAAACCTTGCTGCCTTCTGGGCAGGAAACAACACGGCCCATGGGTTTGAAAGTTCGCAGCGGCCATAGTCGACGCCATCGAGCCACAATCCGCGCAAGATGTCGGTTAGCGGACCGTCCGAGGCCGGCAGGCCAGTCTTGGGCGAGGTGAAAACCATGCTGATTTCTCTAGCCTGGAATCACCAGTCCGTCACGGCCTCCATGCGTCAGCTCAGGGGCAACAAACTCGGGCCAACGGGTTCCTCCGCCGGGGCGTCGGCTGACGTAGTATCAGACGCAAAACCCACCTGTGCGGCGGGTCACTGGCGCAAATCAGCACCATGGGCAAAAATGTAGCATAGCTGAGGTCACCGAGTCAAGAAAAAATTCCTATCGCGAAAAGCTGCCGGCAAAAAAACTGCCGGGACCGCCGAACTGGGTGCCGCCTTTGTCAAGCTGAGTTCGGAACCCTGTGCGTCAGCTGGCCTGGCGGATATCGGCCTGTTCCTCGGCCCGGAGATGGCTGGGCGCCGAGCCGATGACGCGCTTGAAGGCGCGGCTGAAGGCGGCGTCCGATTCATAGCCGAGACGCGCCGCAACGACGGAGATCTTAATCCGGTCGCGGACCAGCCATTGCCGTGCCTGATGCATTCTGACCTGGGTGACATATTTTGCCGGGGTTTCGCCAACGGTGGTGGCGAAACGCTCGGCAAATCCCGATCGCGAGGCGCCCATCATCCGGGCCAGCGACTCGACCGTCCAGTCATGGTTCGGTTCGAGATGGATGGCTGCCAGCACGCGTCCGATTTCCGGGTCCCTGACGGCGGCGATCCAACCGGAGGCGTCACCGCAGCCGCGCTCGACCCATGAGCGGATGACGGTGGCGGCCAGCACGTCGGCCAGCCGCGCCAGGATGCCGCCGGAGCCGACGCGCTCCATTGTCACCTCACGCGCCATCGATTCCAGCAGATGCGGAATGCCAGGCTCATAGGCTTCCAACTCATGCGTGCGCATCACATCCGGCATCATGCCGAGCAGGGGATGCAGGCCATCGAGATTGAAGTACATGCTGCCGCAAAACAACAGGGTTCCCGGCCGGCAGCATTCCGACATGCCTTCGTTCGACGTGCAGTAGACGTCCTTGCAGACCTCCTCGACTTCGTAGCCATGGATCGGCCAGGCCTGGGCGCCGGGCTCGCTGGCCAGCACGTGCGCCGCACCGCGCGGCAGCAGCACCGCGTCGCCTGCCTTGAGTTCCACCCATTCGCCGGATGGCTGCTTCAGCCAGCAGCCTTTGCGGCCGATGAAATGAAACCGCGCCGCTGGCTGGGCTGGAAACTGAATGCCCCAGGGTTCCTTCAGTTCGAAGCGGCCGTATTCGACGCCATCGAGGCGCAAGCCACGCAAAATGTCGGTGAGCGGGTCGCCAGTGATCGGAATTTTGGACGAATTGTCAAGCATGATGGGGTTTCTAGCATGGAAGCTCCAGGTGGTCACTCCCTATGTTGCGTTGCAGCCAGATGCTGCGCTGCAAAACAACTCGGAGACTGACCATGGCCGAACAGGCGACAGGCGTCATCGACGCCACACTTTTGAACCCTGCGGACTCTGACGAACGAACCGAGCCGGCCTGGGGCGCCGTTGTTTCGCTGGCACTTGGTGTTTTTGGCCTCGTCACCGCTGAATTTCTCCCCGCCAGCCTGCTGACACCGATGGCGCGCGATCTCGGCGTCAGCGAAGGCGTGGCCGGACAGGCGGTGACGGCAACGGCGATCGTCGGAGCCATTGCCGCACCCACCATGGCCATCATCACCAGGCGTATGGATCGCAGGCTGGTGATGTGGATGCTGACTGTATTCCTGATCCTGTCCAATCTTCTGGCCACCTTTGCCTCATCGCTGCCCGTGCTTCTGCTTGCCCGTGTCGTGCTCGGCGTAGCACTTGGCGGCTTCTGGGCGATGTCGGCAGCGATGGCGCTGCGGCTGGTGCCGATGCGGCTGATGCCGCGCGCCATGTCGATCATCCTGACCGGCGTTTCGCTGGCGACCGTCTGCGCGGCGCCGGTCGGCGCCTATGTCGGCGACATCTGGGGCTGGCGCACGGCATTCATGATTGCGACCGTCGTCGCCGCCCTGGCACTGCTGGTGCAACTGGCCACCATTCCGAAATTGCCTCCCGTGGGTGTTGCAAGCTTCCGCACCTTGCTCGACGTGCTGAAGCGTCCGTCGATCAGGGTGGCGCTGCTGGTCGTGCTGCTGGTCGCTTCGGGACACTTTGCCGGCTTCACCTATGTCCGTCCGTTCCTCGAGAAGGTGCCCGTGCTCGACATCGAGACGATCTCGCTGGTGCTGCTGGCCTATGGCATTGGCGGTTTCTTCGGCAATGTCGCCGGCGGCATCCTGGCCGAGCGCAGCCTCAAGGCAGCCGTTGCGCTGGCGCCGTTGCTGATCGCAATGGCCGCCGCCTCGATGCTGATTTTCGGGGCTTCGCCGACGATCGCCGCTGCCGCCGTCGCGGTCTGGGGCTTTGCTTTCGGCGCGGTGCCGGTCGGGCTGCAGAGCTGGCTGGTGCGGGCCGCGCCCGATCAGGCAGAAAGTGCCGGCGGACTGATGGTGGCGACGTTCCAGGTGGCGATCGCGCTCGGCGCCGTCTTCGGCGGCCTGCTGGTCGACCATGCCGGCGTGGCCAGTGCCTTCGCCTATTGCGGCGCGGCGACACTGCTGGCGGCCATCGTGGTGTTCCTGCGCGGCCCGAAGCGCGCCGAGTAGCCTGGACGCGATCAGGCTTCCCTGACACTGCGCGTCGGCCTGAGAACTGTCACGGTTCTCGGGCCGCTGCCGTTGTGATGGCAGGGGCGAACAAACTCAGGCCGACCGCCCGTCGAAATCGAAAACCGACAGGGTCGAGGGGTCGAGATCGGCCACGCAGTTGATGTTGATGTAGGCACTGCGTTCGCTGCCTTCGCGGACATCCTCCGCAAAGGGATGGATGCCGCAGGCCCGGCAGAACCGGTGCGCGATGGCATGATTGCCGAATGTGTAGGTGCCGAGATCGTCGCCCCAGGCCAGGACCTGCAAGGTCCCGTGCGGGATGGCACACAACAGGGCGCCCTTGCGCGAGCAGATCGAGCAATTGCACCGCAAGGCGCCCGTCAGTTCGGCCTTGAATTCGAAGGCGATCTTGCCGCAGTGGCAGCTGCCTTTGTAGAGCATCGGATTTTCCTCGCATTAGACAGGGTGCAAAACCGCCTGCGCCGGGTTAAGTCTCGGCAAGCCATGCCCCAAGGACGTTCAAGGCGTTCGGAGTCCGACACCGAAAATGCAATCCGTTCGTGATCATCTGGAAACCATTCTCGCGCGCCTCGCCGCCCGTGCCGGTGAAGAGCGCGTGTTCACGAAGCTCTATGCCGCAGCCGCGCGTGCCGCGGCCGATGCCAGCGATGCGCGCAGCCAAGCCGGGGTGACGCTTGGGCCGCTCGATGGCACCATCGTCTCGGTCAAGGATCTGTTCGATGTCGCCGGCGAGCCAACCACGGCCGGCTCGCTGATGCTTAGGACCGCAGCACCTCCGCTGTGCGATGCCGTGATCGTCAGCCGGCTGCGGCAAGCCGGCGCGGTCATTATCGGCAAGACCAACATGACCGAATTCGCCTTCACCGCGATCGGCGACAACCAGCACTATGGCACGCCCGGCAATGCCGTGGACGCCAGCCGCATTCCGGGCGGATCTTCCTCAGGCGCCGGCGTCTCGGTCGGTGAGGCGACGAGCGAAATATCGATCGGTTCCGACACCGGCGGTTCGATACGCATTCCGGCTTCACTCAACGGTGTCGTCGGCTTCAAGCCGACAGCGCGGCGCGTGCCGCTCGCCGGCGCGTTCCCGCTGTCCGCCACGCTGGACTCGATCGGTCCGCTTGCCCGAACCGTCGCCCAATGTGCCGCCGCCGACGCCGTGATGGCCGGTGAAGTGCCGACCGCGCTGACGCCGATTGCCCTTGCAGGGCTTCGCGTCGGCATTCCACGCGGCATTCTTTTCGAAGAGACGGAAGACGAGGTGGCGGCCGCGTTCGACCGCTGCCTTGGCAAGATCGAACAGACAGGCGCGCGGATCGCGGGCTTATCGATCGATGATCTGCTTGCCGATTTGCGGGCCGCCACCAAGCGTGGCTCGATCGCTGCCATGGAAGGGGCCGAAGTGCATGCCGACTGGCTGGCGGCTGGGGCTTCGGTGCCGGTCGACCCGCATGTCAGCGGACCTTTGTCGCGGGCGGCAATGCTGCCGACGCCTGTCTACATCAGGGCAATGCGCCGCCGCACAGCGCTCGTTGCCGCCATGGACGAGCGGCTGGCATCGGTCGATGTGCTGGCTCTGCCGACCACGCCGGTGACGGCGCCGACCATCGTTTCGATGGCTGACGATGCCGAGTTGCGCGACCGCACCGAAGGCCTGCTGCTGCGCAACACGCAGGTCGCCAACCAGTTCGATCTCTGCGCAATCTCGCTGCCGATGCCGGGCACTCCGCTGCCCGCCGGATTGATGCTGGTGGCGCGCAACGGGCATGACCGGCGCCTGCTGCGGATTGCTGCTGAAATTGAGTCGCTGCTTGGCGCGTGACCGGGGTTGGACCGACGATCAGTGCGACGAACAGTGCCTGCGTTCGCTATCCTTGGCTGTCCGTACGATGCGGGTCGCGACCAGCCAGGGCAGATTGTGCTCCTTGCCGGTGATCGTCTGGGTGCGGTGCTCGATCGAGCCTCTGACGACGATCTTGCCGGCATAAAGCGCGTCGGAAAGATCGGTTATCGCCTTGTCGGCCTGCGGCAATCCGCTGGGGTCGATCGACACGCCCTTGATGATCGTGCCGGTGGCAAGGTCGAGTGCGCTGTTGGATGGGCAGGGCGCCTTGAAGCAGCGCAGCCCGTTGTCACAATAGACATAGCTGCTTTCGGCCGCGAATGACGGCATGGCGCAGAGCGAACACACGACGGCTACCAGGGATGCGAGGCGTGGATCGGACATGGCTCTCAACGTCGCGGAGAATTGGGGCGAAACCGCGATGTGCTACAGGCTCGCCGGAAACCGCCGCCGGTAGTGATCGACCACTTCCGGATTGCGCAGATTGACCGGCAGCTTGTTGGCCAGCACCAGCAAGGCTTCACCCGCCGCGCCGACGCCCATGCGCATCATCGATTCTTCGGTGATCCCGGCCATGTGCGGCGTGATGATGACAGTGTCGAAGCCGAAATAGGGATGATTCGACGGCAGCGGCTGCGTCGCAAACACGTCGAGCGCGGCGCCGCCGATACGGCGTTTCTGCAACGCCTCGATCAGCGCGTCGTCGTCGATGACCGGTCCGCGCGACACGTTGATCAGCAGCGCATTGGGCTTCATTCGGGCGATCCGCTCACGGTTGATCAGGCCGCGCGTTTCCGGCGTCAGCGGGCAGCAGAGCACGATGATGTCGCTCTGCTCGACCAGCGCGTCGATCGACAGGAAGCCGACCTTGTCCGGCGCCGGCTGCATGCTGCGCGTCGTTGCCACCACCTTCAAGTCGAAGCCGTGCGCGGCGATATGGCCGACCGCCTGGCCGACGGCACCGAGGCCGACGATGCCGATCGTCTTGCCGGCAAGCTCGATGTTGGAATTGGCGTGCTCGCGGCCGGCGAGCCAGCCTTTGGTGCGCAGGTCGCGGTCGACGGCGCGGAAATTGCGCAGCAAAGCAAGCGCCGCAAACATGACGTGCTCGGCAACCGAGCGGGCATTGACCGCCGGCACATTCGCCACCAGCACGCCGGCGGCGGTCGCTGCTTCCATGGGGATCATGTCGAGCCCGGCGCCATGGCGGATTGCCGCCTTCAGCAGCTTTGCGCCGTCGAAAAGCTGTGGTGGCAGCGGCGCGCGCACGATGACGATGTCGGCATTCCTCGCCTCGGCGGCCAGCGTGGCCGGATCGATGGCGGAAGCGACGACGAGTTCGCCGGCGCCGGCCAGCATGGCCGAGGCGCGCGGGTGTAGCGGGTGTGTCGTGAGGATACGGGCCATGTCGGTCAGGCTTTTTCGAGCGCCGGGCTTTGCGGTTCCTCGCCATGGCCCTCGATCAGGCCTTTCCAGTAGCTCTCAGCCCCTTGCAGATGGGCGCTCATCAGCGCCTGGGCGAGATTGCCGTCGCGGCGCAGCAGCGCCTCATAAATCTGGATATGCTCGGCATGCGAGCGCAGGTTGCGCTCGGGGTCGTTGAAATAGATCGGCAGGCGCTGCTCGCCCATCATGTAGTAGACGCTGCAGACATTGTGGAAGACGCTGTTCTTGGTGGCGCGCACGATTTCGAGGTGGAATTCGCGGTCTTCCCTGGCAAGCCCTTCACCGGCGGCGATGCGCTCTTCCGAAGCCTTCAGGATTTCGCGCAGCCGCTCGAAATTCTCCTCGGTGGCGCGCGAACAGGCAAGTTCGGCCGCCTTGATCTCGTGGATCTTGCGCAGTTCGACCGTCTCGTAGATCTGGATCGGGTCGAGCGGCAGGCCTGCGCGGGCAAAAAGCGCCATGGCCTCCACACTGGCCTGCTTGGTGTCGATGTAGATACCGGACTTGGCTCGACGCTCGACGATGCGCATGGCCTCCAGGATGGCCAGCGCCTCGCGGATCTGACCGCGGCTGACGGCGAAATGCTCCGCCAGTTCGCGTTCCGAAGGCGTTCGGCCGCTCTCCTTGTCCGAATGGGAGAACAGGTAGGCAGCGAGTTCTGCGAGGAGGTTCTTTTCTTTCATCGTCAACCGCGTTGCGCGTGCGCCTCCAGGAACCGCTCCGAAATGGTGAATCCCAGACCCGGTTTTTCCGGGATCGCTATCATACCGTCCCTGGCTTCGACAGTCTCTTCGACCAGATCATGGATCATCGGGTTGGCGCCAAGCGAATATTCGACGGTGAAACTCGACGGCGAGGCGGCGCAGACATGCAAGCCTGCGAAAAAACAGGGCGCGCCGGCCCACAAATGGGGTGCAAAGCGCAAATTGAAGGCGCTGGCGATGGTGCCGATCTTCATCGCCTCGCTGATGCCGCCGCAGAAAGCGGGATCAGGCTGGAAGATGTCGGCGGCTTTGAGCACGGCAAGGTCGCGGAAGGCATAGCGTGTCGCCTCGCTTTCGCCGGTGGCGATCGGGACGGCACCTGACGCCCGCACTTCAGCCATGCCGGGCTTGTCGTCAGCGATAATAGGTTCCTCGAACCAGGCGAGGTCCAAATCGTTGACAAGGTGGATGAAGCGCTTGGCCTCGGCCACCGTGTAGGTGCCGTGCGCGTCGACCATCAGTTCGACATCGGGGCCGAGCGCCTGCCGTGCGGCCCGCACGCGGGTGGCGGAAATGTGTGCCGCGCCATCCATGGCGCCAACGCGCATCTTCAGTGCCTTGAAACCGCCCTTGGCGATATAGGACTTCAACTGCTCGCCGATGGCGTCGGCGGCTGCCCAGCCGCCGGACGCATAGGCCGGCATGCGATCGAGCTTGCGGCCGCCGAGCAGCCGCCAGACCGGAACGCCAAGCGATTTGCCAAGAATGTCCCACAGCGCGATGTCGACGGCGCTGATGGCGGCGATGCTCATGCCGCGCCGCGCCAGTTGCGGCATGGCGTGGCCGCCACGCGCGGCGCTGTCGTGGCGCACGCCATTGTAGAGCATCTCCCATATGACGCCGATGTCGGCCGGATCGCGGCCGACCAGTTGCGGCCCGACCTCATGGTTCAGCATGTGGACGAGCGCACCGTAGCTGCCGGCACTGCCAGCGGCGTTCTTGCCTTCGCCCCAGCCGACCAGCCCGTCATCGGTCTCGATGCGCAGGATGGCGGCGTCGAAGGTCGTCACCTGACCGAAGTCGCTGCGGTGCTGCCGAGCGGCTTCGATCGGAACGCGGATCCACCAGGCTTGGACGGACTTGATACGCATATTCTTCCCCAGCCCCGCCGCCGGTCAGGGCGGAAGGGCGAATTTCCCAGAGGCAGTCGACTACTTGATCAGCGGCAGCAACGTTTCGGCGTTGATGCGCATCTGGTCGGTGTAGAATTTCTCGGTGAGCACGCTGGAGCCGTGGTCCTGGATGAACTTCAGCTGTTCGGGCGAGATGTCGACCGGATTGCGCTCGACCATGTCGGGATAGGGGGCTGCCGGCGTCCGGTCGACGGGCGCGACGAACTCGTTGGTCAGCGCGCCGTCGTAGCCGATCTCGCGCAAGGTGGCGACGATCTTCGGCCAGTCGATCTGGCCGAGGCCGGCGGCAAACCGGTTGTTGTCGGCGACATGGAAGTCGAACAGGCGCTTTCCGGCCTGCCGGATCGCGTCATAGACGTTAAATTCTTCCATGTGGATGTGATAGGCATCGAGGCAGACGCCGCATTCGGGGCTGACCGCATCGGCCAGCGCCAGCGCCTGGGCGCCGCGATTGAACAGATAGGTCTCGAAGCGGTTAAGCGGTTCGACAGCGATCTTGACGCCGACCTTCTTGGCGTGGGTGAAGCACTCGCGAGTGGCGTCGACTACCCACTTCCATTCCTCTTCCTCGGTCCCGTCAGGCACAACCTTGCCGACGGTCGCCGGAACCAGCGTGATGATCTCGCCATCGAGTTCGCTGACCATGGTCAGCACATCCTTGACATACTGAACGGAACGCTCGCGCTGGCCCTGGTTCCTGGCGGCAAGGTTGCGCTCGCCCAGCATCAGGGTCACCGCGCCCCAGCAGCGAATACCATGCTCCTTCAGCAGCGCCCGGGTCTCCTTGGTCTTGTACTGCTCGGGCTCGCCGGAAATCTCGATCGACTCATAGCCGAATTTCTTGATGCGCTTGAGCGTCGTCTCCAAGGGTTCCGCGCGCATCCAGTTGTGCGTCGAAAGATGCATGGTCTGTCCTTCCCAAATCGTCTCTATGGTTCGCCTGCGACATGCATCGCCAAAAGGCGACACAAAGGTTCCTCCCCAAGGCGTTCCCAGCCTTTTCTCGCAAACTGGTTCGACCAATTGGGCCTAAAGCGAGGTCTACAGCAAATTCTCCAGATCGGCAAGAAGCGCTGGGATGCAACTTTCGTTGTGGATTATTTGCTTGATTATATTGAGATATATAGGCCTGCACCGGGTGATTTTGGGGTCTTGACGGCGCATTGCATGGCTTGACCAAATTTCCACATTTGGTAATACCAGAATGGCGGTGCGTGCAAGCACCCGTTGAGAAAAGACCAAAGTGGCTGGCCCTGTTTCCAATCGGCGCTATGCTCGGTCGCGAGAGAAATGAGGGAGGATGCCGATGCCGACGACAATGAAGGGCCCCGGGCTGTTTCTGGCGCAGTTCGCGGGCGACGCCGCGCCGTTCAACTCACTGGCGTCGATCACCAAATGGGCGGCCGGTCTCGGCTACAAGGGCGTGCAGATCCCGACCTGGGACGCGCGGCTGTTCGACCTCAAGAAGGCGGCTTCTTCCAAGGCCTATTGCGATGAGGTGAAGGGCATCTGCGCGGATGCCGGCGTCGAGATCACCGAACTGTCGACGCATCTGCAGGGGCAACTGGTGGCGGTGCATCCTGCCTATGACGCGCAGTTCGACGGCTTTGCGCCGGCTTCAGTGCACAACAATCCCAAGGCACGGCAAAAATGGGCGGTCGAACAGATGGAGTTCGGGGCCAAGGCCTCGAAGAACCTTGGCCTCAAGGCCTCGGTCAGCTTCTCGGGAGCGCTGGCCTTTCCCTACCTCTACCCCTGGCCGCAGCGGCCGGCAGGGCTGATCGAGGAAGCGTTCGCTGAGCTCGGCAAGCGCTGGAAGCCGATCCTCGATGTCTATGAGGATAATGGTGTCGATTTAGGCTACGAGATCCATCCCGGCGAGGATGTGTTCGACGGCGCGACCTTCGAGATGTTCCTCGATGCGGTCGGCGGCCACAAGCGCTGCAACATCAACTACGATCCGTCGCACTTCCTGCTGCAGCAGCTCGATTATCTAGAATTCATCGACATCTATCACGAGCGCATCAAGGCGTTCCACGTCAAGGACGCCGAGTTCAACCCGACTGGCCGGCAAGGCGTCTATTCCGGTTATCAGAGCTGGACCAACCGCGCCGGGCGCTTCCGTTCGCTGGGCGATGGACAGGTGGATTTCGGCGGCATCTTCTCCAAGCTCACCCAGTATGGCTACGATTCCTGGGCGGTGCTGGAGTGGGAGTGCTGCCTGAAGCATCCGGAGGATGGTGCGGCCGAGGGCGCGCCTTTCATTGAGCATCACCTCATCCGGGTGACGGAAAAGGCATTCGACGACTTCGCCGGCGGCGCTACCGACAAGAAGTTGCTGCGCGCCATGATGGGAATCTGACGCGGTTTCCCCTCCCCCTCGAGGGGAGGGTGGCCCGAAGGGCCGGGAGGGGTCGGTTCATGCCGAGCTCTGCCTCAACGACCCCACCCGATCCGCTGCGCGGATCGACCTCCCCTCAAGGGGGAGGTGAGCAACAGCGAGGAGCAAGATATGGTCGGCGCATCGAAGTCGGAAACGGGAGGCGGCCCGATCCGCTATGGCATGGTCGGCGGCGGGCAAGGCGCTTTCATCGGCGCGGTGCACCGGATCGCGGCGCGGCTGGACAATGATTTCGTGCTGGTTGCCGGTGCTTTGTCAGCCGACCCGGCCCGTGCCAAGGCCTCGGCCGCCGAACTGGGGCTCGACCCCGCACGCAGCTATGCATCCTATGCCGAGATGGCCATGGCCGAGGCGAAGCGCCCCGACGGCATCGAGGCAGTGGCCATCGTCACGCCCAACAATGTCCATGTGCCGGCGGCAAAAGCCTTCCTCGAGGCCGGCATCCACGTCATCTGCGACAAGCCGCTGGCGACGACGCTCGCCGAAGCGAAAAAGCTTGCCGCGATAGTCGAGAAGACCGGCAAGGTGTTCGTGCTGACGCACAACTACACCGCCTATCCGATGATCCGGCAAGCACGCGAAATGGTCGCCAAGGGTGTGCTCGGCGACATCCGCATCGTGCAGTCCGAATATCCGCAGGACTGGCTGACCGAGGATTTGGCCGCGACAGGCCAGAAGCAGGCGGCGTGGCGCTCCGACCCCAAGCAGGCAGGCGCCGGCGGTGCGCTGGGCGATATCGGCACGCATGCCTACAACCTCGCCCGCTTCGTCTCGGGGCTGGAACTGGACTCCCTGTCGGCCGATCTCGACGCCTTCGTGCCGGGCCGGCTACTCGACGACAACGTCAACGTCATGCTGCGCTTCAAGCCTATCGGCAAGACGCATCCGGCCAAGGGCATGATCTGGGCAAGCCAGGTGGCGCCCGGCCATGAGAACGGGCTGAAGCTGCGCATCTATGGCTCGAAGGGTGGGCTGGAATGGGTGCAGGCCGACCCGAACTATCTCTGGTACACGCCGTTCGGCCAGCCGAAACAATTGATCACCCGCAATGGCGCCGGCGCGCTGCCGGTGGCGGGCCGTGTCAGCCGCGTGCCGTCAGGCCATCCCGAGGGCTATCTCGAAGGTTTCGCCAACATCTACCAGGAGGCCGCGCGCGCCATCCGCGCGGCACGCCGCAAGGGCGGCAAGCCGGCCAAGGCCGTCGTCTTCCCGACCATCCAGGACGGCGTCGAGGGCATGGCCTTCATCGAGGCCTGCGTGAAGTCGTCGAAGAAGAATGGGGCGTGGACGAAGCTCTGAAATAGAGGCGGTCCGGGGGATCCAAGGGGAGGGGGCGTCGATGAAAATCGGCATGTGCATGTTCTTATGGACGACGGCCGTGTCGAAGACACACGAGCCACTGCTGCGCGACATCAAGGCAACCGGTTTCGATGGCATTGAGATACCGATCTTCGCCGGCACGCCGGACGACTATAAAAAACTCGGCGATCTGCTCGACCGCATCGGACTGGAGCGGACCGCTGTTTCGGCCATGGGCGATCCAGGGATGAATTTGATCTCGGCCGACGCGGCGACGCGCAAGGCCGGTGTCGATTACATGAAATGGGCGATCGACTGCGCGCAGGCACTTGGCGCCGACACGCTGAGTGGCCCGCTGCATTCGACGCTCGGGTCGTTTTCCGGCTCCGGACCGACCGCTGCCGAGAAAAAGCGCTCCGTCGCCTCGCAGCGGGCGATCGGCGACCATGCCGGCAACAAGGGCGTCACCATCGGGCTCGAGGCGCTGAACCGCTTCGAATGCTATCTCCTCAACACGATGGCTGATTTGTCTGAGCATATCGACGCCATCGACCGGCCGCACATCAAGGCGATGTACGACACCTTCCACGCCAATATCGAGGAGGCCGACCCGATCGGCGCCTACACGAAACACCGCCGGAATGTCGTGCATATCCATATTTCGGAGAACGATCGCGGCGTGCCGGGGCGCGGCAACATTCCGTGGAAGGAAACATTCTCGGCCATCCGCAAGAGCGGCTATAACGACTGGCTGACGATCGAAGCGTTCGGCCGTTCGCTGAAAGATTTGGCGGCGGCAACCAAGGTGTGGCGCGATTTTTCCGAGACACCGGAAGCGGTCTATCGGGAAGGGTATAAGCATATCAAAAATGGGTGGAAGAAGGCGGCGTAGGCGCCTTCCTTATAGTGGGACTGAGCGAAGCCGCCCAACACCTGCCGCCGCGTTCCTTCACACCCCCCTCTGTCCTGCCGG
>NZ_JAMYPL010000037.1:0-46622 GCF_040320355.1 Mesorhizobium sp. M0715 | reverse complement strand
GGCGTCGATGGAGCCGTTGGCGGTCACGTCGATGTTGCCGGTCCCCGAAGCGTTGAGGATCGCGGCCACCATGCCGGCATTGCCCGCCTTGATGTCGCCGTTGGCGACCTCCGTGATATTGCCTGTCAACGACTGGGTCTGGACGTCGATGGCATCCTTGCCCGCGGTCAGTGCGGTGACAGCGTTTGTGGTCACCGAAATGCCGGTGCTGGTCGCGACGTCGCGGACAGTAATACCTTCGCCTGCCGCCGAAAAGATATTGCCGGAGACGTTAATGTCTATCGAGCCGACACCGCCGGTCTGCGTCACATCGAACGCGTTGCCGGCGCCATGGTTGATGATGTTTCCACCCGTGTAGGTGATGGCGCCGCCAGCCGCCGAGACCGACAGGGCCGCCGTGCCACCCGCGGTCGGCGTGTTGCCGGCTTCGACGCTGATCGTGCCATTGTTGGTGACGGTGACGCCGCCGGCGTCGGCGTTGGAAACCGCAAGGCCATAACCGCTTACCGTCGTTCCCGGATCGACAGTGACGATGACTTGCGTGGGCGACAAGTTCTGATAGTTGCGGTCGTTGGGTGCGTCAGCGGGAAATGTCGTGTCGGTGGTGGAGGTCGTGTCGCATTGGACAGTGACGGCACCGACGAGACAATCCGCCCAGGCTTGGCCGGACGCCAGCAGACTCACGCCCGCGGCCGCAGCAATCCCGATGGCGGATCGCAGCGCAAGCTGGCTCGCCTGTGAACGCAGGTTGCTCTGTCGGGCTGAATTCGAGGGGGTCTGGCTTAGGTCCGAAGGCCTAAGACCGGCGGAATCTTGAACACGCCCCATGATTTGCCCCTCGCAGCCAATTCATGCGACCCCGGATCAGTCCGGGGCTGACTTGCCTGATAGAAATCTCTAATGTGATGCTTGGAGTTATGTCAACTGAGTACCTAAGAAAGATACCAAATACAAAACGTTCCATTCCAAACTCTTCTTCGAGGAATAACTAGCAACGCTATCGTGCAGACGTCACTGTGAGCTTCTTAAATTTCGATTTCGAATCGCTGAACGTCGTACGGGAGTGGTTCAGTTGCGAGGGCGGTGTTTTATTTCTGGAATCAACCGGCCAAATTTAAAAAACTTAAGTCAACCCTTGTCCAGGACGGCACTGAAGTTGTCACCTGGCGCACAAGTATTTCCGGCTCTGGACAGACCGTGATCTGTACGGTGCGTGTCGAAATGAAGACTGCGATTGTAGAAAAGGCCGGTCGTTCCTTGCAAAAGAACGTCTTCTCATCGGCGGATTTGCCGTCGCATCTGGATTATCGCGCGCGCTTCGCGCTTGGCAGGACATTCGCCGGCGATGGTGAAGAGATCGCCGCCGGCAAAAGCGAACGTCGAGGTCGGCGTGACATCACCGAAGGCATGGCGTCAGCCGAGCATGCCGCGCGCCGTCGCCTTGATTCGCCGAGGCCCAAATCGGTGGAAGCACGCAGGCTGAGCGTGATGAAGGTGGCGTCGGTGGTTGAATTCGCGCTGGTCAGCGCCGCAGATCCGCCCGTTTCGCTGAAGCCGTCGATCGGCCATCGCATTCGGAGGCGCCATTGATCGCCGCCGGATCTCGGCTTTTGACGGAGAGGTAATCGGAATCGAGTCGTGTGTAGGTTTCCGGGTCTCCGGTTCTATCTGGCGCTCGTCGGCGTGTAGCCGAAGCGGCGGCGAAAGCAGCGATTGAAGTACGACACATCGCTGAAGCCACTGGTCATGGCAATTTCGCTGACGCGCATCTCGCCATTCTGTCTCTGCGAAAGCATTTTGTGGGCCGTCTGCAGGCGCAGTTCGAGAACGCGCTCGGAGAAGCTGATACCCGACTTCTGCAAAAGATTGTGAACATAGCGCGCCGACAGGCCGAGTTCCTGTGCGACGCCTTGCGCCGAGATGCCGGGCTTGGCGAAATTGTCCGCGATCTTCACCAGGACCGCTTGCAACCTGGCTGCCCGCAGACCGCGCAAGCCGGCCAGTTCGGCAACCTCACCCTTGGCACCTGTCACCAGACCGATCAGATCGACGATCGTTTCCGTCGCGTGCGCAATAAGATCGGGCGAGATGAGAGGGCGGCCGGTTTCAAGAAGTTGGCAATAACGCTTGAGAAGATCGAGAGCTTCGTTCTCGGCGCCGATCTTCAACGCCAGCCTGTCGTCGATCTGCGGGAAGGCCCGTGCGAGGACGCTGCGCGGGACCACCACGTTTGTCCACACATTGCTGTCGGCGCCGGCCATTTTCAGCGCTTCCGATGCTGTGACCAGCACCGCTTCTCCCTGCCCGACATCATAGTCGCGGCCGGCCTGGACGCCGGTCAACAGTGTGTCGGATTTGTTGATCAGCAGGAGATAACCGCCGTTGCCGTCATCGGCGATATTGCTCGCGTTCCTCGTCGCATGCTTGATCGTTCCGGACATCTGGCCAAGAACCAGTGATCCGACAGCTGTGGCTTCGATCGCAGCTTCGAAAGGCAGGTTGTCCGACATGCCGTATTCGACCGACCATATCTGCGCGACATGGATGTCTTGCCAGAGGGAAAATCGATCGCGATCATTGAGATGCGACGGCAGTTGAGCCGATGAAAACACCGTCTTTCGTGACAATGGAACACCCCGATACCCACAGCTTCAAGAATATCGAAACGAAATGTTTCCTGATCCTGGAACATTGATCGTTTGGCGTTCAACTGATCGAATTAGATATATAATCCAGCATGATCACGCATGGCGTCACCCGAAAGTATGACGCGGCAAATCCTCCGAGGTGAGATTGCCTCTTTTACAACGAACGGCGGCCCGCCCATCCGGGGAGGTGGGCACGTCAGGAAACTGGGGGCGTGGTGGAGAGACTGAGCAGCGAAGTCCTTTCGTCGATCATCGGCGATATCTACGATTGCGTTTTGAATCCGGAAGGCTGGGCCGGGGTAATGATCCGGATCACGGAGGCTGTAGACGCAGCCTATACCACCGTCGCGCTTGCCAGCACTGCCGGCAATCATGGCCGCTTCGCGGCCCAATCGCCCTGGGATCCCGTGCAAATGCGCGTGCTCCAGGAGGACTATGACTTTGACGCAGTTCCCGGACTGAAGGCCGCGGTTGTCGGCGACATCGACACACCCGTTGCGACGCTGTCGCATATGAGCGAAGCCGAACTCCAGCAGACGCCATTTTTCCAGAATTGGGCCAAACCGCAGGGATTGCGCGAAGCCTGCATCACCAAATTCGTCCATACGCCGGACCGGATCGGGCTCATGGGCTGCACTACGCGGGCCGACAGGGGAATCATATCAGCTGAAGAACAGCGCTTCCTGGCATTGCTCTCGCCGCACCTGCGCCGTGCGTCGCTGATTGGAGATCTGCTCGATCAGGCTCGCGTTACCGCCGACCTTTACCGCCAGGCGCTCGATCATCTCGCCGTGCCTGTCGTGCTTACCGGCGCCAACGGAGCAATCCTCCATGCGAATGGGGCTGCCGAACGGATGTTTTCGCTGCAAGGGCCCATTTTTTCCAGGAACGGTCTGCTCCAGGTGCAGAATTCGGCGGTGGCCCGCGCCCTGCTGGATGCAATCGCCAGTGCGGCGAGCGCGGATACCTCGCTTGGCTCCCGCGGTATAGGCCTGCCCATTTCGGCCCCAGGTCAGCCGCCCGCCGTCGCCTATATATTGCCGTTGACCGAAGGAACCGCTCGCGCTGCTTTCCGGCCCGCATGTGCCGCCGTCTTCGTTTCGACCACGACGTCTTCTTCTCCACTCCCGGAAGCCGTTCTCGCCACTCTGTTCGACCTTACGCCCGCGGAGGCGCGGGTCCTGCTGCGCATCGGCAGCGGATTGTCCGCGTCGAAGAGCGCGCTGGCGCTCGGTGTCGGCGAAAACACTTTGAAGACCCACCTCAACCGCATCTTCGCCAAAACCGGCACGAGACGCCAAGCCGATCTCGTCAAACTCGTTTCGGACATCGGCACGCCGCTGGCAGCTCAGTGAAGGGCGCCGATCGCCGGGGACCCAACATCCTCGTCGACGCGCACCTCGATAAACGCGCGCCAGCCGTAGCGGGAATGGTTGCCGTCAGGCTCCGCGCTGGGCAGTGCCAGCTGGTGTCATTCGACTGAGGCTGAATGGCCACACCGGCCGAAAAAGCGTGGCATTGCATTTCAGGACAATTCGCGTGCGGCCCAGCCCAAGACACGTCCGACGGACAATGCGACATCGGGGCGGCGACAACACCGGATCTCCGCGAGGCATTCGCGGCGGGGACCACAACATTCTTGGGGCGGTAGACAACAATGAAAACTCTTCTTCTCGCAACGGCCTTGATTCTCGCGCCGCTCGGTATGGCGTGTGCGGCTGATATCAATGAGGTTTCGCCTGTTGCCTCCACCTACGACTGGTCCGGACTCTATGCCGGCGTCGACATCGGCTACGCGGCCGGGAAATCCAATCTGTTCATCGCCGGCGGCGGACTGGGCGGGGCCACCGATCTCAATGTCTCCACCGATCCGAACGGGTTTATCGGCGGTGTCCATATCGGCGCCAATTACCAGATGGAGAACAGCTTCGTGATCGGCGCCGAGGCCGACATTGTGTACAGCAATATAGATGGGCTGACGGCCCTCGACGCCGGCGGCGGCGGTGTCACCACCTTGCTCAAGAGCGAACTCAAATGGTCGGGGTCGGCGCGGCTGCGGGCCGGCTATGCTTTCGATCGGACCTTGCCCTACATCACTGCCGGCGTCGCCGCGGCCAAGTATGAGCTTATTGCGGTCAGCGCCGGTGGCCCTGCCGCCGAAGTAACGCTCCACAGCGACAGCCATGTCGGCTGGACCGTTGGCGCCGGCATCGAGCACGCCTTTACCGACAAGTGGGTCGCGCGGGCCGAATATCGCTACTCGGATTTCGGCAGCCAGGACCTCTCGGTGGCCGCCGGCCTGCCCACGGAAACCCATGTCGACCTCCAGACGCAGGATATCCGGGTCGGGCTCAGCTACAAGTTCTGATTGCTGGTGCTACAAATCTCCCTCGGGAGATGGCCGGCAGGCCAGGGGCGGCGGGGCTCGGCCTGCTGCCGCAGACGGGGTCGGCGCACTACACGCGGCGACCCCCCTCTGTTGCCTCTGGCGACATCTCCCTCGAGTGGGAGATCAGCCACCGCCCTCAGATTAGCTTCTCCAGTGTGATCGGCAAATCCCTTACTCTCTTTCCCGTCGCATGGAACACCGCGTTGGCAATCGCCGGTGCGACGCCGACGATGGCCAGTTCACCGACGCCCTTGCCGCCGAGCACCGAGGAGTGCAGGTCGGGGACGCCGACCGAGATCACCTCGATGTCGGGAATGTCGGCATTGGTCGGCACCAGGTAATCGGCGAGGTTGTTGTTGACGACGCGGCCGTGGCGGCGGTCGACGATGCCTTCTTCCAGCAGTGCCTGGCCGATGCCCATGATGATGCCACCCTTCCATTGGCTTTCGGCCAGCTTGGGATTGTAGAGCCGGCCCGAATCCAGTGCCGACACCACGCGTGACACGCGCACCGTGCCGAAGTCCTCGTCGACCCGCACCTCGATGAAATGCGCGCACCATGAGTGGCGGGAGTAGTCGCCCTCGGTGTGCGGCAGCGCCATGGCGATGGTGGTGTAGTTCTTGTAGCGATCCTCTGGCGTCGAATTGGCCGGCATGGTGTCGCCGATGGCTTCGATATGGTCGCGGCCGACGCTTTTGAGCAGTTCGGCGATCGAGACATCGGGACCGTCGCCGCGCGGCGAGGCGATGCGGCCGTTGGCGACGACCAAGGTGTTGGCCTGCAGCGCATGGAAGGGCGAGCGCGGATCGCTGATGGCGAGGCCGATCAGCTGGTCGAGCGCCGAGGTCGCCGCCTTGTAGACCGCACCCGTCATGACGCCGGCAAGCCGCGAACCGCCGGTGACGCCGGCGCGGGGGAAACGGGAGTCGCCGAGCTTCACCACCACGTCGTCGGCTCGCACGCCGACCGTTTCGGCGGCGGTCTGCGCCAGGATGGTGTACGTGCCCTGGCCCATGTCGATCGAGGAGCTCTCGACCTCGACCGAGCCGTCCGCCAGGATGCGCACGATCGCCTCGCCATAGGCGCGCCGCACCGGATAGGTGCCGGCGGCGACGCCCCAGCCGATCAGCTGGTTTTCGTCGCGCATCGAGCGCGGTTCGGGCGTGCGCCTGGACCAGCCGAAGCGCTCCGCGCCTGCGGCAAAAGCCTCGCGCAACTGTCTGGTCGACCAGGCTTTCTTGGCATGCGGATCCTGTTCGGCATAATTTCTCAGCCGGATCTCCAGGGGGTCGATGCCGACCTCGTAGGCGAGTTCGTCGATGGCGCTTTCGATGCCGAAGGCCGAAGGGTTTTCGCCCGGCGCGCGCATGGCGCCCGGCACCACCGAATTGACCCGCACGACATTCTGCCTGGAGGAGAAATTCGGCGTCGCGTACATGATCGAGATGACCGATCCGAGCGGCTCGACCCACATGCCGTCCATCGACGTCTCGTTGATGCCACGATGCACGATCGACTGGATTTTTCCTTGCGCGTCGGCGCCGATCGTCACCGTCTGGCGCGTCGCCGCGCGGCCACCATAGCCGGTAAAGGTCTGCGGCCGCGTCATCACCAGGCGCACCGGCCGGCCGAGCATTCTGGCGGCACATGCGGCCACCGCGCCATGGCTGAGCGCCAGCGCCTTGGAGCCGAAGCCACCGCCAATATAGGGCGAGACCAGCCGCACATTCTCGAACGGCACGCCGAACCATTCGGCATAGGTGCGCGCCATCCCGTCCAGCCACTGGCTCGGCTCCCATACGGTGAGCTTATCGCCTTCCCAGCGCGCGATCAGCCCATGCGGCTCTATCGGCGCCTGGTATTCGCGCGGCGTGTTGTAGGCGGCGCAGATGCGGACCGGTGCCGACGCGAACGCACCTTGCGCATCGCCCCATTCCTTGGTCATGGCGTCTATCGGGATGCCGTCGCCGGCCTTGGCATCGCTGAGGTCGACGATGGCAGGCGTCTCGTCATAGCTGACCTTGACCAGTGCTGCCGCCGCCACCGCCTGTTCGAAGGTCTCGGCGACGACAGCGGCGACATGCTGGCCCGAGAAAGTGATGTCGCGCGCAAGCGGGCAATAGGGCTTGTCGGGCGGCGGTGTGCCGAACCAGTCCGCCGCGGTCCTCAGGCTGATGATGGTGTCCGGCGTCAGCACCTGCAGCACGCCGGGCGCCGCCTCGGCGGCCTTGGTGTCGATCGCGCGCACCTTGCCGGATGCAATCGTGCTCTCGACCAGTACGGCGTAGGCGAGGCCTTCGAGCTGCTGCTCGACGGCGTATTTGGCCGCACCCGTGATCTTGGCCGGGCCGTCGACGCGCGACAGCCGGCCGCCGACGGCTTCGGCAAAAGCGCCGTCGGACGCATCGCCGTGTCTTCCGACGTGAACGGTGCTTGCGATGTGAACGGTCATGCCGTTTCTCCCAATTTGAGGATGGCGCGCGCGACGACGCGCGGCGCGAGCTCGATCTTGTAGTGGTTGGCGCCATGGTCGACGGCGCCTTCGACAGCGAGCAGGCTGGCGGACCGCACGGTTTCCGGCTCCAGCGCCTTGCCCTTCAGCGCGTCTTCCACGGTCCGCGCCCGCCATGGTTTCGTCGCGACACCGCCGAGTGCGACGCACAAATCGCGGATCGTTCGGCCGTCAGGTTCGAACTCGATACCGACCGCCGCGCTCGCGGCGGCAAACTCATAGGATTGCCGGTCGCGGATTTTCAGGTAGGTCGACCGCCGGGCAGCGGCCGAGCCGGGGATTTCAATGGCGGTGATCATCTCGCCCGGTTCAATCGCATGTTCCCTATCCGGCGTGGTGCCGGGCAGCAGGAAAAAGTCGTCGACCGGGATCTGGCGCTCGCCCAGATGCACGATCGCATCGAAGGCGACCAGCGCCACGGCCAGGTCACCCGGATACATGGCGATGCAGGCCTCGCTGGTGCCGAGTACGGCATGGCCACGGGTAACGCCGCCGATCGCCGAACAGCCAGAGCCGGGCTCACGCTTGTTGCAGGCAGGGAAATTCGCGGGATCGCGGAAATAGGGGCAGCGCGTGCGCTGCATCAGATTGCCGCCGATGGTCGCCATGTTGCGGATCTGCGCGGAAGCCGCCTGCCACAGGGCTTCCGACACCGCAGGAAAGCGGCTCTTGATGTCGGCATGGTCGGCGACATGGCTCATCCTGGCCAGCGCGCCGATGGTGGCGCCGCGTTCGTCCACCTCGATGCTGTCCAATCCCTTGAGATGAGCGATGTCGACCAGTGTCTCGGGCTCGGCGACGCCGCATTTGGCGAGATCGATCAGCGTGGTGCCGCCGGCCAAGAGCATGGCGCCGGGCAGGGCGGCCGCCTGGCGTGCCGCATCGACCGAGCTGGCGCGAAAATAGGAAAGGTCCCTCATGATGCGACCTCCAAGGCGGCTTGGCGAATGGCGGCGACGATGTGCGGATAGGCGCCGCAGCGGCAGAGATTGCCGGCCATGTATTCGCGGATCTCGTCGTCGGAGCCGGCATGGCCTTCCCGGATGCAAGCGACCGCCGACATGATCTGGCCCGGCGTGCAATAGCCGCACTGGAAAGCGTCGTGCTCAAGGAAGGCAGCCTGCACGGGATGCATTTCGCCCTCCCGTGCAAGCCCCTCTATGGTGGTGACGGTGCGGCCCTCGACCTGAGCGGCCAGCGTCAGGCAAGCCAGTACACGCTCGCCGTCGATATGCACCGTGCAGGCGCCGCACTGGCCGTGGTCGCAGCCCTTCTTGGTGCCGGTCAGGCCGAGCCGGTCGCGCAAGGCGTCGAGCAGCGTGACGCGCGGCTCGAGTTGCAGATCGTGATGATGACCGTTGATATCGAGATGAACTGGGATCGTTGTTTTGGTCATGGGCGTCTGGCTCCAGTGCTTGACGCGAAGTCGGTTGACTCATGTTGGCCGGCGGGACCTCGCGCCGGCTGTGCGGCCCTTCGCTGCCGCTCCCTGTCCTTCGGGCGTTCAGCCCCTTAAAAAGGTCCACTGGACCTTTTGATCCGCCCGAAGGCAGACCGGGCTTTCACCGTTCGTCGGACGGGAGCCAAGCAATTGGCTTCCCGTCCGCTACGCGGACCACTCCTCACCCCAGCAGGTCCTCGATGCGGATCGGAAAGCGCCGCGGCCGCACGCCGGTCGCATGCCAGACTGCATTGGCGACGGCGCCGGCCGTGCCGGTGATGCCGATTTCGCCAACGCCCTTGATGCCGAGCGCGTTGACATGAGGGTCGTCCTCGTGGACCAGCAGCGCCTCGACCGACGGAACGTCGGCATTCACCGGGACATGATATTCGGCGAGGTTGGCATTCTGGATCCGGCCCGAGCGCCGGTCGGTGATGGCTTCCTCATTCAGCGCGAACGAGACGCCCCAGATCATGCCGCCATAATACTGGCTGCGCACCAGCCTGGGATTGATGATCCGCCCGGCGGCGAACGCGCCGACCAGCCTTGTGACGCGGATCTGGCCGAAATCCGGATCGACCTTCACCTCGGCAAACACGGCGCCGTGCGCGTGCTTGGCATAGGTCTCCTGGGATGCCGGGTCGGGAGCGCCTTTGCCATGGCCCTCGATCTCGGTGAGGCCCGCGCGCTTGAGGATCTCGGCATAGCTTTCACCGCGGCTTTCATCGTCGCGCCGATAGAGGTGGCCGCCGCGCGCCAGCACGCCTTCATTGCCGGCGCCGAACAGCGGCGAGGCCTCGTTGCCGGTGGCGAGATCGGCAAGCCTGGCGATGACGGCGGCACCCGCATTGTGGATCGCCATGCCGGCCGTCGCCGTGTGGCCGGAGCCGCCGGCAATGCCTGCATTGGGCAGGTCGGAACTGCCGGCCCTGAAATCGACCTGGTCGATATCCAGTCCCAGTCCGTCGGCCGCGATCTGGGCGAAGGCGGTCCAGGCGCCTTGCCCCATGTCCTGCGCGCCGGTCTCCATCAGGCCGCTGCCATCGGCCCTCAGCACCGCACGCGCTTCGGCCTGGAACATGAGCGCTGGAAAGGTCGCCGTGCCCATGCCCCAGCCGGTGAGGAAACCGTCGGCGTCGCGCATCAGCCGAGGCTGAAGCGGGCGGCTCGCCCAGCCGAACGTCTCGGCCGCTTGCCTGTAGCACTCGCGCAGCGCCTTGGAGGAAAACGGCTTGCCGGTCATCGGCTCGACCTCGGCATAGTTCCGCAGCCGGAACTCCAGCGGGTCCATGCCGCAAGCGTGTGCCGCCTCATCGATGGCGCTTTCGAGTGCGATCGAGCCGGTGGCTTCGCCGGGCGCCCGCATGAACAGCGGCGTACCGGTGTCCAACCGCACCGCATCGTGCGAGGTGGCGATGGCCGGGCTGGCATAGAGCGTGTGCGAGGCATCCGCCGCGGGTTCGAAGAAATCGTCGAACGTGCTCGACGCAGTCTTGGCGTGATGGTCGAGTGCCGTCAGCCGCCCTTCGCCATCCATGCCCATGCGCAGCGTCTGGCGCGTCGGCGCACGGTGGCCGACCGGGCCGTACATCTGCTCACGCCGCAGCACCAGCTTGACCGGACGGCCGACGAGGCGCGCCGCCAGAATGCCGAGCACCTGCGGCCCGGAGATCATGCCTTTCGAGCCAAAGCCGCCACCCAGGAACGGGCTCCGGATGTGGACGTTTTCCGGCGCGATGCCGAACAGGCCGGCGATGCGGCCCTGCGCCATGGCAAGGCCCTGACTCGGCGTGTCGATCGACAGTGTGTCGCCATCCCAGGCGACGACGATCGCATGCGGCTCCATGGCGTTGTGGTACTGGGCCGGCGTCTCGTAGGTGGCCTCTATCCGCGTCTTTGCGGATTTGAGGCCGGCCTCGACATCGCCCTTGTGCTGCACCGCCGGACCGCCGACACCGACACCGCGCGGCACGAAGCTTTCAGCGCCGTCGAGGCCAACGCGCGCCGGCAGCACTTCATAGCGCGGCGACAGCAGCGCCGCCCCCTCGGTCGCCGCCTCCAGCGTCTCGGCGATCACCACGGCGATGCTCTGGTTGGGGTAGCGGACCTGATCGTTTTGCAGCAGGTCGAGCCGGAACATGAAGGGATGGTCCTTGGCATCCGGATCGGCGGCGAGCGCCGGCCGGTTCTTGGGCGTCATCACCTCGACCACGCCCTGGTGCGCCTTGGCCGCCTCGATATCCAGCGCGGCAACGCGGCCGCGCGCGATGCTAGAGACAGCGAGCACGGCGTAAAGCATGCCGGGCGGATGGTTGTCGGCGGCATAGCGCGCGGCTCCGGTGACTTTCAGAAAGCCGTCGCGACGGGTCAGCGGCTGGCCGATGCTGGAGCCCTGCCGGGCATGGGCGGGTTGCTGGTTGAGGCTGAGTTCAAGCGTCATGGCGCGCTCCGGGAATGTTTGAGAACGGGGAGGCAGGAAGGGCTGGCAGCCGCTCGGGCGTTCCCGCCTGGGCAGACATCAGCGCCCTGACCACGATGCGTCGGGCAAGCTCGATCTTGAACGCATTGTCGCCGGATGGGCTGGCATCGGCCAGGGCGGCCTCCGCGGCGCTGGCGAAGGTCACCTCGTTGGCGTCCGCGCCAAGCAGGACGGCTTCCGCCGTTCGTGCCCGCCACGGCTTGGCCGCGACGCCGCCCAGCGCCAGCCTTGCGGCGCGGATCTTGCCGCCATCCACGACGAGCGCTGCCGCGGCCGATACGACGGCAAAAGCATAAGAGGTGCGTTCGCGAACTTTCAGGTAACGGGCATTGGCGGAGAAGGAGGCCGCCTCCGCCGGTAGGCGCACCGCCACGATCAGGTCGCCGGGCTCCAGCGCATTCTCCCGCTGCGGCGTTTCGCCGGGAAGCCGGTGGAATTCCTCCAGCGTCACATGGCGCCGGCCCTTCTTGCCTTCGATCTCGACCACGGCGTCGAGCGCCACCAGCGGCACGCAGAAGTCCGACGGGTGGGTGGCGATGCAGGCATCGCTCCAGCCCAGCACGGCGTGCAGGCGGTTCTCGCCGCCCAGCGCATCGCAGCCGGCGCCTGGCTCGCGCCTGTTGCAAGCGCTGGCGGTGTCGTAGAAATAGCTGCAGCGCGTGCGCTGCAGCAGATTGCCGCCGACGGTCGCGGCGTTGCGAAGCTGAGCCGAAGCGCCCGACAGCAGCGCCTCGGCCACCGCCGGATAGGATTTGGCGAACGCCGGATCGTAGGCAAGGTCGGCATTACGGACCAGCGCACCGATGCGCAGGCCACCATCGTCCAGCCGTTCGATGCGGTTGAGCTCCGGCAACCGGGAAATGTCGACGATACGCTCGGGACTGGTGATGCCGCCTTTCATCAGGTCGAGCAGATTGGTGCCGCCGGCGAGATAGGCCGAACCCGGCTCGGCTGCCGCGGCGATGGCGTCGGGGATGGTGGCGGGCCTGATGTAATCGAAATCTCTCATGCCGCGGTCCTCCGGTCGGCTTTGGCAAGCTGTTGCTGGGCTTCCAGGACGGCCTCGACGATGCCGCCATAGGCCGCGCAGCGGCATATGTTGCCGCTCAGCCCCTCACGGATGCGTTCGGGATCGTCGCCGGCCTGTGCCTCGGCGATCAGGCCGAGCGTGCTCATGATCTGGCCGGGTGTGCAGAACCCGCACTGGAAGCCGTCATGGGCGATGAAGGCGGCCTGCACCGGATGCAGCTCCTCGCCGTGGGCGACGCCTTCGATGGTCAAGACTTGGGCGCCGTCATGGCTGACCGCCAGCGCCAGGCACGAGTTGATGCGCTTGCCGTCGACCAGCACCGTGCAGGCGCCGCACTGGCCGCGATCGCAGCCCTTCTTGGTGCCCGTGAGATCGAGCCGCTCGCGAAGCAGGTCGAGCAGGGTTACGCGTGGATCGACCTCCAGTTCGTGTTTGTGTCCGTTGATCGTGAGGGTGATGGGAAGGCTGGTCATGGGCGTCTGGCTCCAGTTGCTTGACGCGGATGGGATTGAACTGGTGCCTTGCCGCAGAAGGGCAAGGTAACCGTTCGGTCAGGTCTTGACGGCGAAAGCGGAGATGGCAGCGGGTCTCCCGCGAGGCAGGCGGGCAGGGGAGATGTCGGCTTGCGTGTTCGAAAGACGTGACATACCGGTTCCCCTGATTATATGATAAAGGTGCTCCACTAAAACGGAGGCGCCTCCGTTTATTACGTGGTGGCTGACCCGGCCGGGTTCAAGCCCCCCTGACACGATGTGGAGAAAAAATTGGCCAGCGAGCCGTCCGCCATTGCTGAACAGAAGGCCGAGGCCGTAGACGCAAAGCCGCTGCGCGCCGATGCGCGGCGCAACCGCGACCGGCTGGTCGAGGTGGCGGTGTCAGTCTTTGCCGAGCGCGGCATCGATGGCTCGCTGGAGGAGATCGCGCGCCGCGCCGGCGTCGGCATCGGCACGCTCTACCGGCATTTCCCGACGCGCGAGCATCTGGTCGAGGTGGTCTATCGCCGCGAGGTGGAGGCGCTGTGCGCGGCCGCCGGCGAGCTTGCCCAAAAACATCCGTCCGATGTCGCGCTGGAACAGTGGATGCAGCGCTTCGTCGACTACATCGCCACCAAGCGCGGCCTGGCGACCAGCCTGCGCATTGTGCTCACCACCAATTCGACGCTGTTTTCCGACACGTTCGGCCGGGTGTCGCAAGCCTTGCGACAGCTGGTCGAGGCGGCGGTGGCCGACGGCACCATCCGCGGCGACGTCGACGCTTCCGACGTGCTGCACGCGCTGGGCGGCATCTATTCAGCGCCCGACACCCCCGAATGGCGTGACCGCTCGCGCCGGCTGGTCAAGCTGTTGATGGACGGGTTGCGGTTCGGGGCTGCAAAGGCACAATGAGGACACCAGATTCCGGCCGTGCAAAACCAGACCTGTCGATTTGAGGGGACCGATGTACTCGGGTCGATCGCAATCTGGCTGACGATCTCGTTTAGCACGCTGCTGGGCTGGGCTTACATGTCCCTCGACCAGGTCGGCGAAAGCAGCGCCAACCCGTTCGAGGGCAACGCCAACGACGTCCCGATCTCGCAGATCTGCCGCGACATCGAGATCGAGTTGCGCAGCGGGCTCGGCGAGGCCGATCTTCCCAAGCCCCTGCTGCCGGTCAACGACGACATCGCGACCTAGGCAGGATCACGACGAAGGCGCGGACCCGACGGTCCCCTTCATCGTGCTGCTGGCTGAAGCCGCTCAAACGTCGAGGCAGACCTTGCCGAAATGCTTTTGGGTTTCGTAGTGCGCGAAGGCGGTGGCGATGTCCTGCAGCGGAAAGTGGCGGTCTATGACGGGTTTCAGCCTGTTGGACTCTATCGCGCGGATCATATCCTCCTGGTCGACCCGGCTGCCGATGGAAATGCCGCTGATGCGGATCTGGTTGGAAAACAGGGCGGGGATAGACACTTCCGCCGCAAAGCCGGTCAGGACGCCAACCAGCGCGATATGCCCGCCCGTTCTGGAGGCCGCAATGGACTGCGCCAGCGTGGCGGGTCCGCCGACCTCGATCACGTGATCGACGCCGCGTCCGTCGGTCAAATCCCTGGCCTTGCGGCCCCAGTCGGGGACGGATTTGTAGTTGATGACGGCGTCGGCTCCGAGGCGCTTGAGCCGCTCCAGCTTCTGCTCGTCGGATGAGGTGGCGATGACCCGGGCGCCGGCGGCTTTGGCGAATTGCAGCGCGAACAGCGATACACTGCCCGAACCGAGGACCAGCACCGCGTCGCCCGGCTTCACCTTGCCGCACACAACCAGGCTGCGCCAGGCAGTAACGCCCGTGCAGGTGAGCGAGGCTGCCTCGACATGCGTATAGCCTGCCGGTGCCCTGGTGAAAGCGTGCGCCGGCATGCAGACATACTCGCTGGCGAAGCCGTCGAAACTGTCTCCCGGAATGTCGCGCCTTGTGCAGGGCGTCATGTCACCGCCCAGCCACCAGGGATAGAAGACGCTGACGACGCTGTCTCCGGGCTTGAGTGCATCGACACCGTCGCCGAGGGCAATCACCTCGCCGGCGCCGTCGGAGAGCGGAACACGGCCGTCAACGAACGGTGTCTTGCCCTGCACCGCGAAGTCGTCGCGCATGTTCAACGCGCAGGCCCGGATCCTGACCAGCACCTCGCCCGGCCCTGGCTGGGGCGGATCTTCCTCGACCAGGTCGAGATTGCCCAAGCCGCCCGGCGCTCTCAGCCTGACCAGTCTCATTGTCTTCTCCGATGTGTGGGGTGTTTGGAATTGGAACGGCGCGCTGCGCCTAGCGGACCTGCCTGCCGGAAATCACCCGCAGCCAGGGCGCCAGATGGAAGGCGCTCATCAGCAGATACATCGCGGCCATGCCCGTGAGGGGCGAGGCGTTGGTGCCCATGCACTGCATGGCCGCATCGCCGCTGAAGATGCAGGTGAGCAGCGCCATCACGGCGAAGGTCGGTGCCGCGGCAAGGCAAAGCCAGTCGGCCAGCCCGAGGGTGGTGGCTTCCGGGATCGCGCTGCCGGCACCTGTGTGGATATCGCTCATGGTCTTGATCCCTGATGATTATGCCAGCCACGACAGGTTCCTCTCCTCACGGAGCGGGGAGAGGAACCCAGGCTGGACAACCGTTAGTACTCGCCCTTGTCGCGGAACGCCGCCTCGCCGGCAGCAGACACTTCTTCCCATTTCTTGTCGGCACCGGCGTTGTAATTGTCGTGCCAGTTCCACCAGGAGTAGAGCGGGGTCTGCGGATAGCCTTCGGGCGAATCCTCCCAAATTTCCTGGCGGCCGAGCGGCGTCGCGTCGAGATAGCTCCAGACGGTGCCCATCGCCTCGTCGCCGCGGCTGTTGATCAAGTAGGTGCGGAAGATGCGGTCGCCGTCACGGATGAAGACGTTGTGGCCGTGCCATTCGTCGACGCCGAAGTCCTTGTCGAAACTGTCGGTGATTGTGTACCACGGCATCTCCCAGCCCATCCGCTGCTTCAGCCGCGCAATGTCGGCCTGCGGGGCACGTGAAGCGTAGGCAAGCGTGGTGTCGCGGGCATTGAGATGGGCGAGGTGGCCGACCTGGTCGGCGCCAAGGGAACAGCCGCGGCACGCGTGATCGGGCCAGCCATGCACGCCGGGCTCGAAGAAGGCGCGATAGACGATCAACTGGCGGCGGCCTTCGAACAGATCGAGCAGGCTCGCTTTGCCGTTCGGCCCCTCGAACACATAGGCCTTGTCCACTTCCATCCAGGGCATGCGCCGGCGCTCGGCGGCCAATGCGTCCTTGGCGCGCAGCGTTGCCTTTTCCTTCACCAGCATCTGTTCGCGGGCGGCTTCCCAGTCCTGCTGCGAAACGATCGGCGGGGTCTTCATTGCGATGTGCTTGGTCATTGGTCGTCTCCTTTGCCAGTCTGTTGTCGCGCTGTTGCGACGTGTGGTTGCTTGCCGTGAGCTAGAATAGGGCGGTCAATCGCGGGGGTGGGAGTTACAAGTGTGACGGGATTTGAAAGAGCCGGCCCGCCGCAGCAGGGGTGGCGCATCCGCTCGGTGCCCCCGACAGTGTCGTTCATCGCGTGGTTCTCCCTTGTTGTGCCGCTGCCGATACGGCTTGCTGGTTGGCGGCCATGACTTAAGTTAGGGCGCTGAGCACTGGGGGTGGGAGTTACAAGTGTGACGGGATTTGAATGGACTCGCTGATCACCGCGGCTGGACTGGCGTTGGCGGCAGGTGATCCGCTTGGCGCGCTGGACCGCGTTGCCTTGCGTGAGGATGCGCCGGCGCTGGCGCTGCGCGGCATTGCGATGGCGCAGCTCGGCGATCTTGACCGCGCCAAGGCGCTGCTGCGGCGTGCCGCGCGTGGCTTCGGCCCCAAAGAGGCGGTGGCGCGCGCCAGATGCGTCGTCGCCGAGGCCGAGATCGCGCTGGTTTCGCGTGACCTCGGCTGGCCGGCCAAGGCTTTGGATGCGGCGTGGACGACGCTGGAAAAGCATGGCGACCGGCTGAACGCAGCGCATGCCGGCCACCTCAAGGTGCGCCGCCTGCTATTGATCGGCCGTCTCGACGAGGCCGAAGACGTGCTGGCCGGGCTCGATCCGATGCCGCTTCCACCGGCCTCGCGCGCCGCCCACGAGCTTGCCGTCGCCGGCATCGCGATGCGGCGCCTCAAGACGAAGCCGGCGCGCAGGGCGTTGGAGTGGGCACGCCACGCCGCCCGCCAGGCCGGCATTGCGGGGCTCATCGCTGAAGTCGATCGCGCATTCCTGGCGCTGGACACGCCGGCGGCGCGGCTGATCGCGGCTGGCAATCAGCGCCCGTTGCTGCTTGAGGACGTCGAGGCGTTGCAGGCGTCGCCGGCGCTGCTGGTCGATAGCTTTCGCTACGTCGTGCGCCAACAGGAGAAAACGGTCTCGCTGGCAACGCGCCCGGTGCTGTTTGCGCTGGCCCGTACGCTCGCCGAAGCGTGGCCAGGCGATGTGTCGAGGGCGAGGCTGATCGCTGAAGCCTTCGGCGGCAGGCACGCCGATGAATCGCACCGGGCGCGGCTGCGGGTCGAGATCGGCCGGCTGCGCGCCGAATTGCGCGGGCTGGCCGACATCGGCGCGACCAGGCAGGGCTTCGCGCTGGCGCCGCGCCACGCACGCGAGGTGCTGGTGCTGGCCCGGCCGATCGAGGAGCGGCACGCGGCAGTGCTGGCCTTCCTTGCCGATGGTGAATCCTGGGCGAGTTCGGCGCTGGCACTGGCGCTCGGTACCGGCCAGCGCAGCGTGCAGCGGGCGCTGGAGCAGCTCGGCGAGGCCGGCAAGGTGCAGTTTTTCGGTCACGGCCGGGCGCGCCGCTGGATGACGCCGCCGGTGGCGGGATTCACGGCCACCTTGTTACTCCCGGCCCCGCTGCCGAGTGGTTAGTAAGGCACATCAGATCATCTCGTGAGGATAAAGACATGAAACATTCAGAAGCCGAAATCCTGCGCGAATACGGACCCTTTGCCGATGTGGAGAGGGTGCATGGGGTGAGCTTTGACGGTAACAACGTCTGGTTTGCCTCGGGCGAGAGGCTGAACGCCTTCGATCCGGAAAGCGGGCAGGCGCTGCGCTCGATCGATGTCGCGGCACATGCCGGGACCGCTTATGACGGCCAGCATTTCTTCCAGCTTGCCAACGACCTGATACAGAAGATCGACCCCGATACCGGCCAGGTGCTGGCCACCATCCCGGCGCCCGGCGGTGGCGCCGACTCCGGGCTGACCTGGGCCGAAGGGACGCTGTGGGTGGGGCAATACCGCGAGCGCAAGATCCATCAGATCGACCCGGAGACGGGGGCGATCCTGCGCACCATCGAATCCAACCGTTTCGTCACCGGGGTGACATGGGTCGAGGGCGAGCTATGGCACGCCACCTGGGAAGGCGAGCAGAGCGACCTGCGCCGCGTCGACCCGCGATCAGGCAAGGTTCTCGAGAAGCTCGACATGCCGGCGGGCATGGGCGTGTCGGGGCTGGAATCCGATGGCGGCGACCGCCTCTATTGCGGCAGCACTTCGGCCGGTGTGGTGCGGGCGGTGCGCCGGCCGCGATGAGATTGCGGCTGACGCCGAGATAACGGCTGCAGGCGCACTTCACACGGCAATTTGTCCGCTGTCGGGTGGTCGTCGCACCCTGTCGGACCTAGATAGCCTGTGGACCGGGCAGAACGCCCGGACCCGCTTTGCAAAGGATCCCCCATGCCCGAACAGATCGCATTGAACGACGGCTCCGCCATTCCCCAACTCGGCCTTGGCGTGTGGCAGGTCGACCAGGATATTACCGCCGAGGTGGTGGGTTGGGGCATCGAGGCCGGCTATCGCCTGATCGACACCGCCGAAGGCTACCAGAACGAGGAAGGGGTCGGAAAGGCGATCCGCAGCGCCGGCGTGTCGCGGGCTGAGCTGTTCATCACCTCGAAACTGCGCAACGGCGCACACCAGCGCGATGCGGCGCTACGCGCCTTCGATGACACCATGGCCAAGCTCGGCATTGAGCAGATCGACCTGTTCCTGATCCACTGGCCTGTGCCCAGCCAAGACAAGTATGTCGAGGCCTGGAAGACGCTGGTCGAACTCCGGCAGGCCGGCCGCATCAAGTCGATCGGCGTTTCGAATTTCAACCCGGACCATCTGGAGCGGATCATCGCGGAAACCGGCGTGACGCCCGTCGTCAACCAGATCGAGCTGCATCCCCAGTTCCAGCAACGCGGTGTCAGGGACTTTCACACCAAGCACGACATCCGTATCGAAAGCTGGAGCCCGTTGGGCAGCGGCCGGCTGCTCGGCGATCCGACCATTGCAGACATCGCCAAAAAACATGGCAAGTCCGTCGCCCAGACGATCATCCGCTGGCATCTCCAGGAGGGGCTGATCGTCATTCCAAAGTCGATCCGCAGGGATCGCATCGCCGCCAATTTCGATGTCTTCGATTTCGAACTGGATGCGCAGGACCTGCAGACGATCCGCGGCATGGATTCGCCCGAAGGCCGCAACGGGCCCAACCCCGCCACGGCCGCGTTCCTGTTCTGAGAGGAGCAGGTTAGAGACGCCGACCGTGGAGTTGCCAATCTCCGGCCTCTCCGCGCTCTTAAATCCCGGACCCATCCAGCTGCTGGGCGTCTTCGCCTTCCCACGGCGCCGGCATCGACGCGCGGCTGAGGTTGGCCGTCGGCAGCGGCATCCAGCACTTCAGTTCCGGGTCAGCGTATTCGATAACGCGCCCCGGCGAGGAGTCCGACGCGCGCCAGCCTTCCGAGGCGAACTGGTCGGCACGCGACCAATAGGCAAGGTCGACTTCCGCCGGCCCCTGTTCGGACGGACGCACAGTGACCAGGATGCGGCTGCCATCCTTCGGCGCCGTCGACATGTGGCGCCACCGTTCGGGCTCGTCCATCGCTTTTCTCCTCGTACTCCTAGCGTTGGGTGGAGTGTCGCCTCGTGGTCCGAAGGGGTCAACCCAAAGTTTGCGCCAGGCATCGGCTGATGACCCTCCAGGCGGTGCCTGCACAGTTGTGCGCAACACGCCGCAGGCGGTCATGCACGCTCGACGGGCTGTGACCCAGTTGATAAGCCCGTCTGCGAAGGAGCGCCTGAGTCGAGATGACCGTTGCGATCGAGATGGGACAGACGACCGCAGGCGCCCCGGCGAAGCTGGATCTTGAGGAGTTGCTCGCGACGCGCCTTTTGGTGCAGGGCAATTCAGGCTCCGGCAAGTCGCATCTGTTGCGGCGCCTGCTGGAGCAGAGCGCGCCCTGGGTGCAGCAGACCATCATCGATCCCGAGGGCGACTTCGTTTCGCTGGGCGACCGTTACGGCCATCTGGTGATCGATGCCGAGCAGCATACCGAGCGCGGCCTGCAGGCGGCCGGCGAGCGGGCGCGCATGCATCGCGTCTCCACCGTGCTCAATCTCGAAGGGCTCGACGCCGAGAACCAGATGCGGCGTGCCGCCGCCTTCCTCGGCGGGCTGTTCGAGGTCGCCCGTGACCACTGGTACCCGATGCTGGTGGTGGTGGATGAGGCGCAGCTGTTCGCGCCAGCGGTGGCCGGAGAGGTGTCGGACGAAGCGCGAAAGCTCTCGCTCGGCGCCATGACCAATTTGATGTGTCGTGGCCGCAAGCGCGGGCTGGCCGGCATCATTGCCACCCAGCGCCTGGCCAAGCTCGCCAAGAACGTCGCAGCCGAGGCGTCCAATTTTCTCATGGGCCGCACCTTCCTCGATATCGACATGGCGCGTGCCGCCGATCTTTTGGGCATGGAGAGACGCCAGGCGGAAGCGTTCCGTGATCTGGAACGCGGGCAGTTCATGGCGCTCGGTCCGGCGCTGTCGCGCCGTCCGCTGGGGCTGCGCATCGGCCCGACCGACACCAGCCCGCGCAACGGCACGCCGCGGCTCATGGCAATGCCGGAATCCGCGCTGGAAGATGCACGCGCGATCATCCTGGCGGCGCCGCCCCCCGAGACGGTGCGCACGCCGCGCCGCCCGGCGTCGCCGGACCTGCTCGACCAGCTGATGGCGGCCAAATCGGCGGCACTGGAAATGCGCCCCGAGCCGGCGGAGCCACAAATCAGCGCCGAGGATCTGGCCGAGCGTCGTGAGCGCGTCGACCGTGTGCTGCGCGCCATCCTGGCGCAGCCCGATGCGGGTTTTCGCGTGATCGGGGTGCTCTATCAGGAATTCGTGGTCCGCTGCCGCATAGAAGGCCTCGCGTCGGTTGTGCCGGACCTGCCGGAGTTCCGCCGCATGCTGACGCGCGCCCGTGCCGGCCTTGGTTCCGAGACGACGCAGGATGACGCGTGGCGGGACGTTTCTGTCCGCGCGTCGCTGCTGCCCGACGACATGCAGGGCGTGTTCATGATGATCGCCCGTGCGGCGAAAGAGGGCTGGCCGTGCCCGAGCGACGCCGCGATCGCCCGCGCCTACGGCTCGCACTCGCTGCGCCGCGCCCGGCGCCTCTTGACCTATATCGAGGAGCAGGGGCTCATCGTCTGCCAACTCGACGGGACAGGCCGGCGCACCGTGACGCTGGTCGAATTGGCCTGGGCCACCGCACCGGGAGATCCGAATGCCGAGGAGGTGGAGCAGGGGAGCCTGGCGCTGTGAGGCGGCGCGGGTGCTTTGAGCGAATGGGGCGATAGGCGTTTTCAGTCACCGTCATCGACCAACTTCTGAGGGCAACGGTGAAAGCGCCGACGCCGAAATGCGTCATGCAGGGCGCATGCGTTTCGATGGCGCTCACCGGTTCGCCCCGATCACCCACTGTTCCTGGTCGACGAGCGTGCCGGTCATCGGCCCGGCAGCATCCGAGAGCAGGAAGACGGCGAGGTTGGCGATATCGCTCGTCGAGAACAGGCGGCCGAAGGGTTGCGAGGCGTTCGCGGCATCGAGCCAGCCCGGCCCGTTGCCCAGCGTGTCGGCCTGCATGGCACGTTCGGCCGGCGTGTCGGTCCAGCCGACATTGATGCCGTTGACGCGGATGCGATCGAAGCGATGGGCGTTGGCGGCGTTCTTGGTCAGCGTGGCCAGCGCGCCCTTGCTGGCGGAATAGACGGCGAGCTCCGGCGAGCCGCAATGGGCGTTGATCGACAGGATGTTGACGATGGCGCCGCCCTGACCGCGCTTCTTCATGTCGGCGATGGCCGCCTGCATGAGGAAGAACGGCGCCCGCGCGTTAACGGCGAACAGCGAGGCCCAGCCGTCGAGATCGGCATCGAGGAACGAGGCCCGGTCGGTCAGCCCTGCGGCGTTGACCAGCGCATCGATGCGGCCGAAGCGCTCGATGCACGCTTGCGCCAAAAGGGCAGGGGCGGCCGGGTCGGCGAGGTCGGTGGCGACGAAGAGCGTTGGTGTGCCAAGCTGCGAAAGCTCCGCCGCCACCGCATCGCCGCGGGCCTTATCACGCCCGGTGACGAGCAGGCCGCCGGCGCCGGAACGCGCCAAGGTCTCGGCGATGGCGCGGCCAATGCCTTGCGTCGAGCCGGTGACCAGCGCCACCTTGCCATTGAGTTGAAGCTCCATTCCTCTTCCCCGCATCGCATCTGGTTTCAGGCTAGCGCGGCACGATCGTTTTACAACATGGAAATTGGAAATTTTGGAGGGGAGGCTGTTGGCTGTCGCTGCGTGAGGCCGGCGAGAGCCTGCCCTAACGCCGCCGCTCCAGGCGAAGCAGGAGCGGAGGCCGTCGCAAAGACCCTAGTGGACCGTGATGATGCCCTCGACGGCCCGCCATTCCGAAGGCTGGATGAGCCGGTGATGAGCAACGCGGACCGAGTGCAGCGGACCGTCGAGTTCGCGCTCCCAATATTGGAGAAAGCCCTTGAGTTCGGGGAAGGCCGGAGCGAGATCATAGTCCTGCCAGACATAGAGCTGAAGCAGGCTCGGATGATCGGGCAGGTGATAGTGGATTTCGGCCGTCGTCAGGCCATAACCTTCCATTTGCAGGCGGAATTCGCTGCTGACCGTATCGGCCATATCTTTCTCCTTCTCTCTCCGTTCAGGCATCCAGCCTGCGACATTTGTATTGAACCCGCCCGATGCCGGGCCGGGACGATCGGTCTGTCGGTCCGTCTTCGAACAACGCCACGAGAAGCTCGGGGGTTCCGAAAATAGCCGCGCCATAACAGTGCGTTGGCGCCCTTTCTGGTCGAATGTAAAAATTTTTTCGCCGGTCTCTTGAAATCGGAAAACGGCAAAACTAGCTCGATATGCGCCGCGATGCCTGACGAAGGGTCCCGGCGTTCCGCACCGGTCCGATATTGCCGGTTCGGTGCGGAGGAACCTCAAAAACCTGTTTGTCCACGAGGAGAACGACATGGCGTTCCGTCCATTGCATGACCGTATTCTGGTCCGCCGCCTTGAAGCCGAGGAGAAGACCTCCGGCGGCGTCATCATCCCCGATACCGCAAAAGAAAAACCGCAGGAAGGCGAAGTGCTCGCCGTCGGTCCCGGCGCGCGCGACGACAGCGGCAAGCTTGTCGAACTCGATGTCAAGGTCGGCGACCGCATCCTGTTCGGCAAATGGTCCGGCACCGAAATCAAACTCGACGGCGAGGACCTGCTCATCATGAAGGAAAGCGACGTGATGGGTGTCATCGATAAGATCGCCGAAGTGAAGAAGGCCGCCTGACGGCTTCTTTCGTATCCAACCAGTCAACGAATGCTGCCTAGATAGAGGAGTGATCCAATGGCTGCCAAAGAAGTGAAATTCCATACCGAAGCGCGCGAGAAGATGCTGCGCGGCGTCGACATCCTTGCCAATGCGGTGAAGGTGACGCTCGGTCCCAAGGGGCGCAATGTCGTCATCGACAAGTCGTTCGGCGCGCCGCGCATCACCAAGGATGGCGTTACCGTCGCCAAGGAGATCGAACTGGAGGACAAGTTCGAGAATATGGGCGCCCAGATGGTGCGCGAGGTGGCCTCCAAGACAAACGACCTTGCCGGCGACGGCACGACGACCGCAACCGTGCTTGCACAGGCGATCGTCAGGGAAGGGGCCAAGGCGGTTGCCTCGGGCATGAACCCGATGGATCTGAAGCGCGGCATCGACAAGGCGGTCGACGCGGTGGTCGCCGAGCTGAAGACCAATGCCCGCAAGGTCACCCGAAACGACGAGATCGCGCAGGTCGGCACAATCTCCGCCAATGGCGATGCCGAGATCGGCCGTTTCCTCGCCGAGGCGATGGAGAAGGTCGGCAATGAAGGCGTCATTACGGTGGAAGAGGCCAAGACCGCCGAGACCGAACTGGAAGTCGTGGAAGGTATGCAGTTCGACCGCGGCTATCTCTCGCCCTATTTCGTCACCAACCAGGACAAGATGCGCGTCGAACTCGACGAGCCTTTTGTGCTGATCCACGAGAAGAAGCTCTCCAATCTGCAAGCGATGCTGCCCGTGCTCGAAGCCGTGGTGCAGTCGGGCAAGCCGCTCCTAATTATCGCCGAGGATGTGGAAGGCGAGGCGCTTGCCACGCTGGTCGTCAACAAGCTGCGGGGCGGCCTCAAGGTCGCGGCTGTCAAGGCGCCAGGCTTCGGCGACCGCCGCAAGGCCATGCTGGAAGACATCGCCATTCTCACCGGCGGCACCGCGATCTCGGAAGATCTCGGCATCAAGCTGGATAATGTGACGCTGCAGATGCTGGGCCGCGCCAAGAAGGTGGTGATCGAGAAGGAAAACACCACCATCGTCGACGGTGTCGGCCGCAAGGAAGAGATCCAGGGCCGTGTCGCACAGATCAAGGCGCAGATCGAGGAGACCACCTCCGACTACGACCGCGAGAAGCTGCAGGAGCGGCTGGCCAAGCTCGCTGGCGGCGTTGCGGTGATCCGGGTCGGCGGCTCGACCGAGGTCGAGGTCAAGGAGCGTAAGGACCGCGTCGACGATGCGCTGCATGCGACCCGCGCGGCCGTCGAGGAGGGCGTGCTGCCCGGCGGCGGCGTCGCGTTGCTGCGGGCAGCAAAGGCGCTCGATGCCGTGCAGACCGACAATGCGGACCAGAAGACTGGCGTCGACATCGTGCGCCGTGCCATCGAAACGCCGGTCCGGCAGATCGCCGAGAATGCCGGCGCCGAAGGCTCGATCATCGTCGGCAAACTGCGCGAGAAAACCGAATTCGGCTGGGGCTGGAACGCCCAGACCAACGAATTCGGCGATCTCTACGGCCAGGGCGTCATCGACCCGGCCAAGGTGGTGCGCACCGCTCTCCAGGACGCGGCATCGGTCGCAGGCCTGCTGGTGACCACGGAGGCGATGGTGGCCGAGAAGCCGAAGAAGGAAGCCGCCGCCCCGGCAATGCCCGCCGGCGCCGGCATGGACTTTTGAGGTCGCGGCCAATCCGCCCGCTTCCCTGGCGGGGAGCGGGCGTCAGTCGAGAGAGAGTGGAGGTAAAGATGGACGCAATGGCTGGCATCGAATCCGTACCGGCTCCTACGCACCAAGCGAAGGAATTCCTGGCCTATGAAACAGAATGCAGGAACGTGCTGAAGCCGCTGCTGGCAGGGCTGCTCGACATGGCTGAAGCCGCCGGCTGGAATCGGCGAACCGCGGCGTCGGCACTGATGTTCCTCGCAGCACAGCAAGTGTCGGCAACATCCGAGGTATCCGCCGGCAGCGGCTGAACGGAAATCGGCCAGTCCATTCACCTATCCGCGGCGGGCCGTGCTGCCCGGTGTTCGGTCCGCTGCAGGCCCTGAACAATCGAGAGGAGGCACAAGCCATGAATCGCGGGCAATTTGAGGAACCGGTCACACTTCTGGTCGGAATGGGCTTTCCGAGGAAGATCGACAGCGTGATGGAAGCCTATGCACTGCTGCAGGACTGGCCGAGCGCCGGCCGCAACGGCGCCCATGCCGTCGCGCTCAACGCTTGCAAGGCGGGCATCGTCGGCGAGATCGATCCGGAGACGGTGCGGGCCACGCTGATCAGCTTCGCGCGCCGCCACGACATACTGGTGCCTGATATGGTTACGCCGCTCGCGACGGCGGCCGGTGGTGCTGTGCACGAGGTGAACTGACGGATGCGGCGCTTCAACAGCGCCTGCAGACCATGTTCTTGAGATAAGCCAGGCGAACACGGAGACGCCGGAATTCCTTCCCGGGCGGGCGGCATCGTCGTCGGTCAATTGAGCGAACGCGTCAGCAAGACTGACCTGTTCTGCCCGAATAGCGCTTCTGAGCGCCGCCTCCCGGTTAAAAAAGTATCATCCGTTGTCTTGAATCGTGGTGGCGCCTGTTGTCATGAGCCGGTACCTTGGCTCTTGAAATGCAGAGCCGAAACCAATTCGGCCGGTTTAGGGAATTGGGCCGAACGCGGCAAATATCCGTGCTGGCCTGGGAGGAAACGGACATGGAACCGGACCTGGAAGTAGTCCAGATACGACGCGGTGAGTCCTTCAAGGCGTGGTCGCATGGCTACCCCTTCCACACGGTGCGTTGGCACTTCCATCCCGAATATGAACTGCATCAGGTGATCTTCACCAACGGCCGCTATTTCGTCGGCGATTTCATCGGCGAGTTCGAGCCGGGCAATCTGGTGCTGACCGGGCCGAACCTGCCGCACAACTGGGTCAGCGACATCCCCAAGGACAGCTCGATCCCGCTGCGCGGCCGCATCATCCAGTTTTCGGAAAGCTTCATCGGCGATGCCATGCATGTGTTGCCGGAACTGGCGGGGCTTGGCCATCTGCTCGAGGCGTCGCGGCGTGGCGTGCTGTTTTCCAATCGCACCAGCAAGGCGCTGGCGCCGCTGATGGAAGAGATGATGCAGGCGCAGGGCGTGCGCCGCATCGAGTTGTTCATGATGATCGCCGGCCTGCTCAGCCGCGCCCAGGAATTCCAGCTTTTGGCCAGCGCCAGCTACCGGCCCGATCCCTCCGGCTACATGACCGCCGGCATGAACAAGGCGCTCGCCTATATCAGGGAAAACCTGACGCAGCTGTTCGACGAGGCGGACCTCGCCGCCATCGCCGGCCAGTCGACCGGCGCCTTCTCGCGCTCGTTTCGCCGTCACACCGGCATGTCGCTGGTGCAGTATGTCAAACGGCTGCGCATCAACCTCGCCTGCCAGATCCTGATGAGCGACGAGCAGGCCTCGATCACCGACATCTGCTACGAGGTCGGCTTCAACAATCTATCCAATTTCAACCGGCAGTTCCTGGCGGAGAAGGGCATGCCGCCCTCGCGCTTCAGGCGCCTGCTGGCCGACAACATCAACGCGGGAAAAGCCGCTTAACGGAGGAGCCAGGGAGGAACCAAGGGAGGATTTTTCTTTTGCATGACGTGACGTGAGCCGCGTGGAGCGGTTCGCGATGGAGAACGCTTGTCTCGAATTCCTCCGTCGGCGGAGGTTGTCGGCGCGGCTCGAAAGGCCGGCGCCGGGTCCCGGTTCCCAATGCAGTTGGGGCGAGGGCGGATGGGTGTCTTCAGACCAAAGCAGTCAACGACCTTCTTACAACCATATCAGAAACGGAGAAGACCGAATGACCAAACTTTCAATTTCATTGAAGTCCGCTGGCAAGTCCGCCGCCATGGCAGCCCTTGCGCTGTCGCTGCTGGCCGGCACCGCCGCGATCGCCCGGGCCGCCGAAGTCACCGACGCCACCGTCGCCTTCCTGATGCCCGACCAGGCCTCGACCCGTTACGAGCAGCATGATTATCCCGGTTTCGCCGCCGAGATGAAGAAGCTGTGCCCGGGCTGCAAGGTGCTCTACCAGAACGCCGATGCCGACGCTTCGCGCCAGCAGCAGCAGTTCAACTCGGTGATCTCGCAGGGCGCCAAGGCGATCGTGCTCGATCCGGTCGACTCGACCGCCGCCGCCTCGCTGGTCAAGCTGGCGCAGAGCCAGGGCATCAAGGTCATCGCCTATGACCGGCCGATCCCGACCGCGCCGGCCGACTTCTATGTCTCGTTCAACAATGAAGGCATCGGCAAGGCCATCGCCGATTCGCTGGTCGAGCACCTGAAGGCGCTCAAGGTCGATCCGGCCAGCGGCGGCGTGCTGCAGATCAACGGCTCGCCGACCGACGCGGCGGCAGGCCTGATCAAGAAGGGCATCCATGCCGGCCTCGACAACAGCGGCTACCAGATCTTGGCCGAATACGACACGCCGGAATGGGCGCCGCCGAAGGCGCAGCAATGGGCCGGCGGCCAGATCACCCGCTTCGGACCAAAAATCCTCGGCGTCGTCGCCGCCAATGACGGCACCGGTGGCGGCGCCATCGCGGCCTTCAAGGCGGCCGGCGTCGATCCGGTGCCGCCGGTGACCGGCAATGACGCGACGATCGCGGCACTTCAGCTGATCATCGCCGGCGACCAGTACAACACCATCTCCAAGCCGAGCGAGATCGTGGCAGCGGCCGCCGCCAACATTGCCATCAAGCTGCTTTCGGGCGAGACGCCGAAGGCCGAGATGACGCTGTACGACACGCCCTCGCAGCTGTTCACGCCGGCCGTGGTGACGCAGGAAAACCTGAAGGCCGAGATCATCGACAAGAAGATCAACACCGCGGCCGAACTCTGCGTCGATCGTTACGCGGAAGGCTGCAAGAAGCTGGGCATCGGGAACTGACCGCGACCCTTGCCCGCTCCGCTGTCTGGCTGCCAGACCATGATCCCGAAAAGTGGGACCCGGTTATCGGGTAAGATCATGGTCCAACAAGAAGCCGGAACCACCCCGAATGTATTGGGGTGGTTCCGGCGGCGGCCAGACAGCGCTCACTGCTTTTGAACCGGTCTTTGAAAGGTGCTCCAGGCATGATCGATATCCCGGACGAACCGGTTCCGGCAGGCGAGCTGGTGCTCAGCCTGCGCGGTGTTTCCAAGAATTTCGGCGCCGTCTCGGCGCTGACCGACATCGATCTCGATGTCCATGCCGGCGAGGTGGTGGCGCTGGTCGGCGACAATGGCGCCGGCAAGTCGACACTGGTCAAGATCCTGGCCGGCGTGCATCAGCCGAGTTCGGGCACCATTAATTATCGCGGCCAACAGGTGACGCTTGCCGACCCGAGTGCGGCGCTGACGCTCGGTATCGCCACCGTGTTCCAGGACCTAGCGCTGTGCGAGAACCTCGACATCGTCGCCAACATCTTCCTCGGCCGTGAACTCAGCCCGCTGCGCCTGGACGAGGTGGCGATGGAAGTGCGCGCCTGGACGCTGCTCAACGAGCTTTCGGCGCGCATCCCCAGTGTCCGCGAAGTCGTCGCGTCGCTGTCGGGCGGCCAGCGCCAGACGGTGGCGATCGCCCGCTCGCTGCTGCTCGAACCCAAGCTCATCCTGCTTGACGAGCCGACGGCGGCGCTAGGCGTGGCACAGACGGCGGAAGTGCTCAACCTGATCGAGCGGGTGCGCGACCGCGGCCTCGGCGTCGTCATCATCAGCCACAATATGGAAGACGTGCGCGCCGTCGCCGACCGCATCGTCGTGCTGCGGCTTGGCCGCAACAACGGCATCTTCTCGCCCGATGCCTCGAACCAGGAACTTGTCAGCGCCATCACCGGCGCCTCGAACAATTCAGTGTCGCGCCGCGCCGAGCGCAGGCAGGCGCGACAGGATCAAACCACCCTGCAAGATCAAAAAGGGGAGCCACGCCCATGAGCCGCGAAGCCGAACAGGCGGCCCCCGTGCCGCCGCAGCTCGACCGCGCCGATGTGCGCGTCAAGCACGAGGCGGGGATCGGCGGCGCCATCCGCAGGTTCTTCGACCGGGTCCGCTCGGGCGATCTCGGCTCGCTGCCGGTGATCGTCGGGCTGGTCATCATCTGGACGGTGTTCGCCAGCATCAACCCGATCTTCCTGTCATCAAGCAATCTGGTCAATCTGCTGTTCGATTGCTCCACCGTCGGCGTCATTGCGCTCGGCATCGTCTGCGTTTTGATGGTCGGCGAGATCGACCTGTCGGTAGGCTCGATCAGCGGCTTTGCCTCGGCGATGGTCGGCACGCTGTGGGTCAACCAGGGCTGGCCGGTGGCGCTCGCCATTATTGCCGCTGTCGCCGTTGGCGGCTTCATCGGCGCACTCTATGCGCTGCTGTTCAACCGGCTCGGCATGCCGAGCTTCGTCTCGACGCTGGCTGGCCTGCTGGCAGTGCTTGGCCTGCAGCTCTACATCCTCGGCTCGACCGGCTCGATCAATCTTCCCTACGGCTCGAACCTGGTGAATTTCGGCCAGTTGCTGATGATGCCGAAGTTCGTGTCGTTCGCTCTGGCGGCCGTGCCCGGCATCGTCATGCTGGTCACCGGCCTGCGCACCGTTGCGCGCCGCCATGCCGCCAATTTGTCGGCGCCGTCGACGGGCGGGCTTGTCACGCGCGCGGTGGTGATCACGGTCATTCTCGAACTCATCGTCTTCTATCTCAACCAGGCGCGCGGCATTCCGTGGATGTTCGGTCTGTTCGTCGGCCTGGTCATATCAATGCACTACGCGCTGACGCGGACGAAATGGGGCCGCTCGATGTCGGCGGTTGGCGGCAACCGCGAGGCGGCGCGGCGCGCCGGCATCAATGTGCGGCTGATCTATTCCAGTGCCTTCGTGCTGTGCTCGATGCTGGCGGCTTTCGGCGGTGTGCTGTCGGCGGCCCGCCTTGCATCGGCCAGTCAGCAGGCCGGCACCGGCGACGTCAATCTCAACGCCATCGCGGCGGCCGTCATCGGCGGCACCAGCCTGTTCGGCGGCCGCGGCAGCGCCTATTCGGCACTGCTCGGCATCATCGTCATCCAGTCGATCGCCAGCGGCCTGACGCTGCTCGATCTGTCCTCGTCGCTTCGGTACATGATCACCGGCGCCGTGCTTGCCATCGCGGTCATCGTCGACTCGCTGGCACGCCGCTCGCGTGTCTCGCATGGCCGGGCCTGAACCCATCAACAGGAAGCAAGACATGAGCGAAGAACTGTCCGGAAAAGTTGCCGCCGTCACCGGCGCGGCATCAGGCATCGGCCTCGAATGCGCCAGGCACATGCTGGCGGCCGGCGCCACAGTGGTGCTGGTCGACCGTGCCGAGGCGACGCTGAACAAACTGTGCGCCGAGCTCGGTTCGAAGGCGATCCCGTTGGTGATCGACCTGATGCAGCCGGCAAGCGTCGCCACCATGATGCCGCAGATTCTGGAGAAAGCCGGCCAGCTCGACATCTTCCATGCCAATGCCGGCGCCTATGTCGGCGGCGAGGTAGCGACCGGCGATCCCGACGCCTGGGACCGGATGCTCAACCTCAACATCAATGCCTGCTTCCGCTCGATCCAGGCGGTGCTGCCGCACATGATCGAACGCAAGACCGGCGACATCATCGTCACCAGTTCGATCGCCGGTCTGGTCCCGGTGGTCTGGGAGCCGATCTACACGGCTTCCAAGCACGCGGTGCAGGCCTTCGTCCACACGGTGCGCCGCCAGGTCGCCAAGCACGGCCTGCGCGTCGGTGCGGTGGCGCCGGGTCCGGTGGTGACGGCGCTGGTCGACGACTGGCCGAAGGCCAAGCTCGAGGAAGAACTCGCCGCCGGTGGCCTGATGCAGCCGCGCGAAGTGGCCGAAGCGGTGATGTTCATGCTGACCCGCCCGCGCAACGTGACGATCCGGGATTTGGTGATTTTGCCGCAGAGCAATGATTTGTGAGGCAGTAGGGAATGGGGAATAGGCAATAGGCAATAGGCAATAGGAAGATGTAGACACAGTCTTACAGGCCCCGCTCAAAAGTGCTTCGCGCGTCCTATCCTACTAACTAATCGCTTACTGCCTACTGCCTACTGCCTATCCCCTATTCCCTGAACCGGAGGTTCCTCATGCCCCATTATCTCGGCATCGATGTCGGCACCGGCAGCGCGCGGGCCGGGGTGTTCGACCACACCGGCACCTTGCTCGCCTCGGCCAAGCGGGACATCGAGGTCTGGCGCGAGGCCGGCGACATTGTCGAGCAGTCGAGCAACGACATCTGGCGGGCGGTGTGCGCGGCCACGCGGGAAGCGGTCGCTCAATCGGGCGTGGCAGCTGAGGCCATCGCCGGCATCGGGTTCGACGCCACTTGTTCGCTGGTGGTGCTGGGCGAGGGCGGCGTGCCGCTGCCGGTAAGCAAGTCCGGCAATTCGGAACACAACATCATCGTCTGGATGGATCACCGCGCGGTCGAGCAGACGCGCCGCATCAACCGCAGCGGCGAGGCGGTGCTGAACTATGTCGGCGGCGTCATCTCGCCGGAAATGGAAACGCCGAAACTCCTTTGGCTAGCGGAAAACCTGCCCGACACGTTCAACGCCGCCTGGCAGTTCATGGACCTCGCCGATTTCCTCACCTGGCGCGCGACCGGCAGCCTTGCCCGCTCGGTCTGCACGGTGACTTGCAAATGGACATACCTCGCGCATGAAAGCCGCTGGGACGAGGCCTATTTCCGCACCATCGGACTAGGGAGCCTGGCCGACGAGGGGTTCGCGCGCATCGGCACGCAGATCGTGCCGGCGGGTGCCGCACTTGGCGGCGGGCTGACCGCGCAGGCGGCTGCGGACCTTGGCCTGCGCCCCGGCACGGCCGTGGCGGCGGGGCTGATCGACGCGCATGCCGGCGGTGTCGGCACGGTCGGGGCGCGCGGCGATTTCGGCAGCGTGCTGTCGCGCATGGCCTATGTCTTCGGCACCTCAGCCTGCACCATGTCGTCGACCGCCGAGCCGGCCTTCGTCGACGGCGTCTGGGGTCCGTATTTCTCGGCCATGGTGCCGGGCCTGTGGCTGAACGAGGGCGGCCAATCTGCGGCGGGTGCGGCCATCGACCATCTAGTGCGCATGCATCCGGCGGCCGGCGAAGCGACCGCCAAGGCGCAGGCCGAGGGGCTCAGCCTCAGCGCCTGGCTGTCGCTGCAGGCGCAGAGCCGCAACGGGGCAGCGGCGACGCCGGCCTTGGTCGGCGGCATCCATGTCGTGCCGGAATTCCTTGGCAACCGCGCGCCTTTCGCCGACCCGGACGCACGCGCGCTGATCGCCGGGCTCGATCTCGACACCAGCCTCGACAGCCTGGTCGGGCTCTATGTCGCCGGGGTCTGCGGGCTGGGCTATGGCGCGCGCCAGATCGTGCGGGCCGAGCATGACAAAGGCATTGCCGTCGACACCATCGTCATCAGTGGCGGCGCCGGGCAAAGTCCGCTGGTGCGCCAGCTGCTTGCCGACACGACAGGCATGGTGGTGGTGGCGTCGACTTCGCCGGAACCGGTGCTGCTCGGCTCGGCGATGCTGGGCGCCGTCGCCGCCGGGACCTACAAGGATGTGGCGGCGGCAATGGCCGGCATGTCGGAACTCGGCGAGGTCTATCATCCCGACGCTACGCTGGCCGGCTGGCACGCGAAGCGCTTCGCGGCGTTCGAGCTGCTGCAGCAGGCCGGCAGGGCCATCCGAGGCTGAAGCGAGCGGCTCCTGTCGGGCTCTGTCAGGAGCGTGGCGAACACCGCTTGGCGATGATGCCGGAAGCTGGCAGCTTTGTTCTGTCGTAGACCCTCCTGCGGCTTGCGACGAGGGCAGGGCGACAGGATCAGGAGGCCCCAATGGCTGACGAGAAAGCGCCCGTGCCATTCGCATCGGATGAGGTGCCGTGGACGGAATGGTCCGATGTGCCGCGCTTCGGCGTGCGCTATCGGCATTTGTCGCTGGCCGCGCTTGGCGAAAACTACCATGTCGGCGTGGCGATCGAGGAGTTGCCGGCGGGCAAGCAGACTTCGCCGGCGCATTACCATATTTTCGAGGAAGAGCATGTCTTCATCTTCGAGGGGATGCTTACCGCGCATGTCGGCGACGCCGCCTACGCCATGAAGGCCGGCGACTACATCTGCTTTCCGGCAGGTGCAGCGGCGGGGCATTGCCTCATCAACACCAGCGACGCACTCTGCCGCTACGTCCTCGTCGGCGAGCGCAACCCGAACGACGTTGTCGTCTACACCGCCTCCAACAAGGTGCTGGTGCGCGCCTTGGGCAGCCGTGCGATCTTCGATCTCGCGGCGACCCGAACCTACTGGGACGGTGAGAGCACCGGCCTCGCCGCCGGCGATCCGTTGCCGTCGGATGTGACGGCCGGTGTCACCAAGGCCCCGGCCGCGCCGATCCCGCCGGTCGCCAGCGATGCTGTCGAGTGGAAACAGGAAGGCGAGGGGGCGCGGTTCGGTGGTCGGTCCAAACACCTCACCTGTGCCGCCTTGGGACGGCCCGACTACCATGTCGGCGTGCTGATCGAGGCGCCGGCCCCCGGCATGCGCCTGGCGCCCAGGCACTACCATATGCTGGAAGAAGAGCATGCGCTGATCCTGGAAGGGCAGGTGACGCTGCTGCTTGGCGAGGCGCGCCACGAGATGAAAGCCGGCGACTATGTCTGCTTTCCGGCCGGCCTGGCGGTTGGACATTCCTTCCTCAACAGCGGTACGGGACCGTGCCGCTATCTGATGATCGGCGAGAAAAACCCCAACGAGGTCTGCGTCTATCCCGATTCCAACAAGATGGCGGTCGACGCCTTGCGCCGGCGCGACGGCATTTTCGATATGGCCGGGGTTAGGCGGTATTGGGATGGCGAAGCGTAGAACTGAAAGTGTCGATATCCGACTCAAATAGCCGCGCTCTGAACGCGAGAACCGTTCGGAGATAGGCGTTGTTGCCACCCTACCTGGGTGACGCTAGTCTGGTTCGGGCACTTCAACGGGGGAGTTGGCGGGGATGCTCCTGCCATTCTTGCGATGGCCTTCACGCTATCACCGCCGCCTTGGCAGGCTGAGATGGGTGGCTTTGTTCGCGCCGTTCATTCTGTTGTCGGGCTATATCGTCTATGGCTTCGTCGGCATTCGGTTTGATACGCCTCTCTCGGTGCTGAGGCACCTTGCCGCGTTCCCGAACTGCACGGCCGCCCGCAGGGGCGAACCTGGCTATTGGCCGACTCACGATGCCGACCATGACGGCATAGCCTGCGAGCCCTGGCACGGGGCAAGCCGACGACACGGGGCAAGCTCCACTGGCGTTCGGGTCCATCGTTACTCGCGTACCGGCCCATAGCCTTTGCCTTGGCTTCACAGCTCCTTCTCCGCCAGTTCCCTGAATTCATCCGGCACCGAGCGCGCCGCCTCCAGCGCCACCGTGCCATAGCCGACCGCCTGTTTGCCGAAGCGTTCGCGGATATTGTCGATGGCGCGGTCGGCGTCAAAGCGTGCCAGGCCTTTTCGGGTGCCGGGCCTCTGCTTCTCGTCGGCGAGATCGAGCGGCAGTTCGAGCTGTAATTCGAAGCTTTCCTCGAGATGCGAGACCGAGATCGCCAGCAGCGAGATCGTTCTCTCGTGGGGGTTGTCGGCAAGCACGCCGCGCACCAGATCGCCGGCGATCTCGGCCAGCATCGCGGTCGCCGAGATCGGCTGGTCAAGCGTGATCGAGCGGGTGACGGCGCTGAGATCGGCAAAGCGCACGCGCACCGTCACCGTGCGGCCGGGCCGCGCCTTGGCGCGCAGCCGGCTGGCGACGCGGTCGGCCAGATGCAGCAGGGTTGGCACGATGACGTCAGCTACGGCGGGCTTGCGGCCAAGCGCCGATTGCGCGCCGGCCGAATGCGCCCGGCGCTTCGTCTCCAGTTTTCGCGGGTCGCGGTTCCATGACAGCGCGGCGAGCTTTTCGCCGGCGGCGGGGCCGAGCAGCCGCGTCAGCGCGCCGCTGCGCGTCCTGGCCAGCTGGCCGATGGTCTCGACGCCGATTTCCGCCAGCCGCGCTTTGGTCGCCGAGCCGACGCCCCACATCAGCCCGACCGGCAGGTCGTGCAGGAAAGCGAGCTCGCTGCCGGGTTCGACGACCACCAGCCCATCGGGTTTTGCCACCTGCGAGGCGATCTTGGCCAGATGCTTGGTGCGGGCGACGCCGATCGAGATCGGCAGGCCGAGTTCGGCGCGTACCCGGCTGCGGATCGTCGTGGCGATCTCCTGTGGGGAGCCGAACAGATGCGTGCAGCCGGCAACGTCGGCAAAGGCCTCGTCGATGGAGATGCGCTCGACCAATGGCGTAAAATCGTCGAGCACCTTGATCGCCGCGTCGCCTAGCCGCTGGTAATGGCTGAAATTGCCACCGACGAAGATCAGATGCGGGCAGAGTTCGCGCGCCTTGCGCCCGGGCATGCCGCCGCGCACGCCGAAGGCGCGGGCCTCGTAGGAAGCGGCGAGCACGACACCGCCGCCCACCGCGATCGGCTTGCCGCGCAGCGACGGATCGAGCAACTGCTCGACCGAGGCGTAGAAAGCGTCGAGATCGGCATGCAGGATGGTGGCTGTCGTTTCCATCCCGACCGCACATCCGCAGTTGCTGATAGATTGGAACAAATAAAGAACAAAGATGGATCATTGTCAAGGGAAGGGCGATTTGTGCGGCAACAGCCATGCCGGTTCCGCCTGAACGCAACCGCCTAGACAATATGCTCCGCTCGCAGCGCCGCTTTCATCCTTTCCAGCGCCGCTTCGCCGCCTGCCGCCAGTTCGTCGGCAATCCTGGCCAGCTTATCGTCGGCCTTGCGGTGCTTGCTGCCCCAGGCGCCGAGCGTCGCCAGCACCGGCAAGAGGTCGATGCCTGCTTCGGTCAGCCGGTAGACGGTTCTCAAGCCATGCGTCGGGTCGTCGCTTCGGGTGAGGATGCCCTCCTCCTGAAGCGTTTGCAGTCGCTCGGCCAGCGTGCGCGAGGAGATGCCTTCGTCGGATTGCAGGAATTCGCGAAAGTGCTTTTTCCCGGCGAAGACCATGTCGCGGACGATGAGCAGCGTCCAGCGGTCGCCGATCAGTTCGAGTGACAGGTTGATCGGGCAGCCGGACTTTTCGCGCGTCGACATCTATGGTTCCATTTTTAAATCACTTTACTATTGACATCGTTTTGGCCTTGCGTCAACGGTTCCAAATGTAAACTGTTTTGCGATGGCCCTGAGGAGAATGACGGTGAAAAAGCTGGTCCTGCAGATGCAGATGTCGGTCGACGGCTTTGTCGGCGCCAATGAGGACCATTCCTGGCAGCTCTGGGAGTGGGGTGACGAGAGCGCCTGGGACGGTGCGCTGAAGCAGGACTTTAACGCCGTCTTCGCAGGCGTCGATACCATCCTGCTCAGCCGCAAGATGGCGCAGGAGGGCTATCTCACCCATTGGGGCAATGCGGCGAAGAAGTTTCCGCGCGATCCGTTCTACGCCTTTGCGCAGCGCATCGTCGACTCCCGCAAGGTGGTGCTCAGCAACAAGCTCAAGCAATCGGCCTCGGAGCCGGCTTGGGAGCGCACCAGTGTGGTCAGCGGCGACCTGCCGCGCGAAGTCAATGCGCTGAAAGCGGGCGAGGGCGGCGACATGGCGGTGTTCGGCGGCGCCGGTTTCGCGTCGGCGCTGATTGCGGCCGGGCTGGTCGACGAGTTCCAGCTTTTCATCAACCCGGCGGTGCTGGGTGCGGGCCGCCGGATTTTTGATCAGGGCGGTTTTAGGAACCTGCGGCTACTCGGCTCGAAGGCCTATGCCTGTGGCATGGTGGTCAGCCGCTATGCGCCGGCGGGGTGAGGGGGACCTCCATCTTCTCCCTGGTCACTTCGCATCGTGAAAAATGATCCCGACCGTGTGGCGCATGCCTGAGCGCAACCGGCTGACGCCATGGCGCAGGTTGACCCGGTAATTGCCTTTGGTGCCCTGCACCGGCCGGTTGTGGACGGCGAAGACAACGGCGTCGCCCTGGCGCAGCGACACCACTTCGACCCGGCTCTGCATGCGCGGGCGCTGCTCGGTCAGGGCGAACTCGCCGCCGCTGAAATCCCGGCCCGGTTCGGAGAGCAGGATCGCCACCTGCAGCGGAAAGGCGAGGTCGCCATAGAGATCCTGGTGGAGGCAGTTGAAGTCGCCAGGCACATATTGCAGCAGCAGCGGCGTCGGCCGTGACTGGCCGGCGGCATGGCACTGATCGAGAAACGCGGCGTGCGTCGCGGGATAACGCATGGCCTGCCCCATGCGCTCGTTCCACCGATTGGCGACCTCGGCCAGCCTGGGGTAGAGCGCGCTGCGCAGGCCACCCAGGAGGTCGGGCAAGGGATAGCGGAAATAGCGGTACTCGCCCTTGCCGAAGCCGTGCCTGGCCATATGGATGTGGCTGCGGAAATATTTCTCATCCGAATAGAGGTCGGCGATCCGCCGGCACTCCTCGGGCGACAACAGCTTTTCGATCACGGCACAGCCGAAGCCGTCGAGTTCGGCGGCAAGGGCCGGCCAGTCGTAACCGGCGACGCGTGTCTCGGCGGCTTCGATCACCGATCTGGCAATTTTGGCATGGGCATTCATATCGTAGCCTCCTTGTCGAGCAGGGCGCGTTTGCGTTCGACACCCCAGCGGTAACCGGCCAGTGAGCCGTCGGCGCGGACGACACGGTGGCAGGGAATGCCCAGCGCGATCGCGTTGGCCGCACAGGCGGTCGCCACGGCGCGGGCGCCATTCGGCTGGCCGAGGCGGCGAGCCAGTGCGGTGTAGCGGATGGTGGCGCCGCACGGGATGCTGCGCAGCACATCCCAAACCTGTTGCTGGAATGGCGTGCCGTGGCGCATGTCGAGCGGCAGGTCGAGGCCGACGCCGGGCATTTGGATGAAGCGCGCGATTGTCGCGAGATCGTCGCGCAGTGCGGCCTCGTCCTCGACCAGTATCTTGTCGGGGAAGCAATGGCCAAGGTCCCGCTCCAGCGCGTCGGCGTCCGAGCCGATCAGGATGGCGCAGACGCCGATCTGGCTGCGCGCTGCCAGGACGTCGCCGATTGCGGATTCACCGATGGCATAGCTTATGGTGTCGAAGGCATTGGGGACGCTCGCCGGCGGCGCCATTTGGGTTTGCATGAGGTTCATTGCGTTTACTCCTTTGTCTGTGCGTGAACCCTACAGGGACGGCTTCTCGCGCTCACTCCGGTGCTTGCTTTCAAATTCGAATTTCGAAGGTAGGTGAACCGTTCTACGCGACACGAGTAACAGCGACCTCGCCGAGCAAAAACACCTCACCCGTCAACAACCGCAGCTCGATCTCGCCGGCCGCGGTGCGGCTCCATTCGGCTCTGCCGTGATCGACCATCTCGCCAATGGCCGCCATCACCAGTAACTTAGAGCCTTCGGCGCGCCGGCTGCCGGCAGCTTGGGTCCGGCTGGTCGTATCGGTGGTGGGAGACCTTGCCATCGCGCGCATTGCCGGTCCTGGTCAGGCCCGAATTGACCGGTTGGCATTGTCGGACGCCGCCTCACGCTCCAGCAGTGCGCGCTTGCGCTCAACGCCCCAGGCGTAGCCGGACAGGGCGCCATCCCTGCGGATCACGCGGTGGCAGGGAATGGCGACGGCATGATTGTTGGCGGCGCAGGCGGCGGCGATGGCGCGGGTTGCCTTCGGCGCACCGATGCGCTGCGCGATCTCGGCATAGGAAACCGTGCGGCCGACGGGGATGTCTTGTAAAGCCTGCCAGACACGCTGCTGGAAGGCGGTGCCGCGCACGTCGAGCGGCAAATCGAGACCGAGCGCCGGAACCTCGACGAAACCGACGACGCGGGCGACCAGCGCCTCGTAGTCGCTGTCGCCGCCGATCAGCCGTGCCCTGGGGAAACGGTCCTGCAGGTCGCGCACCAGCGCGTCGGGATCGTCGCCGAGCAGGATCGAGGCGACGCCCTTTTGACTGGACGCGACCAGGATGGCGCCGAGCGAAGTCTCGCCGACGGCGAAGCGGATCTCTTCATCAGCGCCGCCGGCGCGATAGCGCGTCGGCGTCATGCCGAGCATCCCGGTGGATTTCTCGTAAAAACGTCCGCTTGAATTGAAACCGGCATCGTAGATCGCCGTCGTCACGCTTGCGCCGTCTTCCAGGCCCTGGCGACCCGGGCGGCGCGGTGCGCGGCGGCATAGTCCTTCGGTGTCAGCCCGGTGGCCGCCTTGAAGATACGATGGAAATAACCGGCGCTACGGCCGGCGGCATCAGCCAGCTCAGCGAGCGACGGTTCTTCCTCGCTCTGCTCGATCCTGCGGCAGGCATCGGCGACCATCGCGGCATTACCGGCCTCGAGCGATGGGCCATCCGGGTTGCAGCGCCGGCACGGGCGAAAGCCGGTTGTCCTGGCCTGATCGAGCGTGCCGTGCAGTTGCACATTTTTCGGATTGGCGCGCCGCGACGGGCAGGAAGGCCGGCAATAGACGCCGGTCGTCGCCACCGAATACCAGAATGCGCCGTCGGCCGACTTGTCGCGCGCAACGATACGCGCCCAGCGCGGATCGTCGGCGATTTGCGGCGGCGCGGATTTCAGATTTTTCGCCAGGGTGATGAACATGGCCGGCATTGAAGCCGCCAAAAGCCGGCCTCGCCACCCGTTTCCTGCCAAGAGCCCCACTCTCCTAAGCCGCGCGTTTGGGCTCCACCGCGAACGGGCTGAGCCCGAGCCAGGTCTGCATCTTCCTGCCAATGGCCTGGTCGCCGGTCAGGGCAACCTTGGCGCCGGCCTTCTCGACGGTCAGCAGTCCCATCCAGATCGCCGTCATGGTGTGCAGATCGGTCGAGACGTAAAGGTCGACGTCGAAACCCGGATCGTACCAGCACAGATCGACCTCGCCGTGCTTCTCGACGATCAGCCACCATGACCGTTTGGACGCCGGCAGGTCCTGATACAGAAATTGTATCACCGTGCGTCCCTCGGGCAGCGGCGAGGGGTTCAAATTGCGCCGCATGTCCCACATCAGCAATGACGGATCGAGGTTCTTGAGCGACAGCCGGGACTCGACCCATTTCTGCCCCCAGAAGCCCATCGCCTCGACGACTGGGCGCAAATCGCGGCCGGCCTCCGTCAGCCGATAATCGAAGATCCCCTTCTCGCCCCGGACCTCCCCGCGCTCGACGATCCCGGCGATCTCAAGCTCCTTCAGCCGTTGCGACAGAAGGGTTGGCGACATTTTGGGGACACCGCGGCGCAGGTCGTTGAAGCGGGTCGAACCCGCCACCAATTCGCGCATCAGCACCATCGTCCAGCGGGTGCACAGCACCTCCGCGGCCATCGATAGCGGGCAGAATTGCTTGTATCCGTGCTGGTTCATGATTGCGCCTCTCCCTCCAACCTGGCCGAACATTAGGCCTTCATGAATGAAGCGGCCAGTACGGAAACTGTACTGCCCCAGTACAGATCGCGGACTGGTTGGCGAGCGCCTTGCCATGCGAGCCCTTTGGCCGGTTGCACGGGATACCCTGTGCGCCGCAACCAGGAGACTACCATGACCGCTTACGTTATCGCAGACATCAAGATAAACGACCCGCAATGGGTGCCGGCCTACGCCGCATCGGTGCACGACCTCGTCCACAAGCATGGCGGCAGATATCTGTCGCGCAGCGGTAATGTGAAGACGCTTGAAGGCAAGCCGCTCGACACCACGCTGATCGCCCTGATGGCGTTCCCGTCGGAAGCGGCGGCCCGCGCCTTCGCCAACGATCCGGCCTATGCGCCCTTCGTTTCGGCCCGTCGGGGCGGTAGCGACAGCCGTTTCCAGATGATCGACAACACCGATCTGGCTGGAACGATCCCGTATCTGCCGAAGGGATGATCCTTCCCGGTAGTCGTCACATCGATTTCGGGATCTCCAAGCAACAACAGTCACAGCGCTTGCCCGCCGGGCCTCCGTATTTTCGGCGGCCGGCCAGCTGGGCTTTTTCAAGAAGAATGGAATGAAGATGATATCGAACTTTCACAATAAGCTTGCCATGGCCGGGGCCATGCTGGCTGTCTGCACCACCTTCGCACAGGCGCATCAGGAAGCCGCCGCGCCGGTGGCCGGCCTCAATCCGCTGGCCGACAAGGTGCGGGCCGCCAACAGCCGGTTTCTCGACGTCAAGGCCGCTACATCAGAGGGCTATGCGCCCATTCCCTGCGCCAGCGGCATCACCGGTGGCGCCATGGGCATCCACTATGTCAACGGCGGATATCTGAAGGACGACAAGATCGATATCGCCCGGCCTGAGGCCGTGATGTACGAGCCGATGGCCGACGGCACGCTGCAACTGGTGGCGGTCGAATACATCACCTCGAAGGGGCCGGCGTCGCTGGACGGACAGCTGTTCAATTTCAACAGCGCGCCCAACCGCTATGGCCTGGGCGAATTCTACGAACTGCATGTCTGGGCCTGGAGGGGCAACCCGACCGGCACTTTCGCCGACATGAACCCGAAAGTGTCATGCGAACACACGATGGCGCCGAGCCAGTAAGCAATGAAGCCAGGCGGCGTCAATGCCGCCTGGTCGCCCTCCGCGACAGTTGGCAGCTCCGGCCCAGCGGCCGCTTTCGGCGAGGAAAAGCCGGGGAGGTGCGTGCCGCTGGCGCTCCTCGCGGCGTCAGGCAGGTACGGTCTTTATGCCGCTTGATCCGGGATCGCCAATCCCACCTCGGCGGTATCCCGGCTCGCTTGCGGCGGCAAGACGAGGCGTCCCGTCACATACCAGAGCAGGGACACGACAAGGATCGAGAGATAGCCATCCACGGCATAGTGCCAGCCGGTGTAAACCGAACCGAACAGGATGAAGGCCGCGAAGGACCAGCCGGCGATTGCCCACCCGCGGCCGAATTGGGCCAGGAAGAATGCGTTGAGCGTGGCGATCGCAACATGCATGCTGGGCATGGCCGAGATGCCGCCGCCGAGTTCCGGGCGGCCACTCTGGTAGGCTGTAAACAGATAATCGGCGTACAGATGGACCGACGCGCCGTAGCCCCTCTGCGCCAGGGCGGCCTGCAGCGCGACAAACCGGTCGCCGCCGTAGATTTGGTCGTGGAATATCGGGCCGGCGGACGACAGCAGGGTCGCAAGAACGGTGCCGCACAGCATCGTGGTCAGCGCGAATGCCCATAGGTAGCGCAAACGCCCGACCGGATTGTTCCAGAAGGCGACGAAGAGCACGGCGCCGAACCATTGCAGAAGCCAGCCATATCCATAGCCGGCGAAAATGGCGACCGACACCGGTTCGGAAACGATGCTGTGCGCCCATTTCCAGGGATCGGCGCCATGCAGCCGAAGATCGAGGTCCGCCATGGCGTGGTCGGCATAGAACGGCACCATGTCCGGGATGGCGACCTTCAAGGTGGTGAATGCGGTGACGCCTAGAAAGAACAAGAAGATGACGGGTGCGGCTGCAAGCCAGCGGTGCCTGAGTACGCCGAGGATGAACCTCGTCGGCGCATGCCGGGCAAATGCCAGCCCCGCCACACCAAGGCCCGCCGCCAGAAGCGCGGGCAGGAAAAAGGCGAACGGCTTGGCATAGGATTGCGCCAGATGCAGGTAGCGGTCCGGCTGCAGGCAAACAGCGATCACGGCATAGGTCAGACACAAGGCAACCAGCAGCCAGCCGCTCCTGGTTGTCGCGATGTCGAGGTCAAGGATGGCAGTTGGGCGGCGATTGTTGCCGTGCTGACCTGTGTGCTCACTCATCGAAGGACATCCCGCCAGTTGTCCAAAAAATAATTGGGTTATTTCGCAGGCGATATATTACCATCAGGTTACACTTGTGGGCAAATAGATCTCTAAATATTAGACCGATAGATGCTTGTTGGCAAAGAGTCTGTTTACGAAAGCGTTGCGCCGCAACGCGCTGCCGTCATTGTCGGTTTTCAACGGCTGCAGGCTGCCTTGCCATCGGGCTTCGGCTAAGCTTGAGGGAGCCATCGCCTGGGTGGCGATGGCCCTCTTCCAACATACCGTTCGATCAGGCGCCCCTGATCAGACCGAGCTGGGTGAGGGCGGTGACGCCGTCATCGAGGCCGATCTCCTCGACAATCCTGCCGTCGACCACCTTCAGCACCGTGGTGCCGGTGAAGCGCATGGTGCGGCCGGTGGCAGCCGGCAGCGAGCCGGCGAGGAAATCGCTGGAAGCCGGGCCGGTATGCGTGCCGCCGCCCTCCCACTGGCCGACAACATAGTCGCCCTCGGCAATCAGGTCGGCCGTGGCCCAGAAGTTGAGGTCCGGGAAGGCGGCGCGGAAGTCGGTCATGAAGGCCTTGATGTCGTCGCGGCCGCGGCGCGGCTCGTGCAGCGAGTATTTCAGCAGCATGTCGGGGGCCGCGATGTCGTCGACGACGGACAGGTCGCAGCTTTCACCCCAGAAGCCGGTGAACCATCTGACGACGACGGCCTTGTTGTCTTGTTGCTTGGTCATTGGAATATCCTCTTGTCTCTGCATGGGCTCATCGGCGCCGCCGATGATCCGGGATCATCGGATTGGCCGATGACCTGGAGCCATGACTAGCAAGATCCGGCCGATGCGAAACTCCGGTTCTTGCCGGCCAATCGAAGAGCAGAGGCGGCAGGCGGGGAGCCAACAAAGCAGCCCGCCATCGCCGCGGTAACTGTTTCTTCTCTGGTTTTGCCGCAGATTGCCCCGCGGTGGAGCAGGCGAAGCAGACGATGGCGCGTCAGGGCAAGAAAAGTCGCAATGGAACGTTCTGGGCCAAGGCCCTGGAGCGCGCCCATCTTGGCGTCTGGGACTGGGATCTTGTGACCGGCGACTGCTTCTATTCCGCGACCTGGGCGCGGATGCTGGGCTACGATGAGAGCGAACTTGCCGACACCAGCGACCTGTGGCTGCAACTGACCCATCCTGACGACCGCGAGCGGGCGCTGGCCAGCGGCGACCGCCACATTGCCGGCCTGACCGACACCATCGAGACCGAATTGCGGCTGAAGCACAAGCAGGGACACTGGGTGTGGGTGCTCGATCGCGGCGGCGTCGTCGAGCGCGACGCGATGGGAAAGCCGCTCAGGCTGATGGGTGTGCAGACCGACATCTCCAAGCAGAAAGCCGCAGAAGCCGAACTCGAGCAGGTCAATGTGCGCTTCCGCCTGGCGCTCGCCGCCAGCGGTACCGGCATCTGGCACCACGACCTCGCCACCGGCAAAAGCTATTGGGACGAACGCACCAGGGAGATTTTCGGACTTGTCTCCGACACCGCCGAAGTCGAGCGCGACCACTGGTTCGGCTATCTGCATCCGGACGACAAGGAGGCCGCGTCGCGCGCACATCTGGTGCCGCTCGAAACGGACAAGGTCACCGCGGTGCAATACCGCATCGTCCGACGCGACGGAGAGGTCCGGCACATAGAATCCCTGCTGCGTTTCATCGCCGACCCGCAAATCCCGGACCGCCGGCTGGCGGGGCAGATCCTGGGCACGGTGCGCGACATCACCGAAGACAAGCAGCGTGAGCAGGAGCTTGCCTATGCGGCCCGCCACGATGCGCTCACCGGTCTCTGGAACCGTGCCGCGTTCGACCGGCTGCTGGCCGATCATATCGCGGCCGCGCAGCGGCTGCCGCTCTCCGTGTTCTATGTCGATCTCGACTACTTCAAGGCGCTCAATGATTTTGCCGGCCATGCGGCCGGCGACCTGGCACTGAAAAGCGTTGCCCAAGGCATTCTGGGCTGCCTTCCCTCGACGGCGCATGCCGCGCGCCTGGGCGGTGACGAGTTCGCGCTGCTGATGCCCAATTGCGATACGGCGCAGGCCGGGCGGCTGGCCGACGCGGTACTTGCAGCCGTTCGCGATGCCGAACTAGGATCGACGGCCAAGTCGCGCAAGCTGGCGGCCTCGATCGGCATCGCTTTCGTCGATGACGCCAACACGACGGTGGCCGACGCGCTGGCCTGCGCCGACGACGCCTGCTACGCGGCCAAGGCCGCCGGGCGAAACCGATTTGCCGTCTTCTCCACCGATACGGCATCGGGTTCGGGTGGCCTAAACGCGGCGCGCGTCGTCGCCGATACGGTCGATGCCATGGAAGACGGGAGGCTGAAGCTGTTTGGCCAGGAAATCCATCGGCTGGGCCGTCCCTGGCTGGAAAGCCGCCATGTCGAAGTGTTGGCCAGGCTCGCCGCCCGCAACGGCCGGCTGGTGCCACCCGGCGAGTTCATTCCGGTGGCCGAGCGGTTCGGCATCGCGTCGCGGCTCGACCGCTGGATCATCCGCACCGCGCTGTCGCGGCATGGTGCCGCCTTGCGTTCGGGGGCGTTGACGCTTGGCTTCAATCTGTCGGCGCAGACGCTGAGCGACCCGCAGCTTTGGGACTTCGTGGACAACGTCATAGAAGAAACCGGGGCGCCGCATTCGGGCATCGGCTTCGAGATCACCGAAACCGCCGCCGTCACCAATTTCGACGCCGCCGAACAGTTTGTGCGCAAGGCGCGCGAGCGGCGCTGCCGGGTCAGCCTCGATGATTTCGGCGCTGGTATGAGCTCGTTCGAATATCTCCGGCGGTTCCCCGTCGACGCGATCAAGATCGACGGTTCCTTCATCGAGCACATCACGCAAAGCCGTTTCGACCGCGAGATCGTGCTGGCCATCACCAGCATCGCCCGCAGCCTCGGCTGTGACGTGGTCGGCGAGAAGATCGAACGGCAGGACACGCTGGCCATGTTGAGCGACATGGGCGTCGCCTTCGGCCAGGGATTTTTGCTGCACCGGCCGGAGCCGCTGGAGCGGATTGTCGTGCGTGCGACCAAGGGAGCGGCGGCCCGCAAGGCATCGTGATCCGGGTGCGGGGCGGGTTGGAGCAACGCACGCGCAGACCAAACAAAAACAACCCACAAAAGAAGACGTCCACCCCGACGTTTTGTACGAAACAAAAAAAAACACGCGCGGGCGGGCGGGCG
>NZ_JAMYPL010000036.1:0-49428 GCF_040320355.1 Mesorhizobium sp. M0715 | reverse complement strand
TGACCAGAACCCTCATCAGAAGCGCCCATCCGTAACATGCCTGGGGAACAGACCCTTGATGTCGTAGATGACGCCCGGGGTCTTGCAAAGCGCCTGCAGGCCGTCGACGCCCAGCGCGCGGAACTGCCAGTGGCCGACGGCCACGATAACGCCGTCATAGCGCTGATCGGGAATGTCCTTCATGCTGGCTATGCCGAAGGCACGCGCGCATTCCTGCGCGTTGACCCAGGGGTCCCATATGTCGATGCCGGCATTGTATTCCTTCAGTTGGGCAACGATATCGGCGACCTTGGAATTCCTCAGGTCCGGACAATTTTCCTTGAAGGCCGCGCCCATCACCAGAATCCGGCTGCCAACGACAGGTATTCCCTTGCGCATCATCAGGCGGGCCGTCTGATCCGCCGCGTGCTGACCCATGCCGTCATTGATACGGCGGCCGGCAAGAATCACCTCCGGATGATAGCCGAGTTCCTGGGCCTTGTGGGTGAGATAGTAGGGATCGACCCCGATGCAGTGGCCGCCGACGAGACCAGGCGTGAAGCGCAGGAAATTCCATTTGGTGCCGGCGGCTTCCAGCACTTCGGACGTGTCGATGCCGAGCTTGCCGAAGATAAGCGACAGCTCGTTCATCAGCGCGATGTTGAGGTCGCGCTGAGTGTTCTCGATGACCTTGGCCGCTTCGGCGACCGCAATGCTCGAGGTACGGTGTGTGCCTGCCGGCACGATCGAGGCATAGAGCGCATCGATACCTTCGGCCGCTTCCGGCGTCGAGCCGCTGGTGACCTTGACGATCGTCTGCAACCGATGCTCGCGGTCGCCCGGATTGATGCGCTCGGGACTGTAGCCGAGGAAGAACCCCTCATTGTAGCGCAGGCCCGAATGTTTCTCGATCAGCGGCGCGCACACCTCTTCCGTGCAGCCGGGGTAGACCGTCGATTCGAAGATCACCACCGCGCCTGGCGATATGACCTCACCGACCAAAGTCGATGCCATGATCAACGGTTTCAGATCCGGACGGTTGGCCCTGTCGATCGGCGTCGGAACCGTGACGATGAAAATCCCGCAATCGCGCAGATCGGCCTTGTCTGTGGTGAATGTCAGCCGCGACGCAGCACTGATCTCATCACTGCTGGCTTCCAGCGTATGATCGTCACCACGCCTCAGCGCGTCCACCCTCGACTGGTCGATGTCGAACCCGACGACATCCCTGGTGGCGCCAAAAGCGACCGCCAGCGGCAGGCCGACATAGCCAAGCCCGATGATCGCTATTTTCCTGGAGGCGAGATCCATCTGCTTCCTGCGCTTGCTATTCCAGAGCCATGCTTCGCATTGGTTATCGCGCACCAAAGCCGGTAAGCATCGTTTTCATTGTCTTGAGGGTTATCAAAACGTCCAGCCAAGGCGAAAAGTTCTTTATGTAATAGAAATCATAGTGCAATTTTTCCATAACGTCATCGACGGCAGCCACATGCCCCTGATTTACTTGTGCCCACCCACTTATGCCTGGCCTGACGATATGCCTGTAGCGATAGAATGGCAGCTCAGCCTCGTACCACTGTGACAGCACGACAGCTTCCGGTCGCGGTCCGATCCAACTCATTTCGCCACGCAGGATGTTGATGACCTGCGGCAGTTCGTCGATCCTGGATTTTCGCAGGAAACGCCCGACTCGGGTGATGCGATCATCATCGCGCCTGGTGATCGCCCTCTCCTTGTCGCTGCCGGCGTCAGAGTGCTGGCGCATCGAGCGAAACTTGTAGACCGTGCAGATCTTGCCCCGGTAGCCCATGCGCTGCTGGCGAAACAGCGCGGGACCATCGGAATCCAGCCGGATCAGCAGCGCTATCAACGCCAGAACCGGGGAAAGAACGATAATCAAGACAAGTGCCGAGACCCAGTCGGCTGCCTGCTTGATCTTGAGATAGGCTTGGTTCGGATTGAGTGAACCAAGCGTGTTTTCCGACAGGTGCTCGATCTCGACCCGCCCGGTCAGCGACTCGCTGACCTGCTTGACGTGGTATACGGGCGTTCCCGAAAGGGCCCGATCCGCGATGTATCGTTCCCATTCCGCGCCAAGATCGGCACGCAGATCAACGACCACGCCGCTGGCTCTTTCGATTATCGTACTGGTCGACTTGATCCAAAACCAATGCACACCCGGTAACGTCTTGAGGCGCTCGACATCTCCGCCGGGAATCACGACGAGCCGGTACGGATCGAGGCGCCGCGTCAACAGGCTCAGGCCGAAATACCAGAGCGTGGACTGCGTGAAACTGGCGGCGGCTTGAAACCGGCTGTACTCGAACCGAAAAAAGAAGATGGTCAGGAAAACAGCCCCATAGGACAGGGCAAATGTCGGCAAGATGTAACTTGCCGCGGCCACGCCCGGGAAATTTCCGATGCGGCGATAGGACAAGAAGCCCACAAGGTGCGCGATGACCGCAGCGGCCACCGTGACCTGAAGACTGGCCGAATAGATAAATTCAGGATTGAAGACAATCCGGATGATCGCCGGCGCAAAAATCGCGAATGTCAGTCCGCCAAGCAGTTGAAACCGAATCCTGAACAGGAAATGCCGGCTTCCGACAATAGTCGACGCTGCGACATTCAACGTCTTCCCCCCTTCCCCGAAGCTGCCGTGTCGGCGACAGACCAGCGCGATAGTGCATCTGACCTAATCGCTCACAACAACGAATCGGACGTCTCGCCCCCCGGCGATTCGATACAGTCGAAGACCAAGAGCTACGACAGCGCGGCTGCGCCAGCAAGCATCTATTTCTTAGGTCAACAGTTCGGGAATTGAAAAGCCTAGGCTAATAAAGCGGCTTGATGATCATTACTGAAGATGTCGCAGCGTCTAGGGCGATATAACCGACAATCTATCGAGGTTGGCGGACACCAGACCGGAAATCGGCCAGTCACGCCGCTCCGGCCAGTGGCTTGATTGCCCCTGGCCGTTTCTTCGATCGCGCGCTTCAGCCGCGCTTGAGCAGCGTCCAGACGGCCGGCACCAGGCTTGCCGCCAGAGCCACCTTGATCAGGTCGCCGACGATGAACGGCACGACGCCGAACTGCCACGACTTTTCCGGACCGATGAGCAGCGCCAGCCAGGCAAAGCCCATTGCCATCATGACGAATTCGGCAACCAGCATGGCGTTGAAAAGCTTGATCGGATGGCGGTCCCAACCGCGATCCGCCGCCCAGCCGACAATGGCCGCCATGACCACGAAGCCGGCGAGATAACCGCCGGTCGAGCCGAGCATGTAGGCAATGCCGATGCCCTTTTCAGGCGTGCTCTGGAAGACGGGGAAGCCCATGGCGCCCTCGGCCATGTAGAGCAGCAGGGTGGCGACGCCGAGACGCATGCCGAAGGCGGCGGCGATCAGCAGCACGGCCAGCGTCTGCATCGAAATGTCGACCGGCCCGAGCATAACCTTGGTCTTGGCCGACAGGGTCAGCACAAGCGTTCCGGCGATGGCCAGGAAAAGCTGCGTTGCCAGCCGCGCCGCGCCATTTTGCGGCAGAGCCAGAGAAACAAGCGGACGCATCGTAGTTGCAATTGCCATGGTATTTCCCCAATCCGATTGCCGCACACCGATGTTCGCGGCCTCACATCCTCCTATATTGGCTTGCGTGTTATGCGGCAATCGGTTTTGCCGTTTCCCGAAACAAGGCACCGATGCATGGCACTGAAATTCGATACCGGCTTCGACCCCTTCTATGGCCAGGGGGTGAACGTCGCGCCCGATGTCCAGCGCATCACGGCCCGCAATCCAAGCCCTTTCACCTTTCACGGCACCAACAGCTACATAATTGGCCGCGATACGCTGGCGGTGATCGATCCGGGGCCGGATGACGAGGCGCATCTGCGGACCCTGCTCGGCGTGATCGCAGACCGGCCGGTCAGCCATATCTTCGTCAGCCATACGCATCGCGACCACTCCCCGCTGGCGGCCCGGCTGAAAGAGCGCACCGGCGCCCTCGTGCTGGCAGAGGGGCCGCACCGGCCGGCAAGAGCCCTGCATATCGGCGAGACCAATGCGCTCGACGCCAGTGCCGACACGGCTTTCGTCCCTGATGTCGCCCTGCCCGACGGCGAGGTGGTCGACGGCGACGGCTGGTCGATCAGGACGGTTCTGACCCCGGGCCACACCGCCAATCATGCGGCATTCGCGCTGGAAAGAATTGGCGCGCTGGAGGGAACCGGCATCCTGTTTTCGGCCGATCATGTCATGGCCTGGGCAACCTCCATCGTCGCCCCGCCGGATGGAGCGATGGCCGACTACATGGCCTCGCTGGATCGCTTGATCGAACGCGGGGACCGCTTGCTGTTGCCCGGACATGGCGGGCCGGTGACAGCACCGCGCGCTTTCATGCGCGGGTTGAAGACGCATCGCAAGATGCGCGAGCGCGCCATACTGGAGCGGGTCAGAGAAGGCGACCGGACGATCGTGGACATGGTCAAGGCGATCTACAGGGACACCGACCCGCGGCTGCATGGTGCCGCCGGATTGTCGGTGCTTGCCCATCTCGAGGATCTGACGGCGCGCGGCCTGGTTGTGACCGATGCCGCACCGGCCATCGACGGCATTTTCACGCCGGCCGGATAGGCTATCGGCGCCATTCGCTCTAGAACCGGCTGGAGCGCTCTGCTGGCTGAGGCGACTTCAAGCCCTGGCAAGAGCATTCGGGATCCGTTGGAAGACGTGCCGCGGTCTCCAGCGCAACCCGCGAGGCTGTCATAGAGAGGCTCGGCAGCACGTGCTCCTGCAGCAATTTCTGGCGCTCGCGGTCCATATAGTCGTTGAAACCGGCCGTGACGAACGCCAGGGGCACGAAACAGGCGCCGATCTCGCGCGATAAGGTGGCCTCAGGGGCGATCGAGTGGTTGAGCACGTCCGCTCCCATGTTTCGATATGCCAGAGCTTCGGCGGGAGTTGTCAGTCGCGGCCCGTAGCAGTGGGCAGCCACCAACTGCTGCTCGATGCCATGGACGCGGCATTCGGCTGGCCAATGGCGCCGGGCGGTCTCGGCCAACAATGCCGCACATCTTGGACATACGATCTGCTTGCCCGAGCAGTCGAAGCTCTGGCGGCCGGGAAGCAGTGAAAACGGGGTCTGCGTCAGTTCGAGGATATCGGCGTTCACCACCATGTCGCCGGGCTTGATAGCCTTGTTGACGGCGCCAATGGTCGAGCAGGAGAGAATCTGCTTTACACCCGCACTCATCAACACCCAGAACGCGCGGCGATGACAGGAATGGTCGATATGGTCTCGGGGATTGCCGTGCGAATACATGCACAGGGCACGTTTCGTTTTGCCCTCGACGGTAATAGATGCATCGAATTCGAGCAGCTTCCAATTGTCGCTGGGACCGAAAGGCGTTTGGAAACTCATGTCTCGCTGCAAGGTGCGGACGCCATCAACTTCGACATCTTCCGGAAAGGCGAGACCCCAATTCGCCGATCCGGTGATGATCGCCAACCCCACTTGGGGTATGTCCGTTGAATGATCGGCCAGATCGTCGGCTGCATGATGATTGTTGGGCATGTTTTCAGTCTCGCTCAGGATTTTTGGCGAAGGGTCACGACCAGGACAACGACCACGACGATGACGGTCCACAAGGTCGAAATCGCCGCGATGGTCGGGTCGATCTGATCGCGCAGCGACAGGAACATGAGCTTCGGCAGCGTGCTGTTTTGACCACTCGCGACGAAGATCGAAATGACGGATTCGTCTAGCGAGGTCAGGAAGGCCATCAGTGTGGCCGACAACAGACTGATCTGAAGTTGGGGGACAATTATTCCGCCAATGGCTCTCGCCCAGTTTGCGCCCAGGCTGCGCGCCGCCTGAACCTGGTTCCAGTCAAAGCGGGCCAAGGCGGGCAACAACACAATGCACGCGACCGGAATGGCTAGTACCACATGTCCGACCAGGACACCGAACAGCGTTCCGACAAGACGTTGCGCCGCCAGAACAAAGAAGAGACCGATCGCGAGCAGGATCCCCGGCACAATGGACGGGGTGAGCAGAACGCCCTGAATGGTTACGGCGGCCTTTCCGCCGAGCCGGTTGATCGAGATGCCGGCCAGAAGCCCCAGCGGCACTGTGATCATCGCTGTCAATGTGCCGAGGATCAGGCTCGTCCTGAGTGCGGCCATCCATGTCGCCGAACCGAAGAAAGTCTCGTACCAGCGCAACGAGTATGCGCGCGGTGGGAACTCGAGAAGATTGGACGCCGAAAAGGAGAGCGGGACGACGACGAGCGTCGGCAGCATCAGGAACGCCATAACGAGCGCACAAAAGCTCCACAGGAGGATGCGGGCCAGCCTGCTGTCTGGATAGGCTTCAAGCATGGGCTGTGCCGATGCTGCGTCCGGCAATGAGCCGCCGCGCAGCCAGGAACATCACCCCCACCAACGCCATAAGAACGAGGAGCAGAATGCCCAGGACGCTCGCCGAGCCCCAATCCTGGAAGGTCGATAGCGTGCGCTCGATCCGGGTGGAAAGCGGATTTACCTTGCCGCCGCCAAGCACCGCGGGCGTGATGAAGAACCCTATGGTGTAAATGAAGACGATGATCGAACCCGAGAAGATGCCGCCGGCCGAAAGCGGCAGGATGACCGTGCGGATCGTTTGCCCGAGAGTGGCGCCCATGCTCGCCGACGCGCGGACGAGGTTTGCATCGATATCGCGCATCGCCGCATAAACGGGCAGCAGAAAAAGCGGCAGCATGTAGTGAACCATGCCGATCAGCGTTCCCGTGAAATTGTAGACCAGCGGCAATGGCTCAGCTGTCAGGCCTGAACCCGTCAAAGTTGCGTTGATCAGGCCATCGCGCCGCAACAGCACGAGCCAGCCATAGGTGCGCACCAGAATGGAGGTCCACAACGGCAGCATGACGAAGGCCATCAGCAAATTGGCCACCCTTGGTCTGGCGCTGGCCAGGGCGAGCGCCAGGGGAGTACCGAGAAGAATGCAGATCGCCAGCGTGCCCAGGGACAGTTCAAGGGTTGTGACCAGTGCCGACCATGTCAGCCCGCTCGAAAGCACCTTCTCGTAGTTGCCGACGGTGTACTCGCCCCCCGTGGTCAGGAAGGATTGCCGGATGATCCATAGGATAGGCATTATCGCCGCCAGTCCGACGATGAACAGCGCAGGCAGTGAAAGCGAGAGGAAGAACCGCCGCTCGCGTCGCGCGTCTGCCGCGAGCGCAGGATCGGCAAGGACGGTCACGCTACCACTCCCGGTATCGCGTGAACTTTCGCTGCTGGTGCATAGGCGGTCACCCGCTGACCGGCGGCAAGTTCGGCGCAGCCGCTGGCCAGCGCCGCCGGAATGCAGACAAGTATCTCTTGCCCGCCGTCAAGCGCCAGCGTCAAAAGCCAGTTCTCGCCACGAAACGCCTTGGCGCGCAGCGTTCCCTCAAGGGCCACCCCGTCTGGCCCGACGAGCTTCGCATCAAGATGGAAGCATTCCGCGCGGATCATCAGAGCTTCGCGTGACGCATCGGCGCCGTCTATTCTGCGCGCCGAGCCCGGGGCCACAATGTTGGCCTCGCCCATGAACTCCGCGACGAAGCGGGTCGATGGACGATCATAGATCCGCTGTGGCGTATCGATCTGCTGGATGCGGCCGGAATTCATCACCGCGATCCTGTCGGACATGATTAGCGCTTCGCGCTGGTCATGCGTCACATAGACCGTGGTGATCCCCAGATCATCGTGCAGACGCCGGATCTCGTACTGCATGGTTTCGCGCAGGTTCTTGTCGAGCGCCGACAACGGCTCGTCCATCAGCATCACGCGTGGCTCAAAGACGATCGCCCGCGCCAACGCCACCCGCTGGCGCTGGCCGCCGGACAATGCGGCAATGTTGCGCTCCGCCAAACCTTCAAGCTTCACGCGGGCCAAAGTGTCGAGTGCCCTCTGGCGGGCCTCGGCTTTCGGCGTCTTGCGCAGCACCAACGGATACTCGACATTTGCCAGAACGTTCATGTGGGGAAACAGGGCGTAGTTCTGGAAGACTATGCCGATGTCGCGCTTGTTGGGGGCCAGGCGGGTAATGTCCCGATCGTCCAACAAAAGTTTACCGGAATCGGGCCGGACAAATCCGGCCAAAGCCATGAGCAGCGTGGTCTTGCCCGATCCGGACGGCCCCAAGAGCGTGAGAAATTCGCCAGCCTGAATGTCGAGCGAGACATCGTCCAGCGCGACGTAAGATCCGTAGGTCTTGCGCACGCTGTCGATGGTGATCGGGAGCGACTTCATCATGTGCTTCAGCCTTAAAGCTGAGACTCAGCGGGCCATCATCTCATCGAAGGTTTTTTGAGCAGCTTCGCCATTCTTGACCCACCAGTCCGCATTCGAAAACACCGAAGTGCCGGCATTTTCAGGCGCGGTCGCAAGGGTCTTCAGACGGTCCTCGGGAATAAGGCCACCCTCATAGCCAGCAGGATTGACCGGGCCATAAGCGATGAAATCGGTCAGCTTCGCCACGCGCGCGGGCTGTGTCATCGCCGCGATGAGTTTCATGGCCGCTTCCTTGTTCGGCGCCCCCTTCGGTACCCCGAGGCAATCCGTACCGATGACGGAACCCTTGAACGTGTAATCGACCGCGCCGCCATCCGCTTTCACGGTTTGGGCCCGCCCGTTCCAGGTAACGACCAAATCCGCCTCGCCATCTTTCAGCAACTGCGCGGACTGAGCTCCCGAAGTCCACCACACCGCGACATTTGGTTTGATCGCTTCAAGCCGCTTGATCGCGCGATCCAGGCCCTCCGGCGTGCTGAGCACGGAATACACGTCGGCCGGTGCTACGCCGTCCGAGAGCAGCGCGATCTCGATCGAGTCCTGTGCATTGGCGCGGAGGGCGCGACGGCCCGGAAATTGGGCAACATCCCAGAACTCCGCCCATGTCTTTGGCGGGTTCTCGCCATAGGTTTTGGTGTTCCAGGACATGACGGTGCCATAGGAGTCGAACGGATAGCAGTAGTCGGACTTTGCGCCATCCGGCACGGCCTTTGGATCGATGATCTTGTAGTCGAGCGGCTCCAGCAGCGACTGTGCGGCGGCCTGCGCGCCCTCCGGTGAGCCCAGGTGAATGACGTCGGTTGTGACCGCGCCCGAGGTGACCTGCATCTTCAGGGCGGCCAAGCCGTCGCTGAGGGTCTCCTCGCGGACATCATAGCCAAGCTCTTTTGCAGCGGGGGCCCACATGGCTTCCTTCATGGCGTTGCCATAATCGCCGCCCGCGGTCGTGATGGTGACTGATTGGGCATAGACCGGCACGGCGGCCGAGAATGCTAATGCCGTCAAGGAAATGCGTAACCAAGACATAGGTTCTCCTCCCTAGAATTTGTTGAGACGCGCTCAAAATGGCCAATTCTTGACAATCGTAACGTTACGATTGCATCCAATTGCAGGAGAGTCAAGCTGCTTTAGCGAGAGCTTGGATTGACCGTGAGGTGGAATTCGGTCACGTAGTGGAAGTCAGCAAATCAGCCGGCGCTTTCGCAAATGAGGTCGGGCGACATGACCAACCTGAAACAGATCGCGGCGGAACTTTCCCTTTCGGTCACCACGGTATCCCGCGCGCTGAAGGATGGGCCGGAGGTTCATCCCGCCACCATCGCTCGCGTCAAGGAAGTGGCGCAGCGGGTCGGCTATGTGCCAAATCATCATGGCTTCGCGCTCAAAACTGGCCGCACGCTGACGATGACAGCAATATACCCGATGGAAACACAAGATCATCTGTCCGATCTGTTGAAGCTTCCGTTAATCGAAGGCATGACGCTGGCGGCGCGGCAAGCGGGTTATAGCCTATCCATCTACTCCACCACGCCCGATGATGATCCCATCGAGAGTGTGCAGCGACAGCTTCAGGCGGGCAGCACAGACGGACTGATTATCACACGCATGGTCTCGGGTGATCCGCGCGTTAAGCTATTGCTGGATAGAGGCATGCCATTCGTCGCGTTTGGAAGAACTGACCTGGATACAGCATATCCTTATGTCGACATCGACAATGAACAGATTGCCTACGAGGCGACCCGGCGGCTCATGGACAAGGGCTGCCGACGCATTGCGCTGCAACTTCTCGTTCCGGGCGACCAGGCGAGTGCCATGCGTCTTTCCGGGTATGGAAGGGCAATGGCCGAGGCTGGTATTCCGATCGACCAGTCGCTGATCGGTCATGGAATGTTCACCATGGAATCGAGCGCAGCCTGGTTCGATCGCATGCTGGCCTGGTCAGATCCGCCGACGGGCTTGGCATGCGCCAACGAACTGGGCCTTCTGGGGGCATTACACGCTCTCGGCAGAAGAGGTCTCGCGCCAGGGAGTGACATCCACATTGTCACTCGGGACAGCACGCGGCTATCGCGCTTCCTGCCTGCGAAGATCGGCGTTCATTTCGTGGACATAGCGGGTGTCGGACGCAAACTTGTCGAAGTCCTGGAGAGCCGGATCGCCAATCCGATTGGACCGGTCGCGACAGTCTTGTTCAAAGGAGAGTTCGACCCTGGCGAATAGCCTCCCCTGGGTCTCATTCGACCGGAGCGGCGCCAACCTGACCGGCGACTTCCTGGTCGAGTTCCGCGAGAAATTCGGTGATGCGCGCCGCATTGTCGCCGAGGTCGTAGCGGCCGTAGCGGGATGCCGACCGCATGTCGACGATGACCGTGTCGCCATCGTCCGTCACGCGGATCGCCACGTCGGCGGGAAGGCCGATCACGAAGCCCTTGGCGACGGCGGTGATGGTCACCTCGCTTTGCCCGGCGAGATCGGGATAGGGTTTCGACAGCTCCCAGTCGCGCCGGTCGAGCACGGTTTCGACGGCATTGACGACGGTCTCGAACGGCAGGTCGTAGCTGCGTGCGCTGACCAGCGGATAGCTATCGGTCTGCAGCCGCTGTTCCCCAGGCGTCGACGGCGCAAGCACGTTCATATCCTTCCTCCGGTCGCTCACGTCGAGCGCCGGCGGTTCGTCGAAATCCGTCGAGATATCCCTGAGCGGCGGATAGATCGTCGCCCAGTAGGCGGCGACGCCATAGGGTGCGAGCACCAGCAGTGCCAGCAGCGCGCCGACCGTCAGGTCGCGACCGCCGCGGTCGCCGAAATTCCAGAGCCGCGAAAAGGCAAACCCGGCAAACAACAGCGCCATCGCCGCCAGCAGCGCGACAATGCCCAGCACCCACAGAAAGACAGGTGTTTCGACGAGATCGAAGCGATGGCCGACGAAGACCGTCAGCAGCAGCACCAACGAAAAAGCGGCCGTGCGCCGCGACCAGCCGGCCGCCTTCGACGTTTGCCGTTCAGGAATGCTAACCATCGTTTTCCGTGCTGCCCCAACCCGAACGGAGACTTAGTGCCTTTTTGCGATGGCATGAAGCCGAAACATGCACCATCGCGTCAATCCGTCGGCAGGCGATAGTCCTTGAATTGCTGGCGCAAGGTGATCTTCTGGATCTTGCCGGTGGCGGTGTGCGGAATTTCACCGACGAAAGCGACATCGTCCGGCATCCACCATTTGGCCACCTTGCCGTCCATGAAGTCGAGAATGTCAGCCTTGGTCGGTTCCTTGCCCGGTTTGCGGACGACGACCAGCAGCGGCCGTTCGCCCCATTTCGAATGCTGAACGCCGATGGCTGCCGCCTCGGCGACATCGGGATGGCCAACAGCCAGATTCTCGAGGTCGATGGTCGAAATCCATTCGCCGCCGGACTTGATGACGTCCTTGGCGCGATCGGTGATCTGCATGTAGCCGCCGGCGTCGATGTGGGCGACGTCGCCAGTGTCGAACCAGCCATCCTCATCGAACTGCTCCACGCCGGCGCCGCCATAATAGGCACGGGCAACGGCCGGCCCACGCACTTTCAGGCGGCCAAAAGTCTTGCCGTCCCAAGGCTGCTCGTTGTTGTCGTCGTCGGTCACCTTCATTTCGACGCCGAAGGGCGGATAGCCCTGTTTCTGCTGGACATCGAGCCGGGCTTCGCCCTCAAGACCGGCATGGTCCGGCTTCAGGGTGCACAGCGTGCCGAGCGGCGACATTTCGGTCATGCCCCAGGCGTGGATAACCTGGACATCGTAGTTCTGCTGGAACTTGGTCATGATCGCGCGCGGGCACGACGAGCCGCCGATGACAACCTTGTTCAGATAGGGAAGCTTCTTGCCGGTCTCCTCCAGATGCTGCAGCAGCATCATCCAGACGGTCGGCACGGCGGCGCTGAAGGTCACCTTCTCGGTGTCGAGCAATTCATAGATCGAGGCGCCGTCCATCTTGCAGCCGGGCATGACAAGCTTGGCGCCGATCATCGGCCCGCTCTGGCCAAGACCCCAGGCATTGGCGTGAAACATCGGCACGACAGGCAGGATCGTATCGCGCGACGACAGGCCCATGGCGTCGGGCATGGCAGCGATCATGGCGTGCAGCACGTTCGAACGATGGCTGTAGACGACGCCCTTGGGATCGCCCGTGGTCCCGGACGTGTAACACATGCCAGCGGCGGTGCTTTCGTCGAAGGTCTTCCAGGCGAAGTCGCCATCCGCTTCGTCAAGCCAATCCTCATAGGCGACCGCGTTGGGCAATGTCGTCGGCGGCATATGCGCCCTGTCGGTCAGCACGATCACCTGTTTCAGCGATTTTACGGCGCCGGCGATTTTCTCGAGCAGCGGCACGAAGGTCAGGTCGACGAAGACTGCCTTGTCCTCGGCATGGTTCATGATCCAGACGATCTGCTCGGGAAACAGCCGCGGATTGAGCGTGTGGTAGATGGCGCCGATGCCCATGATGCCGTACCAGGCCTCGATATGGCGTGCGGTGTTCCAGGCCAGCGTCGCGATGCGGTCGCCCAGCCCATAGCCGTCGCGCTCCAGCCGCTGGGCGACCTTCAGGGCGCGACGATGGATGTCGGCGTAAGTGGTGCGCACGATCGGCCCCTCGATCGAGCGCGTCACGATCTCGCGCACGCCATGCTGCCGCTCGGAATTGTCGATGAGCTTATGGCAAAGCAGCGGCCATTCCTGCATCAGTCCCAGCATTGGGTCCTCCCTCACGCTTTTGCGTTGTGCTTTTCGGGCTATTGTGGAGCGAACCGGCCGATTGTCCAGCCGCCAGCACCACCAAGCGCCGCATTGGTGGAAAACCGCCACAATCCGGCCATCGTCGGCGTTAAGTTTCGTTAACGGGCAAAGGGGTGCGATTGGCGACTGAAAGAGGTTCGCATGGACGCGCAGCTCGACGACAAGGCTCTCGAGAGTACGCTTGCCGAAAGTCTGGCCGATGTGGTGCCGGACACAAAGACTGTTTCCGAAGATGAATTTGTTGAAGTTGTCGGCGGCGCGCTGGAAGCGGTCGGCGGCACGCTGCTGTTCAAGATGTGCGTCCAGAATCAGGGCGAGGACCAGCACGTCGCGGCCGCGTCAGTCGGCGATGGCGGAAACCGCCAGTTCCTGCTGCTCACCTTGCCTACCGGCGGCGGTTCCTTGAAGGTCGAGACCGTATCGAGAAGCAGCAACCCGGTCGCCGGGATCGCTGCCGCCTATGCCGGTCTCATGGACGTGTTCAAGGCCGCTGCCTGACAGCTGACGACAAGTATCTCGAGGGTTCCAAGGCGCGATCCATCGGCGTCGGCCCGGCAAGTTTTGCGTACTGGATGGCGATAGCGGCTTGCACAATGCGCTTGCGCGACACACCTTAAAGTCGACGCAAGGAGAGCCCCGCATGGATCAGATCGCCAACCCCGCACCCGGTTTCCAACGCAACCCGGACAAAATCATCACCATCGAGCCCTATGCCGGCACCGTTACCGTGCGTACCGGAGACGTGGTCATCGCTTCAACAGCGAAGGCCAAGGTGCTGACCGAGGCCCCCTATCCGGCGGCGTTCTACATTCCGTTCGCCGACATCGATTTCGGCAAGCTCGGCCGCACCGACCACTCGACCCATTGCCCCTACAAGGGCGATGCAAGCTATTGGAGCGTGCTGCCTGCCGGCGAGACCGGCCAGAACGCCATGTGGGCCTACGAGCGGCCTTTCGACGAAATGGCTGAAATCCGCAACCACGGCGCATTCTACGCCAGCAAGGTCACGATCGAAGCCAAACCAGACTGAGCCCACCCCGAAGGCATCGAGCTCCGCTCGGCTGGCCAGTCACTCCGTCGTGCCGTTGTTGCCGATGCCCTCGGCATCGTCGAGCCGCACAAAGGTCAAGCCCTTGGCCTTGAGCGCCAGCAGCCCCTGCACCACGCCTTCGCCGGCCGCATGGGTCGGCTGGTTGATGTGCGAGATGATGACGTCGCCGTCCTTGGCCGCCGCGATGCGCCGGGCGGTTTCCTTGGCGCCGAGCAAAGAGCCACCGTCGCCGTTTATCGAGAAACCCGCGACCTTGAAGCCAAGCTTGCGGATCATGGCGATTGCCGACGGGCTGTATTCGGCGGTTGCGCCACGGAACCATTTCGGTGCCGGCTCGCCGGTCCCGGCAAGAGCGGCGGCTCCCGATTCGACCTCGGCCAGCACCGCGTCCGGGCTGCCGGCACTGCGGATGCCATAGATTTTCCGCGGCGTGTCGACCGCCGGAATGTGGTGGCCGCCGTGATTTTCCAGTTCGAACAGATCGGGATGCGCCCGCATGATCTCGACAGCGGCGGCATTTCGCTTCAGCCAGATGCCGGTGACGAAAATGGTGGCGGGAATCTTGTTGTCCACCAGCGCCGAAAGGATCCGGTTGTCGGTCTGTCCACCGCACGCGTCAAGCGTAAGCGCCACGCGGCCGGCTCCGCTCGCCTGCGACTTGATGTGCAGCGTCGGCTCGACGAGCGGCGCGGCATGGCTGGCGGATGCCATCGCCCACAACATGGCGATCATACAGAGATTTTTTTGCAGTAGGCGCATCAAACCGATTCCCGGACCCGTCATTTCAAGCAGGCATCCCAACGACCCGCATGAAGGCGGAAATCGGGATGGTGCATAGCTGAAAAGCGCTCCGCGACAATGTGACCGTTCCTGTGGGCGACAGGTCATTCCACCGCGTCGAGAGCGGTCGTGCATGCGGCGCATGATCTCAGATGGCGTGTTCCAGTTTCATTTCGGTGCGCGAAAGAACCTCGCGCACCGCATCGACCACAGGCTTGACCTCCAGGCCCCAGACGCAGCATGCTTTGCTCGGATCCGGCGCGCGGCAGAGGTTTTCGGCCATGCAGGCGCAAGGCATCGGCGGCTGGAGCGAGATGCTGGGCACGCCGACGGGACCCCAGCGCGACGGCTCCGTCAGACCGAACAATCCGACAACCGGGGTTCCGGTGGCTGCGGCCATGTGCATCGGGCCGCTCTCATTGCCGAGAAACAGCCGAGCCTGTTTCAGCAACGCCAGCAGGCTTTCAAGCGACAGGTCACCGACGAGATTGACGACCGAGGGCGCGGTTCTGGCGACGATACGTTCGGCGATCTCGCGCTCATCCGGGCCGCCCACCAGGACGACATCCAGGCTGGTCTCGCCGGCAATCTCGACGATCACTGCTGCAAACCGCTCCGGCTGCCAACGTCGGCCCTCGAAGCTTGCACCCGCATGCACGGCGATGAATGCGTTTGGCCGCAGATGGTGCTTACCCAGCAGCGCCAATGCTTTCGCCGTCTCCGATGGCAGCGGCTGAAGGTTCGGAATCACCGTGCGAAGTTCGATGCCGAGCGCTTCGAGCGGCGAGAGGTAGCGGTACAGGAAATGCTGACCATCAAAGCCGTAGGGCTTGGCAAAGACATTGGCGGGTTGCCGCTCCAACATACGCAAGGGTCTTTCGGAAGGATTGTAACCGACACGGGTCTTGGCGTTGACGAGCCCGGTGACCATGCGCGACGTCTTCGAATCGGTCAGGTCGATGGTCAGGTCGAAACGGAAGCGGCGCAACGCCCGCACCATGGCGTAGAGCTCCTTCCCGCGCTCCAAGGGCGTTCCGCGCATGCGGTCGCGCCTGAATGCGACCACCTCGGAAGCGATACCATGGGCCATGACGAAGCTCTCGAAGCGGGCCTCGCACAGAAAGACGATGCTGGCGCCGGGGAATTCGAGCCGCAGGTTTTTGGCGAGCGCCGAGGCGAGGACGAGATCGCCTATGAACTTGGTTTGGACGACCAGGATCGAGTGGAACGGCGCGGGAGAAATCTGCAGCATCTGTTTCCGGGAGCAATTTGCGGATGGCCGCAAATTGGGCAGGAACAATGTCGAGATTACGCGACGCCGCCAGCACGTTCGCGTGAATTGCCTTACAAAACGGTAAGCTGGATGGATCCTATCGGCGGCCTGCCTTCGCAACCAGCACCGCTGCCTGCGCGGCCGCCAGCCTGGCGATCGGCACGCGATAGGGCGAACAGGACACGTAGTCGAGGCCGACCTCTTCGCAAAAGCGGATCGAGGACGGATCGCCGCCATGTTCGCCGCAGATGCCGAGCTTGATGTCTGGCCGCGTCGCCTTGCCCTTTTGCGCGGCCATGCGCACCAGTTCGCCGACGCCGTCGATGTCGAGCGAGACGAACGGGTCCTGATCGATAATGCCCTTCTGGCGGTAGGTTTCCAGGAACGAGGCCGCATCGTCGCGCGAGATGCCGAAGGTCGTCTGGGTCAGGTCATTGGTGCCGAAGGAGAAGAATTCGGCCGACTCTGCAATGACATGGGCACGGATCGCGGCGCGGGGGAGCTCAATCATGGTTCCCGTGAGGTAATCGATCTTGACGCCGGTTTCCTCCATGACGCTCTTGGCAACCGCATCGATGCGCGCCTTGACGTAATCGAGTTCCTTCACCAGGCCGACCAACGGCACCATGATCTCGGGGACCACCAGGGCGCCGGCCTTCCTGCCGGCCTCCACCGCCGCCTCGAAAATGGCGCGTGCCTGCATCTCGGCGATCTCGGGATAGGAGACAGCCAGGCGGCAGCCGCGATGGCCGAGCATGGGGTTGAACTCGTGCAGCGCCTCGGTGCGCTGCCTGAGCTTGTCCGGCGACACCTTCATGGCGGCGGCGACCTCGGCCACCTCCTCCTCGGTCTTCGGCAGGAATTCGTGCAACGGCGGATCGAGCAGGCGGATCGTCACCGGCAGGCCGGCCATGATCTCGAACAGTTCGAGGAAGTCCGAGCGCTGCATGGGCAGAAGCTTAGCGAGTGCGATGCGCCGGTCCTTTTCGGTGTCGGCCAGGATCATCTCGCGCATGGCGACGATGCGCTCGCCGTCGAAGAACATGTGCTCGGTGCGGCAAAGGCCGATGCCTTCGGCGCCAAAAGAGCGCGCCATGCGCGCGTCGAGCGGCGTTTCGGCATTGGTGCGCACCTTCATGCGGCGCACCGCGTCGGCCCATTCCATGATAGCGGCGAAATCGCCGGAAAGTTCCGGCTGCAACATCGACACGGCGCCCTTCAGCACCTGGCCGTTGCTGCCATCGATGGTGATGATATCACCCTTGCGGAAGGTCGAGCCCATCGCCATCAGCGTGCCGGCCTTGTAGTCGACACGCAGCGAGCCGGCACCCGAGACACAAGGCTTGCCCATGCCGCGCGCCACCACCGCGGCGTGGCTGGTCATGCCGCCGCGCGTGGTCAGGATGCCTTCCGCCGCATGCATGCCGTGAATGTCTTCGGGGCTGGTTTCTATGCGCACCAGGATCGCCTTGCGGCCCTGCGTCTTCAATTCCTCGGCGTCGCCGGAGGAAAAGACGATCTCGCCGGTGGCGGCACCGGGCGACGCCGGCAGTCCGATGCCGATGACGTCGCGCGCGGCCTTGGGGTCGATGGTCGGATGCAGCAACTGGTCGAGCGAGGCCGGGTCGATACGGGCGACGGCTTCCTCTTTCGTGATCAGTCTGTCCCGCGCCATCTCGACGGCAATTTTCAGCGCCGCCTTGGCGGTGCGCTTGCCGGAGCGGGTCTGCAGCATCCACAATTTGCCGCGCTCGATGGTGAATTCGAGATCCTGCATGTCGCGGTAGTGCTTCTCCAGATTGTCGGAGATGGTGACAAAGGACTGGAACGCGTCAGGCATCAGCTTCTGCAGCGACGGCTTGTCCGAGCCGGCTGCGATACGCGCCGCCTCGGTGATGTTCTGCGGCGTGCGGATGCCGGCGACGACGTCCTCTCCCTGCGCGTTCACCAGGAACTCGCCATAGAGCATCTTTTCGCCGGTCGACGGGTTGCGGGTGAAGGCAACGCCGGTGGCCGAGGTTTCGCCCATATTGCCGAACACCATGGCCTGGACGTTGACCGCCGTGCCCCAGCTTTCGGGAATGTCGTGCAGGCGGCGATAGGTGATGGCGCGGTTGTTCATCCAGCTCGAGAACACGGCTGATATCGCGCCCCAGAGCTGCTCGTGCGGATCCTGCGGAAAAGGCCTGCCGAGCTCTTCCTCGACCTTGGCCTTGTAGAGCGCGATGACGCCCTGCCATTCGAGCGCCGTCAGTTCGGTGTCGAGCTCGTGCCCGAGCCCGCCTTTCTGATCTTCCAAGATTTCTTCGAACACCTCATGATCGAGGCCCATGACGACATCGGAATACATCTGGATGAAGCGGCGGTAGCTGTCATAGGCAAAGCGCGCATCGCCGGAATCGGCGGCCAGCGCCTCGACCGTCTCGTCGTTCAGGCCCAGATTGAGCACGGTGTCCATCATGCCGGGCATCGAGGCGCGAGCGCCCGAACGCACCGACACCAGCAGCAGTTTCGACGGGTCGCCGAACCGACGGCCGGTCAGCTGGCCGATGTGATCGAACGCGACCGCGACATCGGCTTCCAACCCGGCCGGATAAATACGGCCGTTGGCGTAGTAGGCGTTGCAGACCTCCGTGGTGATGGTGAAGCCCGGCGGCACCGGCAGCCCCAGGCTGCACATCTCGGCCAGGTTGGCGCCCTTGCCGCCCAAGAGATTCTTGTCGCTGGCACGGCCTTCCGCCGCACCATCGCCAAAGGTGAAAACCCATTTGGTCATGCATCGCTCTCCGGTTGCAGGAGATTGGAAAGATTGGCGAAACGGAAAGTTCCGCCGGTCCGTCCTTGGAGCGATATGATGCTGCAGTGCGAAAGGCAAGCGCCGGCAAAGCGGTCGGCCTTCTACAATCGATTAAGCAAAAGCCGCGTCCGAAGATGCGGCAAAATGACTTGCCATTCCGAGGTTTTTGGTTTAGAACATAAAGGGAACAAACAGGTGCGCCATGAAACTGCCCGGAAAACTCGAAAATCTGGAAATGCCCGCGACCGGTGGAACGCTGGACCGGCTGAAGGCTTTCTACAGTACTGCCTTTGCCTGGTCGTTCACCGATTATGGGCCGACCTATTCGGCCTTTGCCGAAGGCCTGGACGGAGGCTTCCAGGCAGATGCCGCGGAAGCGCCATCAAAGCCGCTGCCCGTGCTCTACAGCAGGGATCTGGAGCAAACCCTCGACGCTGTCGAAAGCGCCGGCGGCACGATCGTCAAACCGATCTTCCCGTTCCCCGGCGGCCGGCGCTTCCACTTCGTCGATCCAGCCGGAAACGAGATGGCGGTGTGGTCCGAATAGCCCGCTGCATATCATTTGGCAGCGCTGCGTTGCCTGCCCAATTCGAGCGTTCCAACCGTCACTCATAAGGATTGTGCTTTTTGGCTGCTCTGCTAATAACGCGCCGCACAAGCGACTCTGACGGCAATTGGGGCGTCGCCAAGTGGTAAGGCATCGGTTTTTGGTACCGACATTCCCAGGTTCGAATCCTGGCGCCCCAGCCATCTCGCTCAGGTCCGTTCCGGACACATAGGACCCGAGAGTACATTTGCGATCTTCCATGAAGCCGGTCGGTTAATAGTTCGACTGCGTCATAAGTTCAGCGAAACCAACGCCATCGCGGCAAATTCGGGTCAGCATTTGCACATGATCTGGACAGTGTCGCCTTGAACATCTTCCTCTTTCCATACATAGGTCGGCCAGGTGGGTGGCGGCTCAACATGGAACTTCAATGAACCTTCCTATCTTCGCCATCAACCTCGATCGCGAGACCCAGCGCTGGAGCGAATTGCTCGCCAGCGCCGAAGCGGCAGGACTGACCTTGCAGCGCATTGCCGCCGTCGACGGTCGGGCGCTTGCTGAAAAAGACTGGACGGAGATCGATCTGCCAGCCGCGCGCAAGCTGAGCGGGCGCGACATCCTTTCGGGCGAATATGCCTGTTACCGCAGCCATATCCAGGCGCTGGAGGCATTCCTCGCGGGTGGCGGCGCCTATGGCCTGATTGTCGAGGACGACGTCCTCTTCAGCGAAAACACCATACGGCGCATCGAGGCCATCATCGCGGCGGTGCCGGATTTCGACGTCATCAAGCTGACCAACCATCGCATGAGCTTCTTCATGCGCGCCGCCGAGACGACGGAAAGCGACGAGATCGGTCGTGCGCTGCATGGCCCGCAAGGCTCGGCCGCCGCCTATCTGGTGACGCGGGAGGGCGCGCAGGGTCTGTTGTCGGCGCTCGCCGTTATGAAAATGCCATGGGACGTTGCACTCGAGCGCTTTTGGGATACCGGCCTGAAAGTCTATTCGGTCCGCCAAAACGTGCTTGGCTTCGCCGCCAGCAGTGGGATCTCGGGCATAGCCGGCCCCTCGGGAAGCTACAAATCCGCAAGGCTGGGCGGGCCGAGCCGGCTACGTGCCGGGGTGTTGCGGGCCAGCGACGAGCTGCGCCGCCTGCATCACGTCCTGCTGCCGCCCCCTCTGCCGCGAGATGCCCTGGATGATGCCAAGGACAACGCGCCGCGCCACACCTTGCTTCTGTTGCTTGCGGCACTCGCCATTCTCGCTTTGGTCTCCGCGGTGTGGCGCGAGGCCGACACCTACCGCTATGCGGGCCTGGCGCTGGCCCTGTTCGCGGTCATCCGCTGGTTCAGAGTGGATTTGTGGACCTACAGCAAACCGCTGATCGGTTGGGTCGGCTTTCTGTGTCTGGGCTGGTCGCTCTATGTCTTCATCCGACTGGCGATCGTCTATTTCGGCACCCACCAGTTGGGTGGCGCCGAAGGCATTTACATGTTTCCGCTGTTCTACGCGACGACCGGCTTCGCGTTTCTGCTGTTTGTCAGGCAACCCGCACGGCTCGTGCTCTGGTTCATGATCCTCAGTCTCGTCTTCCTGGCTGCGGACACCTTCTATTCGGACATGTTTCAAGGCATCCAACCGGCCCCGTGGCTTTTCAACAATCCCATCCACGCGTCGGTAGCGGCCGGTTTCATCTTCCTCTGCACGCTGCAATTCATGGCCTACTCGGCCCAGAGAACGGACCTCGGGAAAGCAACCAAGAACCTGCATTGGGTCCTGTCGACAGCCGTCCTGCTGCTTGCCCTCGTCAATATCATCGAGATGCGGTCAAAGGGAGTGTGGCTTGCGCTTGCGCTCGCTCTGCTCTTGTTGGCGGTCATGACCCTGGCGAGAGGCCATCGTCGCGAACTGTTGGTTTCGGGTGGCGTGCTGGTGATCGTGGCGGCCGGCATTGTCGCAGCACACAACATCTTCTCGTCCACCGCCGACGATACCATGGCCTTCGTCAAAACCTTGGTTCCGGATGTGTTCAGGCATGGCATCCTCCCCGCCTTCGATCGCGCCATCGCGAGCGATGCGGTGCCACTTGCAGCCAAGGAAAGGCTGATGCTGTGGGCGGATGCGATCAATATCTGGAAACGCCACCCGATCTTCGGAGCCAGTTCCAGTTGGCTGACCGAGTGGGAGAACAGAACCTATCATCCCATGATCTTCAACGTCTTCCACAATGGTTATCTGGAGATTGCCGTGCGCTATGGTGTGGTCGGACTGGCGTTCTTTGCCTTTCTCTACACCTGGTCGGCCAGGCAGGTTCTACTGGCCATGCGAGCCAAGCTTGTCGCTCCGGCCGCATGGTCCTGCTACATCTCCACACTGGTCTTCTTCGCCCTAACCATCCTTACCAATTCCAACAACCGGCTGGCCATGGGTGAGGCCTTCATGTGGTTTGCCGCGGCGTTCGGCTTCTACTGTTTTTATGTTCGCCAGCAGAAGAACCTTGTCGCGCCGCGGACCTATTTTTAGGGCCTGCCGGCGCAGCACGTATCTGACCAGCCGATTGCGACCAATGCACCTTTGACGCCCCGCTCAATTTCCCGATAATCGGGAAAGTCGATGCCAAAATCCATGGCTTATCGCCGGCAACCCCTTCGTTACGATCGACACGGATCACAGACGGGGGTTGTCACGGACATGCTGACGGACAGGCAGGCACGCGAGGCGGTGGAGCAGTACCGCGAGGAAGGATACGCGGTCGTTCGACAATTCGTCGACGGCGACGAGATGATCCGGCTGAAGAAGGAAACCGATGCGGTCTATGCCGAAGGCCTCAAGCATCACGCCACCTTCCGGAACGGCAACCTGAATTTCCAGATCCTGCCTGAATCGGACTTTGGCCAACGCTATGTGCTGCAGGCTTACTGGTTTTCCTGGATCAATTCCTATTTCGAAGCATTCCGCCGCAATCCCGACTATCTGAAGCTGCTCGAGGGCCTGATCGGCCGTGACATAAGGCAGATCGCCCAACAGCTGCACTGGAAGCCGCCCGGCGCCAATGTCACGGGTTATCGCTTCCACCAGGATCTGCGCTTCCGTAACCAGGCCGCCTTCGACAATGTCGCCGACGCCACCGTGACAACAGGCCTCGCGGTCGATCGGGCGACGCTGGACAATGGCTGCCTTCAGGTCGTGCCCGGCAGCCACAAGCTCGGCTATCTCGGCCTGTCGGACGAGGGAACCGGCGAACTGATGAAGGGCCTGACCGCCGAAGAAGAGTTGCGCAAGGTCGGCATCGACCCGGCGACCATCGTTCCGCTGGTGCTGGAGCCGGGCGACCTTGCTTTATGGGGGTTGCTTACCGTGCACGGCTCCTCGCCCAACAAATCGCGGCACGACCGGGCCTTTGCGCTGTCCAGTTATGTGCGGGCCGATACGACGCAACGTGGCGAATGGGCGTTCAGGGACGGTGTTTCGGTGCCGCTCGGCAAGACGCCGGCACTGTGCAAATACGAAAAGCTCTTCGAGGAGCCGGGACCGATGTACGACACCACCGCTTGGTGGAAATGACGCTGCCGCGTCGGGCGACGGGGGCAGAGGGGGCCTGGCGTTCGCGCCAGGCCCCTGACGGCGTTGGCCATGGGCAATCGCGCAGCATTTCAGGCGGTGAAGTCGGCCGACAGTTCGCGGATCAGGAAGTCGACGAACGCGCGCACCTTGGCCGCAATATAGGTGCGGTGCGGATAGAGCGCGTAGATCGGGCTGGAGCCGGGGCGAAACTCATCCAGCTGCACTTCCAGCCGGCCGTCCCTGATCGCAGCGTCGACCAGCAGGCTGGGCAGGTTGCCGATGCCGAAACCGGCGGTGGTCATCTGGTAGGCGGCCTCGACGCTGTTGGTCGAGATGCGCCCGCCGACAGCCGCATCGAAAGGGCCGTCGGGTCCGATAAATGGCCACGTGCCAAGGCGCTTGGCGAAATTGCTCAGCACGCAGGAATGGCTTGCCAGCTCATCCGGGTGGACCGGACGGCCGTTTGCATCCCAATAATCGGGCGTGGCGCAGACATAGTTGCGGACTTCACCAAGCCGGCGGGCAATCAGGGCGGAATCCGCCTGACCGCCGAAGCGGATGGCGACATCGTAGCCTTCCTCGACAATGCCGACGACATAACGCGCGGTGAGGTCGAACTCGATCGTGGTGAGCGGGTTTTCTTCGAGGAATTTCGGCACCAGCTTGGTTATGCGCGTGTGGCCCAGAACATTGGAGCAGGAAACCCGGATCAGGCCCCGCGTCTCCTTGTGCAGGCCGCGCGTCGAATCCTGCAGTTCGGAAATGTCGTCGAGCAGGCTGCGCGCACGCGGAGCATAGTCGCGGCCCGCCTCGGTGAGGCTAAGACGCCTTGTGGTGCGATTGATGAGCCGGACGCCGAGGTCGTCTTCCAGTTCCTTGATGGTGCGGCTGACCGCCGTCGTCGACATGTTGAGATCGCGCGCCGCCGCCGACAGGCTGCCCAGCAGGCAGACTCGATCGAACACCCGCATCGCCGTCAGAAGATTCATCTTGCCTTTCCCTCGCCGTCGCGGCCCCGCCGCCATCGGCTGCGTCCTGTAGAAAACAGCGACCAGCAACGACGCGGCAAGGGCATTCCACCGAATTTGGGCGTAAAATCAACAATGGGAGAACCGATATGACATCCAGACCTCTTCATCCCGCGATCGGCACATTTGCGAAAGGCGCGAAGAGCGGCGCGCTTGGCCGCCGCGAGTTCCTGGCGCTGGCCAGCGCCTTCGGCGCCAGCACGGCGATTGCCTATGGGCTCATCGGTCAGCCGGTCCCAGCACGGGCCGAGGAAGCCGCCCAACCCAGGAAGGGCGGCGTGCTGCGTGTTGCCATGCAGGTGATGGAGCTGGAAGACCCGCGCAAGTTCAAGGTTTCGCAGATGGGCAACATCGCCATGCAGTTTCTCGAACCGCTGGTGCGCTGGAAGCCGGATTTCACCTTCGAGCCGGTGCTGCTGCAGAGCTGGGAGATCAATGCGGACGCCACGGAATATGTGCTCAAGGTGCGCCCGGGGGTGAAATGGTCGAACGGCGACGATTTCACCGCCACGGATGTCGCCTTCAACATCACGCGCTGGTGCGAGAAGGATGCCGCCGGCAACTCGATGGCCGGGCGCATGACCGCGCTGATCGATCCCGACACCAAGGTGGCGCGCACTGGTGCCATCGAGGTTCGCGACGGCCACACCGTGGTCCTGAAACTGTCTCAGCCCGACATCACCATCATCCCCGCGATGACCGACTACCCGGCATTGATCGTCCACCACACCTTCAATCCGAAGGCTGCGCCACTGTCGGCCAACCCCGTTTCCACGGGCCCGTTCGAACTTAAAAAACTCGATGTCGGCGTTGCTGCCTCGGTGCGCAAGCGGCCGGACGGGTCGTGGTGGGGCGGCGAGGTGTTCCTCGACGGCATCGACTGGACCGACTACGGCACCGACTCGGCCGCCACCGTCTCCGCCTTCGAATCCGGTGAGATCGACCTGAATGGGCAGACGCAGTCCTATGACGTCGCCATGCTCGACAGGCTGGGCCTGAAGAAAAGCGAGATCGTCACTGCCGCCACCCTGGTCTCGCGCTGCAACGTCAACGCCAAACCCTATGACGACAAGCGCGTGCGCAACGCCATACAGCTTGCGGTCGACAACGAAGCGGTGCTGCAACTGGGCGCCGACGGCATGGGTATCGTCGCGCAGAACGATCATGTCGGACCGATGCATCCCGAACACGCCGACCTGCCGCCGATCAAACGTGATCCGGTCCGGGCCAGGGCATTGCTCGAGGAAGCCGGCCAGCTCGATTTCGAGTTTGATCTGATCTCGGTCGAAGCCGATTACCGCAAGGAAAGCTCCGATGCCGTCGCCCAGCAGATGCGCGAAGCCGGCTTCAAGGTGAAACGCACCGTCATCCCGGAATCGGCATTCTGGAACGACTGGACGAAGTATCCCTTCGCGACCACCAATTGGAACGCCCGACCGCTCGGCATCCAGACCTATGCGCTTGCCTACCAGACCGGTTCGGCATGGAACGAGACAGGGTTCGCCGATCCCGACTTCGATGCCAAGGTCCACAAGGCCAACGCCATCGCCGATCCGGAGCAGCGCCGTGCGGTGATGAAGGAACTGCAGGTCATGTTGCAGGATTCCGGCATCATCGTTCAGCCCTACTGGCGAAAGCTGTTCTGCCATATGAAACCTGCCTTGATGGGTTACCAGATGCATCAGGCCTATGAGCAGGATTTCACCCGGGCCTGGCTCGCCGCCTGATCGCGGGCAACCCCTCCGACGGACGGCGCATTTTCCGGCGCCGCCCTTCGCCTGCTCACCGGGAAAGTTGCGGCGTGGCGCCGCCCTCAAGAACGGTCGTGGAGCAGTGCGGGCTTCGCATCGGACACGATGCACAGATGCGCCCACACATGCCCTGCCCTGGCAGGTCAGCAGGGACCTCAGGCCGCCACATCAGACCAGCCGGCACACCAAGCATGCGAAACATTCTGGTTTCTGCGTCTGTCATCGTCACACTCCGGTTCACAACTGGAGCTTACTTTTGCCTGACGGCAGCGAAACCCGCTTTCCCCGACAACGACCTTCCCGAAAACCGGGAGAATTCACGCCTGGATGCCAACCGGAAGACAAGACCCGCGGCGGCAGGATCGAGTCACTTGAGCGATCTTGCCGCCTCCTCCTTGTGATCATACCGGATCTTAACAGGCGTCCGTCGCGCAGTTTAGCGGAAATCGCCCGACTTGTTGTTGCGCGGAACTCCGGTCTGTCGCGGACGTTAAGCCCGGCAAGACATTTCTTGCTGAAGCAAGAGCGAGTATTGTGAAGCGGACGCAACCAGTCCCGAGCCACACACGGCCTGTTGGATTTGACGCAATGGTATGTTGAAATGACGGAACAAGCGGAGTTATTCCCATCCGATTTGGAGATTCTAAATTGCCAGTCCGAATATGCTGCGTCTTTGGGACCTGGCAATTGCTCAGCTTGGTTGCCTCACTTCGCCAGTCAATAGCGGATGAAAGCTCGCCGCCGCAACAGGAGCATGAGGACTATCTTGTCCTTTATGAAACGGCCGGCGTTTCCGAGCATTTCAAGACTGATCTTGCTAAGCTTGCGTCTACAGTATGGACCTGGAAACGGATCATATGGGCATACGACCTTCTGACGTCCGAGCGTAAATATGGGCAACTGCAAATTTTCCGGGTCCATCGTCTGATCCGAGACACAATTGGTCTCGACGCGAGTACCGCAGCTGAAATCTGGGCCTGCTTCGTTAACCGGCCATCGGAAAAAATACTGCTGGACTCATACCCGGAAGCCAAGATCGTTTTGTATGAGGATGGCTTGACGTCATACCTTCCATTCGAAATGTCAACCATGTCACGGCCGCCAGGCACCAGGTTTAGACGGCGCATCATCGGAGCCTTGATTGCAGGACTCTCTACAATTTCACCCGCGTTCCGACTGAGGAAAGCGGCCGACAAGATAGAAAGACACCATCTGAGGCGGGTGACAAAGTTTTATTCTTTGCTTCACGAAATCCCCATTCACGATGCTCTGGAGAACGTACCAAGATTTCAGGTCGGCGCTTCGCTGATGCGCGACGTAATAGATGAAGCCTGCAGGGATGCGCTTTCCGGCGGCAAACATTGCCGTGCGTCAGCCAACCCACGGATCCTGCTGCTCGGCCAAGCATTGTCGCGAAACGGCATAATGTCGTACGCGCAAGAGGCGGCGATCTATAGACGAATTGCGGAGCAGATCGTCGAGAGGGGATACGACGTCGTCTGGAAGGAACATCCAAGAATAAGCACGCCCTTCTTCCCCGAATTGCTGGATACGGTCGGCAATGTGACGGCCGACGCCAGCACCAGGATCATGGAGGCGAGCCTCCCACACATATATCCGATAGAGCTTGTCGTATCCCGGATGAACATTGTTGGGTGCGTCTCCGGCACGTCAGCTGCCCTTCTCTACCTGAAGTGGCTTTACGGCATCAAAACATACACATTCGCGGAAACCTTGATCCCCCTGATGACCGGCGCGGATATTCTAATGAGCGAAATGGTGAAAGCCCATGCGGAGCCCTTTTCAGGGCTCCAATCTTTGAACGCAACCAAGGATCCGTTGAAAGGCGGCAGCCCGAACAGGTTGAACACGATCCTCTGAATCCAACTCAGGCAAACTCGATCTGAGACACCATCGATGTCAAAGCCGCTTTCAGTCCTTCAACGTGCCACCAGGGCCGACGTTCGATCGGAGCCGTTTCCACACATCATCCTGCGCGACGCCCTTCCCCTCGATCTCTACCAGGAGTTGGCCGACACGTTTCCCGCTCCGGAAGCGCTCGAAATCGATACGCGCCGCAACAACACCAGATGGGACTATGAGGCCCACCGCATTCGGTCGAACGAAGCTGTGCCGCAAATATGGCGCGATTTTATCGCCTACCATGTATCTCAAGCATTTTTCGCCGAGATCGCCGAACTGTTCTACGACGATATTCATAAGCTTTACCCTGATTATTACCCCAATTATGAACGCCTCAAGAATATGAAAGCGGGCATCAGGTTTCCCGGCTTTTCGTCAACCTGGTTGGAGAAGTTGAAAAGCCATTCTACATCAAAGGAAAAAAGATACGGCCGCGCTACGTCCCGGCGCATCAAAACCAGGATGAGGCGGAACAGACCTGGCTGAAAAGGCTCAAGCAAAAATTGCGGCTTTGAAAGACAACGCCGTCGATCTGAGTTTCAGCCTGAACCGCCAACACCGAGCCGGATTCGACCTTTGCGGCGGCCAGGCACAGATTGGAACAGAATGAGATTTTATCCAGCCGCCGAACGGATCGCTTTTTTCGGCACGCTTATCGCTGTTCTTGCCCTTGCATTGCTGCCTATGCCCCGACTCGAGGAGTATGGGATCGATATCGGTTTCCGGTCCGACAAGCTGAACCACGCCAGCGCCTTTGCCGTCATGACTTTCCTTGGAGGACTCGGCTGGCCCGATCGCAAGACAAGGCTGATCGTCTTCCTCGCCATGGTTGGAGCGGCGATCGAGGTCCTCCAGGGCACGGCGCTGATACGACGTGATCTGGATGTGTTCGACTGGGTTGCCGATTGCGCCGGCATCGCATGTGGCCTCGTGGCCGTGATCTGTGTGAACTGGATCTTGCGGCGCAGAGGTTGAGCCTGTTGTCAGGCCTTATGTGCACGGCGCCGATAGCCACAGGAGTTCGCCCTCGGCTCCATTGACTCGGCGAAATCGGATTGCAACGATCCGATCCGGGAGTGGCGATTTTTCTACCTTGGCCGGACAGATGAAGCTTCGGGCGCGGCACCCAGGAAGCGCACCATCAGTATTGAGGGACGATGACGATCAAGATCAGGCTTCCGGGTGGTGTGTTGAAGGTCAAGCAACGTCATGAACTGCGGCGGCGGGAGTACAAGGGCGAAGTCCCGGTCTGGCAGTGTGGCAAATATTTCGTCATCTGGTGGCCCAGTACAATTCCTGATCGACCCTCCAAGAGCTCGAATACTGACGAGGAGCTTGAAATGAACCTTCCATCGACTGGAGAAAGCACGTAAGCTCTATGCATCATGGCTTTTCGAATCAGATTGCCGGGAGGCACACTGAAGGTGAAGACCTACCGCGAACTGCGTGATCGCGAACGGGATCGCAGGGTGCCTGTGCTGAAGCTGGGATCACTCTATTTCGTCTGGGCTTCGGCCAAACAGCATTCGCACAAACACAATCCGACGCTCTGATTTTTTTGCCGGGGTTCACACTTTTCCCTGAAATCGCTCCAGAGCCGCCCATTCGCAGGTAGCGCGACCTGGGTCAGCTTGCCTCGCGCATCGCCTCGGCCGCCTGCAGGTCGACCGACACCAGCTGACTGACGCCCTGCTCGGCCATGGTCACGCCGAACAGCCGGTTCATGCGCGCCATGGTGATCGGGTTGTGGGTGATGATGACGAAGCGCGTCTCGGTGGTGGCAGCCATTTCGTCCATGAGATTGCAGAAGCGCTCGACATTGTGGTCGTCGAGCGGCGCATCCACTTCATCGAGCACACAGATCGGCGCCGGATTGGTCAGGAACACCGCAAAGATCAGCGACATCGCCGTCAGCGCCTGTTCGCCGCCGGACAGCAGCGTCATGGTCTGTGGCTTCTTGCCAGGCGGGCGGGCAAGAATCTCGAGCCCGGCCTCGAGCGGATCGTCGGATTCGATCAGCTGCAATTCCGCCGTGCCGCCGCCGAACAGATGCGAGAACAGCCGCTGGAAATGGCCGTTGACGACATCGAAGGCGGCAAGCAACCGCTCGCGGCCTTCGCGGTTGAGGCTCTGGATCGCCTGCCTGAGCTTGCGGATCGCCTCGATGATGTCTTCGCGCTCGGACACGATCGCCTCGAGCCGGTCGGAAAGCTCCTTCTGCTCCTCCTCGGCGCGCAGATTGACGGCGCCCAGCCGTTCGCGCTCGATCTTCAGCCGGTCAAGCTGACGCTCGATCTCGGCCATCTCAGGCATCGGGCTGTCAGCCTCCAGACCGGTGTGGCGGATGACCAGATGCGGTGGTGTGTTCAGCGTCTCCTGGATGCGCGCCTCGACCTCCAGCCGGCGTTCGTCGGCTGCGGTCAGCCGCTCTTCGGCGCGAACGCGGGTCTCGCGCGCCTCGGCCAGGAACTGGATGGCGCCGGTGGCGGCCTTGTCCAGTTCGGATTGCCGGTTCTCCGCTTCCTGCAAACGGTCGGCCGCCGCCTTGCGCAAGCTCTCGGCCTCGGTGAGCTGCGACAGCAAGGCACGCCGCTTGGCGTCGATTTCATCGGGAGCATCGGCCAGCCGCTCGCGTTCGGCCTCGGCCTCGGCCTTGCGTTCGCCGAGCGATGCGATCTGCGTCGAGGCGTTTTCGGCCCGCTCCAGCCAGTTGCTGCGCTCGGCGCCAATGGCATCGAGCCGGCGCGCGCGCGCCTCGGCTTCGCGCCGCAGCCCCTCATGCACGGCACGCGCATCGGCAAGCGCGGCGCGGTCGCGGGCGACATTGGCCGAGGACTGTTCGAGCTGCAATTGCAGATCGCCAAGATCGGGCGCGTCCTGCAGCAGCATTTCCGCCTCGGCGAAGGCGGCCGAAATCTCCTCATGGCTGTCGACGATGCGGGCGCGCGCTTCATCGAGCGCGGCGCGCCGGCTCTGCAATTCGCCGCCGGCTCTCTCGGCCTCGGCCAACGCATTGCGGGCAGCGTCCAGCCGATGCTGGGCGTCACGACCGGCCTGGCGCGTGTTGCGCTCGGCCTCGCTTGCCAGGCGCAGCGCCTGTTCAGCCTCTCCCAGCGCCTCCTCGGCCTGGCGCAGGACGAGCGTCGCCTGTATCGCCTCGGCATCGAGCTCAGCCAGCCGGTTCTTCTGCGCCAGCCGTTGTGCTGCGGCGGTCGGCGCATCGGCGCTGGCGGTAAAGCCATCCCAACGCCAGAGCGCGCCTTCACGGCTGACCAGCCGCTGGCCGGGAGCAAGCAGCGGCTGCAACCGGCGGCCGTCGCTAGATTCGACGATACCGACCTGCGCCAGGCGGCGGGCGAGCTGTGCCGGCGCGTGGACCACGCTGGCCAGGCTTCTGACGCCTTCCGGCAGAGCCGCGTCGCCGGGCTGGATCGCGCTTTCGCCCCAATGCACCGGCGCGCTGCGGTCAAGCGGCACGTCGAGATCTTCGCCAAGGGCCGCACCCAGCGCCGTTTCGAAACCGCGATCGACGCTGATCTGTTCCAGCACGGCCGGGAAAAGATCGCCACTGGCGGCATTCAGGATTTTTGCCAGCGTGCGCGCTTCGGTTTCGATCCGTGCCAGCTCGGCCCTGGCATCCTGAAGCGGTGGCCGGGCAGCGCTTTCGGTAGCGCGGGCATCGATGACCGACTGCTCGGCCTCGGACACGGCAGCCTCGGCCTCCTCCAGCAGCGCCATGGCCTGTTCGACCAGCACGCGCTTCTCGGCCGGATCGGGCAGGCCAGCGACCTTGGAGAGTATCTCCGACAATTCCCGGTCGACATCGGCAAGCTGACGGGCGAAGCGGTCGCGGCGCTCGGCGGTGTCGCGCAGCGTCCGTTCGATCTGGTTGCGCGAGGCGGCAGCCTCGGCCCGTTCGGCGGTCAGCGCGGCGAGCTTGGCTTCGCTTTGCGAAAGCGTCGACGCCGCCTGTTCGAACGCCGCACGGGTGGTGGCTTCGCGTTCGGCGGCGCCGGCATTTTCCGAATTGAGTGCTGCCTCTTCGGTGCGAAGGCGCTCGAGAATGTCCGCATTGTCGCGGACCATGCGCTCTTCACGTGCGATATCGCCGTCGAGCTGCTGCAGCCGGCGCTCGAGTTCGCTCTGACGGGCGCGGATGCGACCGGCTTCCTCCTCGATCTGCGACTTGGCGATCGACAGGCGCTGGAAGGCAGCGGCGGCGGCGGCTTCCGCGTCGCGCAGGTCCGGCAGCCTATGAGCGCCGATGCCTTGCTCCCTGGCGGCGGCCATCTGGGCTGCGGCGCGGTCGCCGACCAGTGCTGTCGCAACCGCCAGCGCCGAACGTGCCTCGCCTTCCTGGGTCTTGGCCAGTGTCCAGCGCAAATGCAAAAGCGTCGCTTCTGCCTTGCGGATATCGGCCGACAGGTTCTTGAAGCGGGACGCCTGGCGCGCCTGGCGCTTCAGGCTTTCGATCTGGCTTTCCAGCTCGCCGACGACGTCGTCCAGTCGTTCGAGGTTCTGCTCGGCCGCCTTCAGCCGCAGTTCTGCCTCGTGGCGGCGGGTGTGCAGGCCGGAAATGCCTGCCGCCTCTTCGAGCAGCGCGCGGCGTGCCTGCGGCTTGGCCTGGATCAGTTCGCCAATGCGGCCTTGACCGACCATCGACGGCGAACGCGCGCCGGTTGACTGGTCTGCGAACAGAAGCTGCACGTCCTTGGCACGGGCCTCCTTGCCGTTGATACGGTAAAGCGAGCCGGCCTCGCGCTCGATGCGGCGCGACACCTGCAGTTCGTCGGCATCGTTGAAGGCAGCGGGCGCCGAGCGGTCACTGTTGTCGAGGAAAAGCGTGACTTCGGCGGTGTTGCGTGCGGGCCGAGTGCCCGAGCCGGAAAAGATGACGTCGTCCATGCCGGACGCGCGCATGTTCTTGTAGGAGCTTTCGCCCATCACCCAGCGCAGCGCCTCGACAAGGTTCGACTTGCCGCAGCCATTCGGCCCGACAATGCCGGTCAAGCCGCGTTCGATGACGAACTCGCCGGGCTCGACGAAGGACTTGAAACCGAGGAGGCGAAGGCGCGAAAACTTCATTCGCCCCGCCCACTAAGCGGATTTCCGTGATTTTGCGAAAGGAATTCGCGGCACGACAGGAAGCCGCGCACGCCGAAGCGCCGCCGCCTCAGGGCTGACTGGATGTCAGAGCAGAGGGTCGATGATGGCCGACATTTCCTCAATCGACATCGCCCCTTTGTAGGTCTTACCGTTGATGAAGAAGGTCGGTGTCGAGTCGACCTTGAATTCATTGGCGCCGCGCTTCTGGACCGATCTCACATCGTCCAGAAGTTTCTGGTCCGTCAAGCAGGCCTCGAAGGACTCCTGTGTAAAACCGGCGAGCTTCGAGATTTGCAGCAGCGCATCCTTGGTATTCTGAACGCCAACCCAGTTCGCCTGCTGCCTGAACAGGACGTCGACCATAGGGTAATAGTTATCCTTGGCGCAGCGCGCCAGCATAAAACCGGCTTCGGCGCTCGGATCGAACGGGAATTCGCGCAGGATGTAGCGGACCTTGCCGGTGTCGATGTACTTGGTCTTCAGGTCCGGAAAGGTGGTCTCGGCGAAATGCGCGCAGTGTGGGCAGGTCATCGAGGCGTATTCGACGATGGTGACCTTGGCGTCATCCTTGCCAAGCTGCTTGTCGGGCAGCGCACCCGGCTTCATCAGTTCCGCCACATCCACGGTGCCCTGGGCCTCCGGCGCGGTGGCGGCGGCCGGCGTGGCCGCCTTCGCGGGGGCGGCCGGGGCCGCAGGCTTCACATCCGCGGCCTTCGCCTCCTCGCCAGAGTCGCTGCAGGCGGCGAGCAGGGCCACCGCCGGAATGGCGGCCAGCGAAGACAGGACATTTCTGCGAGACAAGCTTTGACCAAACGGGGGACGGTTCATACGAATCACCTGACAAGGGTTGGATTTTGCAATGCAAAGACACGAAAAGGCGAGAGTTGGCGCGAATTAAGGCATCTCGATCCCCAATCCAATCGCGAAACCTGACAAGGGCGATCACGAATGCGAGATATTGACGACGAATCCATGATTTTCTTCAAGACGCCTATGATTTTCTCTCCCCAATAATGGTCGCGCCAAGTTTCTCCAGCGAGGCGCGCAGTTCATCATTATCGACCAGGCCGACAGTTCCCGACAATTTCGTCTTCTCAGCCGCCGTCAGCGGCCTCAGGGCCGGTTTGCGCTTTCCTTTGTCGGCTGTCACCGGCTTCTGCAGGATCCTGATGCGGTTGATGGCGGTGAAGCCGAGGAAGGCGTTGACCCGGTTGATGATCTCGCCCGTCTCGTGCTGCAGATGAAGTGCCGCCATGCCTTCGCAGGCAATGACCAGCACGGCCGGCTCGAACGGATCGTCCTCATGCATACGGCGCGGCCACTGGATTTTTTCGGGGCGCGAATGGCTGGCCAGCCGCAGGCCGGCGATCTCGTCCCATGACTGGACGAGGCCGATCGAAATGCCGGCCCGCTTGCGCAGCACCGGATCGAGGATCCTGGTCGCGAGATCGCTGACCGGGACGGGATTGCCGTAGGGCGTTCTCCCTGCCATGTACGTCCTCCAGCGACGACCCAGCAGATACCGGCCAGGCCAATACAAGATCAATGGCACCAGCAGACCAGACCCGCAAGACCGCATCCTGGGATAGTGGCAAAGCCACATCCGGAGATAGCAGCACAGCTGCATCCGGTGTCAGCGACGATATCGCATCCCGCCTGCTCAGCTGGTACGATGTGCATCACCGTGAATTGCCGTGGCGCATCACACCAATTGAGCATGCGCGCGGCGTGCGGCCTGATCCCTACCGCATCTGGCTCTCCGAGGTCATGCTGCAGCAGACCACCGTCGAAGCGGTGAAGGCTTATTTCAAGGTATTCGTCGAGAAATGGCCCGATGTCGAAGCGCTGGCCGCGGCGCCCACCGAGGACGTGATGAAGGCCTGGGCCGGGCTCGGCTACTACTCCCGCGCCCGCAATCTCAAGGCCTGTGCCGATCTTGTGGCCGCGCGTGGCGGCCGGTTTCCCGACACGGAGACGGGTTTGAGAGAACTGCCCGGCATCGGCGCCTATACGTCGGCGGCCATCACGGCGATTGCCTTCGATCGCCCCGCCGCCGTTGTCGACGGCAATGTCGAACGTGTCATCTCCCGGCTGTTTTCGATCACAACCCCGCTCAGCGAAGCCAAGCCCGAGATCCGTGCCCATGTCGAGCGCATGGTGCCCGGGACAAGGCCTGGCGACTTCGCCCAAGCGATGATGGATCTCGGCGCCACCATCTGCACGCCACGCCGGCCGCGCTGCATGCTGTGCCCGCTGCGCGAAGACTGCAGCGCGGTCGTTTCAGGCGATCCCGAGCACTTCCCGGTGCGCCTGCCCAAGGCCGACAAGCCGCAGCGGCACGGCGCGGCCTTTGTCGCCGTGCGGGCCGACGGCGCCATCCTTCTGCGCAAACGGGCAGAGAAGGGTTTGCTCGGCGGCATGACCGAGGTGCCGACGACGGGCTGGACCGCGCGGATCGATGGGGCAACCACGGAAGCGGCCGCGCCCTTTCCCGCCGACTGGCGGCATGCGGGCCGCATTGCGCATGTCTTCACGCATTTCGCTCTCGAACTCGAAGTCTTTCACGCTCACATCAAAGGTGATGCGCCAGACGGGCATTTCTGGTCGCTCGCTCACGAGATTTCCGGCGAGGCGCTGCCGACTGTCATGAAAAAGGCAATCGAGGCTGCGATACCCGGCGCGACGAAAAAGCCGTCGCCACACAGTGCAAAGAGGCCCCATGACTGAAATACGCCACATCGTTTTCGACATCGGCAGAGTGCTGATCCACTACGATCCCAACATTCCGTTCAGCCGCCTCATTCCGGATGCCGAAGAGAGAAAGTGGTTTTTCGACAATGTCTGCACGCATGATTGGAACATCGAGCAGGATCGCGGCCGCACCTGGGAAGAGGCCGAGGCGCTGCTGATCGCGGACCATCCCGATCACGCGGAAAACATCCGCGGTTTCCGCCGCCATTGGCACGAGATGGTGCCGCATGCTTATGACGACAGCGTCGCCATCATGGTCGGCCTGATCGAGAGCGGCCACGACGTGACCATGCTGACCAACTTCGCCAGCGACACGCTGGCCGAAGCCCGCGAGCGCTTCGATTTTCTCAATCGTCCGCGCGGCGTCACCATCTCCGGCGAGATCGGCATGATCAAGCCCGATCGCGGCATTTACGATCATCACATCGCCGCCTTCGGCCTCGAACCGGCCGCGACGCTGTTCATCGACGACAGCCAGAAGAATGTCGACGGCGCCAAGGCGGCCGGCTGGCAGTCGGTGCTGTTCACCGATGCAAAGGCGCTTCAAGCAGACCTTGAGCGGCATGGCATCGCGACCTGATCGAGACCGGCAATGGGCAAGCTCGTTCTGACCTTCAACCCGGAATGGTCAATACTTGACGCCAGTGTCGAGCATGGCCACTTTCGAGGACGTGGCGATGCCTATTTCCCGACCGACGAGGTAAGCGAATTTATTGTGTCATTGCAGGCCTATCCGCTTAAACGCGCGGATCTGGTCCTGAGATCGCCCGGCCTGATAAGCATCTCGGTTTTCCCGGCGGATGGCGTCGGTCACCTGTTCGTCCGGATCGAGGTCGCGGAGGAGATCGAAGCCCGTGACTTCGCGCGTGTGCGACTCCGGACGGACTATTCGCGTCTGTCGCGTTTTGCCAGTCAGCTCTCACTGATGGCGAAAGGCGAGGTCAGCGAAATCATCCTGGAGGAAGACAAGGCCTGAGCTGCCGATCAGGCCCCTGCCCGCTCCATGCCGAGCCGCGCGATGCGGCGAAGCTCGTCGATCGGGGTCAGGCCACCGCTGCGCTCATAATGCCAGAAGGTCCAGCCGTTGCAGGCGTCCAGCCCCTGCACTTCGGCACCGATCTTGTGGATCGAGCCGGCGCTGTCGCCGATCGCCACCGTGCCGTCGGCGCGCACCTTGGCCGCCCAGCGCTTCTTGGCATCGTAGAGCGTCGCGCCCGGCATCATCAGGCCGGTGTCGATCAGGCTGACAAAGGCGACGCGCGGCTCGGCGCGCTTGCCCGTGAGAACGGTCAAGTCGGCCTCTTCCAGCGGCCGCACCGCGTCGATGCGCTCGTTGGCGGCGTCGATATAGGCCTGCTCGCGTTCGATGCCGACGAAATGGCGGCCGAGACGCTTGGCCACCGCGCCCGTGGTGCCTGAGCCGAAGAAGGGATCGAGCACGATGTCGCCCGGTTTGGTCGAGGCCATCATGATGCGGGCAAGCAGCGCTTCCGGTTTCTGCGTCGGATGCAGCTTGTCGCCATTGTCGTTCTTCAGCCGCTCGCCGCCGGTGCAGATCGGAAACAGCCAGTCGGAGCGCATCTGGATGTCGTCGTTGGACGCCTTCATCGCTTCGTAGTTGAAGGTATAGCCCTTGCCCTTCTGATCGCGCGTAGCCCAGATCATCGTCTCATGCGCGTTCTGGAAGCGGCGGCCACGGAAATTTGGCATCGGGTTGGTCTTGCGCCAGACGACGTCGTTAAGGATCCAGAAGCCGAGATCCTGCATCTTGGCGCCGACCCGGAAGATGTTGTGATAGGAGCCGATGACCCAGATGGTGCCGTTGGGCTTCAGCACCCGGCGCGCCGCCAGCAGCCAGGCACGCGTGAAAGCGTCATAGGCCTCGAAACTCTCGAACTGGTCCCAGTCGTCGTCGACGGCGTCGACCTTGGACTGATCGGGGCGGTGCAGGTCGCCGTCGAGCTGCAGATTGTAGGGCGGATCGGCGAAGATGACGTCGATCGATTTTTCGGGCAACCGGTCGAGCGCGGCGACGCAGTCGCCCTTGAGGATCGTGTCCAGCCATTCGGATTGCTGGGGAGCGTGGGATAGCTCGTCGAGAAGACGCACGGCAGACATTCTGACACCCAAGGCACGCGTTACTGTTTACTCTCCGTTATGGTTACCGATCAGCGTAAATATTCCGTGAAGGCCAAGGGACGGGTGTGGCGAATTTGCGAAGGCGGCCCTGTTGGTGTATGCCGCGCCGCCTGAGCCTTCCGAGGCCACTTCGCCCTCCTATTGTCCGGATCACCATGCCCCAGCCAGACCTTGTCATCTTCGATTGCGACGGCGTGCTCGTCGATTCCGAGATCATCGCCGCCCGCGTCGACGCCGAGCTTTTGACCTTGGCAGGATACGAGATATCGGCTGAGGAGATTTCGGAGAGCTATGCCGGCCTGACCTTCAAGGACATCATGCTGCGGGTCGAGGAAAAGTCCCGCATCCCCTTCCAGGCCTCTCTGATCGACAGGGAGGAACAATTGGTCGACCGCAAACTGCGCAGCGACGTCCGCGCCATCGATGGCGTGCGCGAGGCCGTTGCCGCGGTAAGCGTGCCGCGCTGCGTCTGCTCGAATTCACGCTCCGAGCGGATCGAATTCATGCTGGAAAAGGTGCATCTTCTGCCGTTTTTCACCGACCGGATTTTTTCGGCGATGGAAACACCGACCGGGAAAACGAAACCGGCGCCGGACGTGTTCCTGTTCGCGGCGGAGAAACTCAGCGCCAACCCGGCGAACACTTTCGTTATCGAGGATTCCGTGCACGGCGTTCACGGCGCAAGGACGGCGGGCATGCGGGTGATCGGCTTCACCGGAGCCGCCCACAGCTATCCCGGCCATGCCGACGCGCTCACCGAGGCCGGCGCCGAAACGGTGATCCGCCGCTGGGCAGAGTTGAAAAGCGTGATCGCGGCGCTGTCGGAGTGGTCGGACGCCTGAGGGCGATTGAATTTCGCCCTCGTGGCGGGACTTTTCTCGCCCGGTCGGTCTACCGTTCTCGTGCTTCAGAGTGGTAGGAGGCGATACTGCAATTTTGGGAGCTGGTTTTCATTTCAAAACCCTGATGGCTATGCGATGATTGCGTCATGACGATTGAGCTTGAAATCACGCCAGAGTTACAGGCCCGCATCGATGCTATCGCGGCGCGGTCCAGCCTGTCCGCGTCGGAAGTCGTTGCGGACGCGCTTGAGAACGGCCACTCCCTTGAGTGGCAGGAGCGGTTTTTAGACAAGGTGAACGCAGGAATTGAAGCGGCCGACCGTGGTGAATTTGCCAGCCGTGCCGATATCGAGCGGGTGTTGAACAAGTACCGCCCCACCTGATGCAGGTTTCATGGACGAGCGCCGCTCTCGACGACCTCGACCAGATTCAGGATTTTATCGCGCAGGACAGTCCCGTTGCGGCGTATCGGCTAACAGCCGATCTGATTGGTCGCACCGACGAACTCTTGGCGTCAAATCCCATGGTCGGACGCAAGGGACGAGCGGGCGGAACCCGCGAGCTTGTGATAGCGCGGACATCCTATATCGTTGTTTATCGGGTGCGCGGCAGTGACGTTGAAATCATCGCCGTTGTCCATGGGGCCAGAGAATGGCCGGAGAGCCTCACATAGCCCGCCCATGTCTTGTGTTCGCCGCTTAGTTCGTCGCGGCGGCTCTCTTCCTCTGCTTCTTCTTCGGCTTGTCGGCCGTTGCCTGATGCGCGGTTTCGTCATAGCCGGCAAAGGCCTGATAGTCCTGCGCCGTCGGCTCGGGCACGACAATATTGGAATCGGTGAAGACGAACTGCGTGGCGACCGAAGGATCGGTGACCTGGACCTGATACTGGTGGATCTGCGAATAGAGGACCTCGGTGCCATGCATCACAGCCGTGCGGATGGGCATGGTGATGGTGCCTGGAGAAAACTTCGGTCCGGGGACAATCTTGCCGGCGACCGCGATCTTCATCGTCAGCTGGCCGTTGGCACGGCTGCAGTCGCGTGTCACGTCGCTGACCGATGCCTGGTAGATGATGTTGGCCGATTCGTCGGGCGGAGTTGCAGCAGCGGCGTCAGCCTCGGCCTGGGCCGCGGCATCCTGCGCGGCGTCGCCGGTCTTCTTGATCCTGGGCTTGGGCTTCTGAGCTTCCTTGGAATAGGTGTTGAAGAAAGCCGTGCCGTCCCGCACCGTCACCCTGGGACAATAGGCCTGCAACTGGCTGGCCAGTATCTTGGGATCCTGGGGCGGCGGTGGCGCCGTCGGGTCCTCCTTCTTGCCTATGCCGAGGTTCAGGATGCCATTGTCGCCCGATTGGCAGCCGGCGGCGGCAAGCATAAAGCCGGTGAGCGCAAGACCCGCCAAAAAGCGACCACTGAATGTACGAAACGCCATGAAACTGCACTTCCCTCTCGCAAAGCTGGTGACGTATATCAACCGCGCGGCAAAAATGCGACTGAGCCAGCGCAGAAATTAACCACCTTGCGGTGGATGGAAAAGCCAAGCAGTAACGGAATTGTGACATGCATTATGTGAGTACCCGCGGGGAAGCCCCCGTTCTTGGATTTTCCGACGCCGTGCTGGCCGGGCTGGCGCGCGACGGCGGGCTCTACGTGCCGCGCGAGTGGCCACAGTTTTCCGCCGCCGAGATCCGCGCCATGCGCGGCCTTGCCTATCCCGAACTTGCCATCCGCGTGCTGTCGCCGTTCCTTGGCGACGAGATCCCGGCCTCCGTTTTCGAGCGGCTGGTGCGCGAAGCCTATGCCACCTTCCGCCACGAGGCCGTCTGCCCGCTGGTGCAGACCGGCCCCAACACCTTCATCCTGGAACTCTTCCACGGGCCGACGCTCGCCTTCAAGGACTTGGCGATGCAGCTTCTGGCCCGGCTGATGGACCATGTGCTTGCCGAACGCGACCAGCACGCCACCATCGTCGGCGCCACCTCGGGCGATACCGGCGGGGCGGCCATCGATGCCTTTGCCGGTCGCAGCCGGACCGACATCTTCATCCTTTTCCCGCACGGCCGCGTCTCGCCGGTGCAGCAGCGGCAGATGACGACGTCGACGGCTGCAAACGTCCATGCGCTGGCGATCGAAGGCAATTTCGACGATTGCCAGGGCCTGCTCAAGGACATGTTCAACGATCACGGATTTCGCGACCGGGTGGCGCTTTCGGGCGTCAACTCGATCAACTGGGCCCGGATCATGGCCCAGATCGTCTATTATTTCTCCTCGGCGCTGTCGCTTGGCGCGCCGGACAGGCCGGTCTCCTTCACCGTGCCGACCGGCAATTTCGGCGATATCTTCGCCGGCTACGCGGCCAAGAAGATGGGCTTGCCGATCGAGCGGCTGGTCATCGCCACCAACGACAATGACATCCTGGCGCGGACCTTCGCGACAGGGGAATATCGCACCAAGGGTGTCTTTGCGACCACGTCGCCGTCGATGGATATCCAGGTGTCGTCCAATTTCGAACGCCTGCTGTTCGAGGCCTCCGGCCGTGACGCGGCGACCGTGCGGCGCTACATGGACGGTCTGAAGCAGTCCGGCGCTTTCACCATCGAACCCCAGCAAATCGCCGGGATGCGGTCGGAATTCGACGCCGGCCGGGCTGATATGGACGAGGTCGCCGCCACCATCCGCTCGACGCTCGCGGCCAGCAACTATCTGCTCGATCCGCACACCGCGGCAGCTGTGCATGTCGCTGCGGGCAAGGCGTCAGGCGCCGTGCCGATGGTGGTGCTGGGTACCGCACACCCGGCAAAATTCCCGGCCGCCGTCGAAGCCGCCAGCGGCGTGTCGCCCGCACTGCCCGCATGGCTAGGTGGGTTGATGACATCGGAGGAAAAATACACGGTACTTCCCTCCGACCTGAAAATGGTGGAAGATTATGTCGGCCGCCGCGCGCGGGCGGCGCGTTAAGGAGTACTAGCCATATGGGTGTTGAGGTAAGCCGTCTGTCGAACGGCCTGACAGTCGCCACCGAAACCCTTCAAAGCATCGAATCGGTTGCCCTTGGTGCCTGGGTCAAGTCGGGTGCCCGCAATGAACGTGAGGACGAGCATGGCATGGCCCATCTGCTCGAGCACATGGCGTTCAAGGGCACGAAAAGGCGGAGCGCCTTCGAAATCGCCTCGGAGATCGAAGACGTCGGCGGCGAAATCAACGCCGCCACCAGCGTCGAAACCACTTCCTACTATGCCAGGGTGCTCTCCGACGACGTGCCGCTGGCCGTCGACATTCTTGCCGACATCCTGCAAGAGTCCGAATTCGACCCGCAGGAACTCGAACGCGAACAGCATGTGATCCTGCAGGAGATCGGCGCCGCGCACGACACCCCCGACGACATCGTCTTCGACCGTTTCACGGAAACCGCCTATCGCCATCAGACCATCGGCCGCTCCATTCTCGGCACACCCGAAACGGTCAAATCCTTCACCTCCAAGCAACTCCACGACTTCATCGAGCGGCAATATGGCGCCGAGCGCATGGTGATTGTCGCCGCCGGCGACATCAAGCATGACAATTTCGTGCGCGAGGTCGAAAAGCAACTCGGCGGCTTCCGCAGCAAGGCCGACAGCACCATCCCGCAATATGCGCAATATGTCGGCGGCGACTTCCGTGAGGACCGCGACCTGATGGACGCGCAGATCGTGCTGGGGTTCGAAGGCCGGGCCTATCATGTGCGCGACTTCTATGCCTCGCAGGTGCTGTCGATGATCCTCGGCGGTGGCATGTCGTCGCGCCTGTTCCAGGAGGTCCGCGAGAAGCGCGGCCTGTGTTATTCGGTCTATGCTTTCCATTGGGGCTTTTCCGACACCGGCGTCTTCGGCGTCCATGCCGCGACCGGCCAGAGCGACATCGCCGAACTGGTGCCTGTCATCATCGACGAGCTGCAGAAGGCCGGCGAGAAAATCCTGCAGGAAGAACTCGACCGGGCGCGCGCCCAATATCGCGCCGGACTGATCATGTCAGCCGAAAGCCCGGCCAGCCGCGCTTCGCAGATCGCACGGCAGCTGCTTCTGTTCGGCCGGCCGATCGCCAAGGAGGAACTGATGGAACGGCTGTCGGCGCTGACGGTCGAGCGGCTGACCGATCTATCGTCGCGTTTGTTCTCGACCAAGCCGACGCTTACCGCTGTCGGGCCTGTGGGCACACTGGCGCCATACGAGGCGATCCTCGAATCGCTCGCAGGCACGCAGACCACGGCCCGTAAGCTCGCCGTCTAAGCCCCTCGAAGCGTCGTGTTCGCGCTCCCTTTCTTCCGCCGCGACCTGCCGGCGCTGAAAGGCGACCGCGTCACGCTGCGCGTGCCGTTCACCAACGACTTCCGCGAGTGGGCGGCGGTGCGTGGCGATAGCCGCGCCTTCCTCGAACCCTGGGAGCCACGCTGGACTCCCGATGAACTCGACCGCAACGCATGGCGGCTGCGCATCAGCCGCTACCGCGAGGATTATGCGCAAGGAACCGCTATCGCCTTCTTCATCTTCGAGAGGAGCAGTGGCAAGCTGGCCGGCGGCATCACGCTCGGCAACATACGCCATGGCGTCTCGCAGAGCGGCCATGTCGGCTACTGGATCGGCGAGCGCTTCGGCGGCCGCGGCCTGATGACCGACGCGGTCAAGGTGGTGGCCCGCTTCGCCTTCGATACGCTGAGGTTGCACCGGATCGAAGCGGCCTGTATTCCCGACAATATCCGGTCGATCCGCGTGCTTGAAAAAGCCGGATTTCGGCGCGAAGGACTGCTGCGATCCTATCTCAGGATCAACGGCATCTGGCAGGACCACTACCTCTACGCCCGGATCGCGGACGATCCGCCGGGCGTTGGAACGAAGGACTGATTTTTGACGAATTTCCTGCGCAACGGGTCGCTGTTCGCCTTTGTCCTCGCGACACTCCTGATGCTGTGCGCGGCATCGTCGGCCTTTGCCGTCGAACCGATCAAGATTGCCCGCGACGACGTCGCGCTCGACCTTTCCGGCGCCGTCGAGATCTACCGCAACCAGGGCGAGAATTTCCAGGTGTCGACCGCGCCGGGTCCGGACGGTATCGTGCGGCGCATCGAGGTCGAGGCCAATGATGCCCGTTCCACCGGCGACTGGGCTGTTTTCGCGCTCGCCAACACCACCGACCAGCAACTCGACCGGCTGATCGTCGCACCGCATTTCCGCCTGGTGAATTCCGGCATCTTCTGGCCGGATCTCGGCTCGACCCGCATCGCCGCCATCACGCCCAGCGAAGGCTTCGCGCTCGATCGCCAGACCAGCCCCGACGCCGACGTTTTCCGGGTGACGCTGAACCCCGGCACGGTGATTACCTTCATCGCCGAACTGGCCTCGCCGAAGCTGCCGCAGGTCTACCTCTGGGATCCGGAATCCTACAAGGACTCGGTCAATTCCTACACGCTGTTTCGCGGCATCGTCATCGGCATTGCAGGCCTGCTGGCGCTGTTCCTGACCATCCTTTTCGTGGTCAAGGGAACCTCGATGTTCCCGGCAACCGCGGCACTTGCCTGGGCGGTGCTGGCCTATATCTGCGTCGATTTCGGCTTCCTCAACAAGATCATCGAGATATCGCCCGGCAACGAGCAGATGTGGCGAGCGGGAACGGAGGTGGCGCTGGCGGGAACCTTCGTGGTGTTCCTGTTCGCCTATCTCAACCTCAACCGATGGCACGGCCATTTCAGTTATGGCGCGCTGGTCTGGATCCTCGGACTGGTGCTGATCGCCGGCGTCGCCATCGTCGATCCGGCGGTCGCCGCCGGCATTGCCAGGCTGTCCTTCGCCGCCACCGCACTGACCGGGCTTGGCCTGATCATCTTCCTCGGCATACGCGGCTACGACCGTGCCATCATGCTGGTGCCCAGTTGGGTCATGGTGCTGTTGTGGCTATGCGGATCGTGGATGGCGATCACCGGCATGCTCGACAACGACATTGCCCAGCCGGCCCTGGGCGGCGGGCTGATCCTGATCATCCTTCTGATCGGCTTCACCGTCATGCAGCATGCTTTTGCCGGCGGCGCGCTGCATCAGGGCCTGTTCTCCGACCTCGAGCGGCAGGCGCTGGCGGTCGCCGGTTCGGGCGACACGGTATGGGATTGGGACGTGCTGCGCGACCGCGTCGTCACCAAGCCCGATGTCAGCATCCAGCTCGGACTGGCGCCGAACAGCCTTGGCGGCGCGGCCCGCAACTGGCTCCCGGTGCTGCATGCCGACGACCGCGACACGTTCCGCACCACGCTCGACGTCGTGCTCGAACACCGGCGCGGCCGGGTATCGCAGAATTTTCGCCTGCGCGGCGCCGACGGCCACTATCACTGGTTTTCGCTGCGCGCGCGCCCGGTCATCGGATCCGACGGCGAGGTTATCCGCTGCGTCGGTACCATGGTCGACGTGACCGAGCAGAAAAAGTCCGAGGAAAGGCTGCTGCACGACGCCGTTCACGACAATCTGACCGGTCTGCCGAACCGCGAACTTTTGATGAATCGGCTGGAAGCGATCATCTCGATCGCGCGCACCGAAGAAAAGGTGCGGCCAACCGTCTTCGTCATCGACATCGACCGTTTCAAGCAGGTCAATGACGGCCTCGGCATCTCGGCCGGCGACACCATCCTCTTGACCATCGCGCGTCGCCTGCACCGGCTGCTCAAGCCGAAGGATTCGCTGTCGCGCTTTGCCGGCGATCAGTTCGCGCTGATGCTATTGTCCGAACAGGACCCGGCCCGCATCGCCGCCGTGGCGGATGCCATCAAGCATGCCATCAACAACCCGATCACCTTTGCCAAGCGCGAGATCGTGCTGACCGCGTCGATCGGACTGATCACCTGGAATTCGCCGCAGATGTCGGCCGAGGACATGGTCAAGGATGCCGAGCTTGCCATGCACCAGGCCAAGCGCTTCGGCGGCGACAGGATCGAGCCGTTCCGTCCGGCCTTCCGCACTGTCGGCACCGACAGGCTGCAGTTCGAATCCGACCTGCGCCGCGCCATCGAGCGGCGGGAATTCACGCTTGCCTACCAGCCGATCGTGCGGCTTGAGGACGGCAGTGTCGCCGGCTTCGAGGCGCTGCTGCGCTGGGACCACCCGCGCCGCGGCATGATCCCGCCGGCGGATTTCATCCCGGTCGCCGAAAGCTGCGGGCTTATCGTGCAGCTCGGCCTGTTTGCCATGCAGCAGGCGGCGGAAGATCTCGCCAGCTGGCAAAAACAGATCGGTGACGCGCCGCTGTCGGTCTCGGTCAATTTGTCCAGCCGCCAGCTGATCCGCCGTGACCTGGTCAGCGACGTCCGCTCGGTCATCGCTCGGGCCAATCTGAAGCCGCGCTGCTTCCGGCTGGAGCTCACCGAATCGCTTGTGATGGACAATCCCGAGCAGACCGCCCATGTGCTGACCAAGCTGAAGCAGCTCGGCATCGGCCTGTCGCTGGATGATTTCGGCACCGGCTATTCCTCATTGGCCTATCTGACGCGTTTCCCCTTCGACACCATCAAGATCGACAAGAGCTTCGTCGACGACAACACGCCCAAGCGCGCGGTGCTGCTGAAATCGATGGTCAACATGGCGCATGAACTCGGCCTGTCCGTCGTCGCCGAGGGCATTTCGGACGAGAGCGACGCGCTGGAACTGCGCCAGATGGGCTGCGAATATGTCCAGAGCTTCATGTTCGGCGCACCAATGCCGGGCGACCAGGTGCTGAAGACGCTGAAGGAACAGTATCCGCTGACGCAAGCGTGATGGGATTCAGGCGCGCGTCGCCCAGGCGCGGACCTCTGCGATTGGCCGAGACGCCTATCGCTTCGTCATCCTAGGGCGAAGCAAGGAGCGCAGCGACGCGGCGCAGACCCTAGGATCCATGCCGTGAGGTTAAAGCGTTGAAAACGGTTCAGATTTCTTCGCCGCTGCATCCTTCGACATAGGTCACGGAATGGATCCCAGGGTCTCCGCGACGGAGCTTCGCTCCTGCTTCGCCCTAGGATGACGAAGGTGTAGGCGGCTTCGGCTAGCCGCGAATGTTGCGCATGACTGTTCGCGATTACGCGTGTCCGGCCGCCAAGCTGAGATGCGCAAGGTCGATACCGATCGAGGCGAGGATCCGGTCGTATTTGCGCTCGATGTCGGTGTCGAACAGAAGCTCGGCATTGGCCGGACAGGTCAGCCAGCCATTTTCGGCGATCTCGGTCTCCAATTGGCCGGCGCCCCAGCCGGAATAGCCGAGCGCCATCAGCGCATGACGAGGCCCGCGGCCGGACGATATTGCGCGCAATATGTCGACGGTCGCCGTCAGGCAGATGTCGTCGGAAACGGTCAGCGACGATTCCACCCGATAGTCTCCCGAATGCAGGACGAAGCCCCGGCTGCGGTCCACGGGGCCGCCATTGCGCACGACGAAATCGCGGGCCTGAGCCGGCAAGCGGATCGCCTCCTGCTCGTTCATGATGCCCAGTTGCACGAGCAGGTCCGGAAACAGCATCTGCTGCGTCTGGTTGATGATCAGGCCCATGGCGCCTTCATCGGAGTGTGCGCAGACATAGATGACCGAGCGCGTGAAACGGTCGTCCTTCATGCCGGGCATGGCAATCAGGAACTGATCGTCGAGAAAGCCGCGACTGGCGACCGTCTTCTTGTGGCGCAACAAGTCCATGAAGGGAGCGTAACGCGTTTCCAAAGCGCCGAAAAGATGCGCCGTGCTGGATTCGACCAAAGCCTGTTGCGGCGGCTCGAACATTCTTCTCCCTCGAAGTCACGCAAATATGATACCGGCAAGGCCATGAAATCATTGCGCGGCCACGAACGGACGATCAAATCACCGCCATGCGAAGCTTGAAAATCCTGCTGCTCGGAGCCGCCATCGGATCGGCAACCGCTCTTCCCGCCGCCGCCTCTTCGTCGGCGTGGTACAACAGTGAAGGCGGCAAGGTTCGGCTGGTTACATCAGGCAAAGCCGACGATGCCGGCCGTATCCAAGGCGTTCTCGATATTGCGCTCAAGCCTGGCTGGAAGACATATTGGCGCGATCCGGGCGACGCGGGCGTGCCGCCGCAACTCGACATTTCAGCCAGCACCAACATCGCCGACGCCACTCTGTCGTTTCCGGCGCCGCAGCGCCATGACGACGGCTATGGCAAATGGGCAGGCTACAACTATCCGGTTTCTCTGCCGGTGACATTCACGCTGGCGACGCCGAACCAGCCGGCGGTGATCGATGCCGACATCTTTCTCGGCATCTGCGAAACGATCTGCATTCCGGTGCAGACGCGGCTGACCGTCGACCCCGCCTCCGATCCGGACAATGTCGAGGACGCGGCGCTGGTGAAGGCGAGTTTTACGGCGCTGCCGACGCCCGCGAGGTCCGATTTCGGCATCAATGTGCTGCCGGGCGACCACGAGACGCTGATTGTCGAGGCGAGCTTTCCCGGCGATCCGGCGGCGGCGGATTTCTTCGTTGCCGGCGAGCGGGACTACATGTTCGGCACCCCGGCCCGCAGCGAAAAGGACGGCAAGCTGATTTTCACCGTGCCGATCCTCGATCGCCCCTCGACGACGCCGACCGATGGCGGGCTTCACTATACGCTGACGAGTGCGGCGGGCGCGGTCGCAGGGATTCTGCCTTTCCCTTGATCCAGCCTGTCCCAACGATTGCAGGAAGCCGTTGAGTTCGCTACGCAAAGACACGTCCTTCCCATTTTCCCAAGCGAGGAATCCATGACCATTTCCGTTGGCGACAAGCTGCCTGACGTGACCTTCAAGACGATGACCGCCGATGGCGCCAAGCCGATCACCGGGGCCGAGATTTTCTCGGGCAAGAAGGTCGTGCTGTTTGGGGTTCCCGGCGCCTTCACACCTACCTGCAGCAACAACCATTTGCCGGGCTATCTCGAGAACCACGATGCCATCCTGGCGCGCGGCGTCGACACCATCGCCGTCGTTTCGGTCAATGACGTCCATGTCATGGGTGCCTGGGCGCACTTCACCGGCGGAGAGGGCAAGATCCTGTTCCTCGCCGACGGCAGTGGCGATTTCGCCAAGGCGGTGGGCCTCGATTACATCAGCAACGATATGGGCCTGCGCTCGAGGCGCTTCTCAATGATCATCGACGACGGCAAGGTCACCGCGCTCAATGTCGAGACCAAGCCCGGTGTCGACGAGTCCGGTGCGGCTCATATTCTGGGGCAGCTCTGAACTTCAGCGACAACGTCGGGCTGGACCGCAACGGTTGCCGCCGCCCGACGATCGCCCTTGTATTCCAGGGATTGCCTTTGGGGGGACCTCGATGTTTGACATGTTCTGGCGTGCTATCGCGATCGGCATCGGCGCTACGGTGGCGATGGATCTCTGGGCCATCTTCCTGCACAAGGCGTTCGGGCAGCCACGGCCGAACTGGGGGCCGGTCGGTCGCTGGGTCTGGCATCTCCGCGACAAGGTCTTTCACGATGATATCGGCGGTGCAGCGCCCTACGCGCATGAAAAGGCGCTGGGCTGGGCCTTTCACTATTTTGTCGGCATCGTCTACGGCATCATCCTGGTGGTGTTGGCCGGAGCGGGCTGGCTTGCCGCGCCGACATTCCTGCCGGCCTTCATCCTCGGCATCGTCACCGTCGGCGCCGGCTGGTTCCTACTGGCACCCGGCATGGGCGCCGGGTTTGGGGCCCGCCACCGGGGCCCCCCCCGTGGGGTTGGGGGGGGGGGCAGGGGGGGGGGGGAGTTAGGTTTTCGCCACAAGGCGCGCCCACCGCCGGGCGGGCGGGGGGGTGGGGGGGGGGGGG
>NZ_JAMYPL010000035.1:0-60209 GCF_040320355.1 Mesorhizobium sp. M0715 | reverse complement strand
ACGAACAGGATGGAAACGAATCTCCATCCTGTTCGATAGGTCTTACCAGATCCTCATCCAGCCCAACTTAAGTGAACTGCATTAGCCAAGTGGCGCCGTTTTTTCATTCTGTCGGTCGGCTCAGCTACAGGTCAGCTCAATAGGGTGAGTAGCACTGCTGGCGCGGGCCGTTGTAGGGCTGGAACGTGTTGTCGTAGGCCCGGTACGACCGGTAGCGGTTGTAGCACCATTGGACATGGGCGCTCGAAAGCCGTCCCGCGCGGTAGTAGCGGCGCGGCGCCGGCCGGTCATAGTAGTCGTAATTGTTGTACATGCTGCTGAGGCCAAGCCCCAGGCCAAGGCCCAGGATCGCGGCACTCGCGCCATCATCGTAGTAACGGCCGCCGCGATAGTGATGGCGACCATGGCGCCAACGCCAGTTGTCTCCACCATTCCAGTTACCGCCGCCGCCCTGCCAGTGTCGACGGCCGCCGTCCCAATTGCCCGACCGGCGCCATCTCCAATCGTCGTTGTTGAACTGACGGTTGTTGCCGCCGGCCCAACTGTCGCGAACCGGCGTGACATTCGGCGCCGCCGTGCTGGTTGGTATCGACAGATCCGGCTGCATGATCGGTCCGGCGGCGGACGGTGCCGTGACGCCGGACAGGATACCGAGGGCTATCAGCCCCGATTTGACCGTGGAAGAAAAGAGCGAACTCATTGCACTCTCCAAGAGTTACAGGCCCCACGCCCACCCGAGGAATGGGCAACAATGGATGTTTGCATCTGAACGGCGGATGAACGGAAAGGTTCCGTCAACCATGACGCGAACGCGCCCAGGACCAATCGATCTCAGATGGTGGTTTTGCGCGCTTGTTTTCCGAAGCACTTGCGGGCAAAGGTCATGGCATGTCGCTGCGCCTTGCCACCTTCAATGTCGAGAACCTGATGAACAGGTTCGATTTTTCCGGCTATCGCAACCAGCTCAACGAGGATCGAACGCTGGCGCTGTTCGATATCCAGAGCGAGGCGGAATACAGGATCCTGGAGCAGGCCCGCGCCATCGCCCAGTCCGACGACACGCGCCAACTGACGGCGCTGGCAATCGCTGCCACCCGGGCCGACATCATCTGCATGCAGGAGGTCGACAACATCGAAACGCTGAAGGCCTTCGAATACGGCTATTTGTTCAAGATGGTGGGGCAGGGCTACCGGCAGAAATACACCACATCGGGCAATGATTCGCGCGGTATCGACGTTGCCGTGATGATGCGCAACGAGACCGCGCAGGGCCAGCCGATCGAATTCGTGCGCATGACCAGCCACGCCTACGTCACCTACGAGCAGTTCGGGCTGCACACGCCGGAACTCGAGGTACTGGGCAATCAGGCCAATGAGCGCATTTTCCGGCGCGACTGCCTGGAGATCGACGTCACCGTGGGCGGCGTGCCGCTGACGCTCTATCTCGTGCATTTCAAGTCGATGGGCTCGCCGCGCAACGGACTTGACGGGCGCGAGGCGACGATGCCGGTGCGCATCGCGGAGGCGCAGGCCGTGCGCCGCATCATCGAGGAGCGCTTCGGCAAGGACTATGCCGCCGACAAGAATTGGGCGATATGCGGCGACATGAATGATTATCGCCAGCGCGTGAAGGTGGCCGGCGATGCGATCGACGGCTACCGCTTCGAGGTGGTCGACGAAGCCCTGTCCTGCATCAACGTGCTGACGGCAGGCGGCTTTTGCGAAAATGTCGTCGAGCGGCGGCCGGAGATGAACCGCTGGAGTTTCTACCACACGCGAGGACCCGAAGAGCGGCATCTGTGCCAGCTCGACTACATTCTGTTGTCGAAGGGGCTCGCCGCCAGCAACGCAACGGCCGTTCCCGACATCATCCGCAACGGCCAGCCCTGGCGCACCATTTTTCCGCCCGGCCAGGAGGTCGAGCGGTTTCCGCGCGCCGGCTGGGACCGGCCGAAGGCATCGGATCATTGCCCGGTGGCGATCACGCTGGACATTGTCCGGTAAGCAGTATTGGGGCCTGATACGGTATGAGTTTCGACCTGCCGCGCAACGTCATCCTGCCGGTCGACGACATCGACGTCCGGCTCGATCCCGGTCCGCACCCTTTCGCAAGGGACAATGCAGAGGCGATCGCCGAGAACTGGCAGCACGAAATCGCCGCCAATCCGGCGCTGTTCGACGGCATGGTGGTGCTGCTGTCGCAACTTGCCTACCGCGACAGCCGTCTCGTCGGCCGCTGCCATGCGGTCAACTACTCGACGTTCATGCTGTGGCGGAAGCGGCGCGAGAATTCGGGCGCCGAGCATGCCTATGCCCATGCCATGCTGGTGGCTGGCGACAATGCGCTGGTGGCGATCCGCATGGGGCCGCACACAGTCAGTGCCGGCCGCGTCTATTTCGCTGCCGGCTCGTTCGAGCCGGTCGATTTTCGCGACGGGCTGGTCGATGTCGATTTCAACATGATCCGTGAGGTGCGCGAGGAAACCGGGCTCGACCTGTCAGGTGCTGAACGCGGCAAGCGCTACCACGCCATGTCGACCAGCAGCGGCACGGTAATCTTCCGCCGTTATCACGCGACGGCGTCCGCCGACGAGATCGCCAGGCGCATCTCGGCCTTCGTCGCCACCGAGACCGACCCGGAGATCGACGGGCCGGTGATCATTCGCCATGCCGCCGACCTGCCGGTCGGGCTGTCGCCGCACATGAAGCCGCTGATCGAGTGGCATTTCGCAAACAGGAATTAAGGGCGCGTCTTGTTCTGTGCCGCGTTGCGATCGTTGCGGGCGGCGACGAGGAACAGGATGAAGCCGATGCCGAGCAAGCCGCCCATCGCCATTCCCATGGTCTGGCCGACGACTGCCTGGAAATCCGATGTGACGCGATCAGGATTGGCCATGCCGAAGCGGGCGAGATACCACCAGATGCCTGCAAGACCTGCCTCGATGACCACCATCGCCAGGACCAGTCGCGCCTTCTTGCTCATCCGCCATTCCTCCACCCAAGGTCAATTGCCCTAGCATCGCGAACAGTGTGGGGACAGTGGCGGGCCGGGTGGAAACGTCGAAGACTGTGCAAAACCGGGTCGGAGCGCCGGCCGCGTTCTGGCCGGGTTGCCCTATTCGTGCCTTAGCGCGTCGATCGGATCGAGCCTGGCGCCGCGCAATGCTGGGAAGAAGCCGAAGACCATGCCGATCAGGGCGGAAAAGCCGACGGCAAGCAGGATCACCGCCGGGCTCGGCGCAAACGGGATGGTCAGCGTCACCGCGGCGAGGCCGGCCAGCGCCAGGCCGATCAGGATGCCGATGATGCCCCCGAGCAGCGACAGCACCGTCGCTTCGACCAGGAACTGGATCAGGATGTGCTTTTCATGCGCGCCGATGGCCAGCCTGATGCCGATCTCGCGGGTGCGCTCGGTGACCGAGACCAGCATGATGTTCATGATGCCGATGCCGCCGACCAGCAGGCTGACGCCGGCGACGGCGCCGAGCATGCCGGTCATGGTGGTGGTGGCGCTGGCCATGGCATCGGCGATCTGGGTCATGTCGCGGATGGCGAAATCGCTCTCGCGGTCCGGCGTGATGCGGCGCGCATCACGCAAAATATCCTCGACGCGCGGCTGCAATTCGCTGGTCGGTGTGCGGTCGTCGGCGGCGATGTAGATGTTGTCGATGTCGCGGTTGCCGGCGATGCGGCGCTGGTAGGCGTGCAACGGCATCAGCACGACATTGTCCTGGTCCTGGCCGAAGCCGGTATAGCCCTTGGGCTCGAGCCGGCCGATGATCTTGCAGGAGGTGCGGTTGACGCGGATGATCTCGCCCTCGGGATCGCCGGCGCCGAAGAATTGCTGGCGCACCGTCTCGCCGATCAGGCATACGCCTGTGCCCGAGCGGGTTTCGGAATCGCTGAACGGCCGGCCGGACACCAGCTTCCAGTCGCGCGCATCGAGATAGGCGCTGTCGGTGCCAGTGACGCCCGAGGTCAGGCTCTCGGTGCCGAAGATGACCCGGACCTGCTTCTGCGAGGCCGGCGAAATCGCGCGCGCGCCGCTGAGATGCGCCACAAGTGCCGCAAGGTCCTTTTCCGCGAGCGGACGCACCACCTGGTCGAGCCCGCCCGGTCCGCCGGGGCCGGCCGGACGGCCGGAGCGGACCACCAGCAGATTGCTGCCGAGCTTGGAGATGTCGGCCTTGACCTTTGCTGTGGTACCCGAGCCGATGGTGAGCATGGCGATGACGGCGGCAACACCGATGACGATGCCAAGCAAGGTCAGGAACGAGCGCAGCACGTTGCGGCGGATCGAGCGCAGCGAGAGGCGGACGGTTTCCCAGATCATGGCTGTGCGATCTCCAGCTTCCTGGAATCCGAAGCGACGTGGCCGTCGAGGAAGCGGATGGTTCGTTCGGCATAGTCGGCGACGTCGGCCTCATGCGTGACCATGGCGATGGTCAGGCCAAGCCCGGTGTTGAGCCGGGTCAGCAGTTCCATGATCTCGTGCGTGCGGGCGGTGTCGAGATTGCCGGTCGGCTCGTCGGCGACGAGGAGCGTCGGGCGCGTGACGATGGCGCGCGCGATCGCCACGCGCTGCTGCTGGCCGCCGGACAGCTCGGCCGGCGTATGGTGCTCGCGGCCGACAAGGCCGACCTCCGCCAGCGCCTGCATGGCAAGGTCTCGGCGCTCTCGCGCGGCAACACCGCGATAGATCAGCGGCAGTTCGACATTTTCGGCTGCCGTGGTGCGGGCCAGCAGATTATAGCCCTGGAAGACGAAGCCGACATAGAGGTTGCGCAGCATGGCGCGGCGGTTGCGGTCGAGGCGGCCGGCATCGATGCCCATGAAGGAATAGGTTCCGGCCGTCGGCGTGTCGAGGCAGCCGATGATGTTCATCGCCGTCGACTTGCCGGAGCCGGACGGACCCATGATGGCTACGAATTCGCCACGCCGGATGGCAAGATCGACGCCGGCCAGCGCATGCACCTTGGCCTCGCCCTGGCCGTAGCTCTTCCAGACCTTGTCGAAGGTGATGAGGGTCGCGCCCGCAGCCACGGCATCAGCTCCGCTGCTGCGACGCGGTGATGATTTGAGCGCCTTCATCCAGGCCAGAGATGATCTCGGTCAGTTCACCGTCGGTGGAGCCGATCTTGACGTTGACGGCGTGCGGACGCCCGTTTTCCAGCACATAGAGCGTGCGCGAGCCGTCGGTGGGCACTGTGGCTGCCTGGCGCTGGCGGTTGCCGCCGGGGCGCCCCATGCGGCCGGTGAACAGGTCGCTCAGGCTCCAGCCGCGGGCGGCCTGCTGCGCCGGACGATAGCGGAAGGCGGTGGCCGGCACGGTGAGCACGCCCTTGGCCTGTTTGGTGACGACCGAAACGGTGGCGGTCATGCCGGGCCGCAGCAACAGCTCGTTGTTGTCGACCTCAAGCCGCGCATTGTATGTGACGACGCCGTCGGTGGTGACGGAGGCATAGGAGATGTCGCGGATCTCGGCATCGAACGGCCGCTCGGGGAAAGCATCGACGGTGAAGCGGGCATGCTGGCCGCTCTTGACCGCGCCGATGTCGGCTTCGTCGACCGCCGCCACCAGTTCCATGTTTCTGAGATCGGCGGCGATGATGAACAGCACCGGCGCCTGCAGCGAGGAGGCGACCGTCTGGCCGGGATCGACCGAGCGCGTCAGCACGATGCCGTCGATCGGCGCATAGATGGTGCTCTTGGCAAGGTCGGTCTGCTGCGCCTTGAGGTCGGCCTGGGCGATGGCGAGGTTGGCCTGCGCACTGTCGAGCGCTGCCTCGGAACGGTCGCGCGTGGCAGTTGCTGCTTCAAGCGACTGGTCGGTCGCCATGCCACGCCTGGTCAGTTCGGCGGCGCGCACCAGCGCCTTCTCGTTTTCGGTCAGCGTAACCGTAGCGTCCTCGACATTGGCGGCGGCGGCCTTGGCCGAAGCTTCGGCGCGCTCGATCTGGACTTCGAGTTTCACCGTGTCGAGTGTTGCCAGCACGTCACCCTTCTTGACCTGCTGGTTCTCCTCGGCCGAGACCGAGCGGATGATGCCGGACAGTTCGCTTGAAATGTCGACCTGGGTCAGGGGCTGCAGCGTGCCGGTTGCGGATACCGCGACGGTGAGGTCGGCCTTGGCGGCAGGCACGGTGGTGTAGTCGATCCTGGCCGGCGAGCCGGCATACCACTGATAGACGCCAAGCCCGGCGACGAGCACGATCAGCGCCAGCAGCGCATAGAGCCAGCCGCGCCGGCGCGACTTGCGCCGCCCCGTCGGGTCGAGCCCAAGCGCCGTCTCGATGGCGGAATCCGATTCCGTCTTTGGCAGATTGACAATCTGGTCCACGCTGGACCCCTATAATGCGTAATGTCCCTATCTGTGCACAGATCAGGCTTACTGGTTCAAATATCAAATTAAATTTCGCCCATGTTTGGATTGAGGCAGGAATGAAAACCCGGAATTACTTGCTTTACGATGTGTTTACGACCGAGCGACTGGCCGGCAATCCCTTGGCCGTCGTGCTGGACAGCAAGGGATTGGACACGGCCGCGATGCAGGCCATCGCGCGCGAGTTCAACCTGTCGGAATCGGTTTTCGTGCTGCCGCCGGACAATCCCAAGCACAAAAACCGCATCCGCATCTTCACGCCCGACTATGAAATGCCGTTCGCCGGCCATCCGACGGTCGGCGCCGCGATCGCGCTGGCCGAACTGGCGGAGGAGGGCGGCGCCGGCATCTTCGTGCTGGAGGAAAATATCGGCCCGGTGCGTTGCGCCGTCAGCAAGCACGACGGCAACACCTTCGCCGAGTTCGACCTGGCGAAGCTGCCGGAACCGCTGAAGCTCGAGGCCGATCCGGAGGCGATCGGCGCCGCCCTTGGGTTGACGCCGCATGAAATCGGCTTCGAGAATCACCGCGTCGCGTTCTGGTCGGCGGGCGTGCCCTATGTCACCATTCCAGTTGCCAATCTCGAGGCGGCGGGCCGCATCCGGCTGGACAACCAGGCCTGGTCGGAACTGGCGCCGCGCAAGAGCGAGTGGGCCTTCGCCAGCCCCTATGTCTATTGCCGCGAGACAGTGAACCACGAAAGCGCCTTCCATGTGCGCATGATCGTGCCCGGCACGCCTTCCTACGAGGATCCGGCGACCGGCTCGGCGGCTGCCGCCTTTGCCGGCGCCATCATGCATTTCGACGCGCCGACCGACGGCATTTCGCAGCTGTGGATAGAGCAGGGGCTGGAGATGGGCCGGCCATCGCGCATCCGCCTCGAACTGACCGTGCAAGGCGGAAAACTGGCCTCGGCGCGCATTGGTGGCAATGCAGTGAAGGTTGCGGAGGGCAGACTGTTCGTCTGACCGCGCCTTAATGCATAGAGGAAGACCGTCGCTGTTAGCGATCCTTCACCGCCCCCCTCTGTCCTGCCGGACATCTCCCCTCAAGTGGGGAGATTGGCCGTAACTTCGGATTTCGCCAACCTGCGAATGCAGAAAGAGAGGTGGGACGACGAAGCTTCCGATCTCCCCCCTGGAGGGGGAGATGCCCGGCAGGGCAGAGGGGGGCGCTGTCCCGCCAAAAGAACGTAAGGCTTCGTCCTGCGTCAACGCCCAAAAGCGAGGCTCCAGGCGATTTGTCGGGAAATGATTCCGGCAGGGCTGGACAGGACCGATGGTGGCGGCTATATGCCCGCCAACGCCGGTTTTTGCCGGCCGAGTGGGTGCGTAGCTCAGTTGGTAGAGCAGCTGACTCTTAATCAGCGGGTCCACAGTTCAATCCTGTGCGCACCCACCAAATTTCTAGAAGAGTTGGTGGAAAGACCCTGAAAACGAGACGCGTTTGACGCGTCTCGAGCATGCGCCGATCACGGCGCGGGCTTGCCGAGGCTGGCCTTGAACTTGACCTTCATGGCGATCTGGCCGGTCACGGTGATCTGCGATCCGGCGGCGGCGCCCATGCTGCGATCCCTGGCGTTGACATTGGTGGTGACGTTGGTGACTTCGCAGCTGTCGGCGATGGTTTCGAGCACCATGGCGCAACTGCCGGCCGCGAGCTTGTAGAAGGAACGAAGCCCGGCCTCCTGCTGCACCGCGATGTCTTCGCCGTCCTTGACCGGAATGCTCATGGTGATGCCGGACTGCACCTTGGCAAGGCCGTCGTCACCGGGCCGCCGCGGCCGGCCTGTCTCGTCAAGGATCTGAGAAAATGCCGGCGCAACAGTGCTGCAAAACAGCGCAACGATAATTGTTGTCTTCAAATACATCATTCGATTTCTCCATGAGATTTCCTCGTCTCATGGAACAATCAAAGCGGCGTTATGGTTTTGGCTCAATCACGTTGAATTTTGATGGATTTACTTCTCCGAAACACCAGCCTCGGCAAAACTCGCCATACGGGCATGGCACTCCAGCGCCGAGCGGACGATGTTGACAGCAAGGCAAGCGCCGGAGCCTTCGCCGAGCCGCATGCCGAGATCGAGCAGCGGCGGCAGGCCAAGCGCTTCGAGCAGGCCGCGATGGCCTGACTCAGCCGAGACGTGTGCGGCGATGGTGTGGGCGAGGCCGGTTGGGTGCAGCTTTGCCAGCGGGGCTGCGGCTGCGGTGCAGACGAAGCCGTCGAGCAGCACGGGTATGCCGAGATGCCGGGCGGCCAGCGTCGCGCCGAAGATGGCAGCGAGTTCGCGGCCGCCGAGTGCTGCGGCGATAGTCAGCGGATCGGCGAAGGCGGCAGCGTGGCGCTTCAGGCCGGCTTCGATGGCGACCACCTTGCGCTTGAGGCCGGCGTCATCGACACCGGTGCCGCGTCCGGTCCATTTTTCCGCACCGCCGCCGAACAGGGCTGCTGAGATGGCGGCCGCCGGCGTGGTGTTGCCGATGCCCATTTCGCCGAAGCAGATCAGGTCGATGTCTTTCGTCACCGCGTCGTAGCCGGCCGAGACGGCGGCGAGAAAAGCTTTCTCATCCATCGCTGGCCCTTGCGTGAAGTCGCCGGTCGGATGGTCGAGATCGAGCGGGATGACGTCGAGTTCGGCGCCGGCCATGCGGGCAAGCTGGTTGATGGCGGCACCGCCGCCGGCGAAGTTCGCCACCATCTGCACGGTGACTTCCGAGGGATAGGCCGACACGCCTTGCGCGGTGACGCCGTGGTTGCCGGCGAAGACGAAGACTTTTACGCGGTCGAGTTTCGGCATGTCGCGGCCCTGCCAGCGCGCCAGCCAGGCGGCGATCGTCTCCAGCCGGCCAAGGCTGCCTTGCGGCTTGGTCAGCGTGTCCTGGCGGCGGACGACCGCATTGGCCGCGGCATCGCTGCCGGCCGGCAGGTCGAGGCAGGCGGCGCGCAATTCACTAAGCGATTTGAAGGGCATGGGGGCAAAGTCTCCGAAAAGGAATCAGGCCAAGGGATCAGGCCAAGGGATCAGGAAAGCGCTACGGAAGCGACGAGCAGCACCGCGATCTCGCTTGCCTGCTGCAAGGCGCCGATCGTGTCGCCGGTCTGGCCATCGATCTGGTTGAGGCAAAGGGCGCGGAAGGCGGCAAACAGCAGGCCAAGCAGGATCAGCGCGAAAACGGCGCCGCCCAGTCCGAGCAAGAGGAGCGGGATCGCGCCGAGCACGGCGCCGGCTATGGCGGTTTCCTGCGAAACCGTGCCTGCGTCGGCCGAGAGCCCGTCGATCCGCGCCGGGGGCAAGAGATGCATGAAGGCGCCAAGCAGGCCGCGCGAGGCCGCGTGCGCGGCCAGGAGGGCGAACAGGGCCTGTGTAGGGTCGACGAGTTCCGACAGCGCGCTCCAGCGGATCAGCAGCGACAGGCCCAGCGCCGCCGCACCATAGGCGCCGATGCGGCTGTCGCGCATGATCTCGAGTTTGCGGCCGCGTGATTTGCCGCCGCCAAAGCCGTCGGCGACGTCGGATAGCCCGTCCTCATGCAGGCAGCCGGTGGTGAGCACGGTTGCCACGAGCGCAAGTGCGGCCGCCGGCCCCATGGCCAGGCCAAACCGTTCCGCCGTGGCGAAGACGATGGCGCCGATCAGGCCGACGACAAGTCCGGCAATGGGGGCTGCCCAGATCGCGGCGGCAAGACTGCGGCCGCGAAAATCGAAGACGGGCAGCGGCAGACGGGTGAAGAAGACCAGGCAAAGCGCGATGTCGTCGACGACCTGCCGTGGTGAAAGAGCCAGATTCTTGAACTTCATGCTCTAGCCCCTCGCAATCGCATGGAAGAAGGTGCCGCTGACATGGCCGCGCCGATAGCCCGAGGCGCCGATCGGATTGCCCTGGCCGTCGGCAAGGTCGGCCAGCGGCTCGTCATTGCCTGTCGCCGTCATCTGAGCATAGTGGAATTCGTGGCCGCGGATCAGCGCACCTTGTGAGCCCAGCGGGCAATCGGCGCGCAACCGAGCCTCGCGATAACCGAGATTCATCTTGCGTTTGGCGAAGCTGGTGGAATGGCCGAGCAGGCCGAGCATCGCATGCGTTTCGCCTGACGCGTCCTCCAGCGCTCCGCCCAGCACCATGAAGCCACCGCACTCGCCATGGATGGGCTTTGTCGCGGCGAAACGGGTCATCCCGGCGCGGAAAGTCGCGGCGGCGGCGAGGCGGCCGGCGTGAAGCTCGGGATAGCCGCCGGGCAGCCAGCAAACATCGCAGGTCTCGTCGGGCGCTTCGTTGGCGAGCGGCGAGAACGGGACGATTTCGGCACCCGCCTTGCGCCAGTAGGCGGCGACATGTGGATAGAGGAAGGTGAAGGCGGCATCCCCGGCCAGCGCGATGCGCTGACCGGGTGGTGCGAGCGCGTCGTCGAAGCCGCCAAGCGCCGGGGTGAAAGGTGTCGCCAGGGCCATGATCGCGTCGAGATCGAGCGACTTTTCCGCCATGTCGGCCAGCCGGTCGAGATGCGCCATCAGGTCGTCATATTCGCCGGCCTGGACGAGGCCGAGATGGCGCTCGGGCAACTTGAGCGTGGGGTCGCGCAGGATGGCGCCGACGACCGGCAGGCCGATCGCCTCGATGGCGTCGCCCGACAGCCGGCGGTGACGCTCGCTGCCCAGCCGGTTGAGCACGACGCCGGCCATGCGGACATCCGGATCGTAGGTGGCGAAACCCTTGGCGACGGCGGCCGCCGTGGTCGACTGGCCGGACACATCGAGCACCAGCAGCACCGGCAAGCCGTAGAGCCGCGCAAGATCGGCGGCCGAACCAGTGCGGCCTTGAGCTGCCGGAATGCCGTCGAACAGGCCCATGGCGCTTTCGAGGATGACGAAGTCGGTATCGTCGGCCGCTTGCGCGGCGAGCGCATTGAGCAGCGATGGCGGCATCGCCCAGCTGTCGAGATTGACGCCGGACAGTCCCGTGGCGGCGGTGTGGAAGCCAGGGTCGATATAGTCGGGGCCGGATTTGGCGCCGCGCACTTTCAACCCGCGCCGGGTGAGCGCGCGTAAAATGCCGATGGTGACACTGGTCTTGCCGGAGCCGGAGCGCGGCGCGCCGATGATGATGGCGCGGGCCGTCATGCTTGCCCCGCAAGGGCCGCGCGCATGGCGACGATGCCGCCAACGACGATCAGCGCCGGCGAGGCGAGACCGGCGGCTGCGGCTTTCTCGGCAATGGTGGCGAGCGTTGCGACGACGGTTCGTTCCTGCGGCGTCGTCGCGGCGACGATCACTGCCGCCGGTGTCGAAGGCGCCAGCCCGCCGTCGAGCAGTGCCGCCGCGATCAAAGGCAGGTTGGCCATGCCCATATAGACGACGACAGGCTGGCCGGTGCGGGCGATCGCCGCCCAATCGAGATCGTCATCGGTGCCGGCGGCGTGGCCGGTGGCCAGGATCACCGCCTTGTTGATGCCGCGCATGGTGGCGGGAATGCCGGTCGCGGCCAGCGCGCTGAGGCCCGAGGTCAGGCCGGGCAGGACGCGGAACGGGATATTTTCGCGCGCCAGCGCCAAGGCTTCTTCGCCGCCACGGCCAAAAATATAGGGATCGCCGCCCTTCAACCTGACGACGCGGCGGCCGTCGCGCGCCAGCCGGACCAAAAGGGCGGTGATGTCGTCCTGTTTCATCGACGGTTTGCCGCCGCGCTTGCCGGCAAAGAAAAGCTCGGCATTTTCGGCGACGGCGACGACATCTGATGAAACCAGCGCGTCGTAGACCAACGCATCCGCGTCGGCCAGTGCCGCCAACACTTCGAGCGTCAGGCAGCCGGGGTCGCCGGGGCCGGCGCCGGCCAGCCAGACGTGACCCGATTCCAGCCGGCGCGGCTTGAAATTCAGCCGGGACAAGGCTTTTTCGAGCGTGGCGTTTTCGCCGTTGTTTTTGGTGCTGCCGCTCACAATCCGTCCCGTCCGCGAAAACGCCGCTGATAGTGGGCGTCGTATAATGAACTCTCGCCAAAACCTTGCGCCGCCAGCGAGCGGCCGACGAAGATGATCGCCGTGCGCTCCATCGGATCGGCGGCCAACAGCGCCTCAATGGTCGCCAGCGTGCCGGTCAGCACGCGCTCGTCCGGCCAGGAGGCGCGGAAGACGACCGCCACCGGGCAATCGCCGCCATAGTGCGGCGTGAGCTCGGCGACGACGCGGTCGATGGCGTGGATGGCAAGATGAATAGCAAGCGTGGCGCCGGTGCGGCCGAAGCCGGCGAGCGTTTCGCCGGGCGGCATTTTCGAGGCGCGGCCGGAGACGCGCGTCAGCACCAGACTTTGCGCGACCTCGGGAATGGTCAGTTCGCGGCGAAGTGCGGCGGCGGCAGCGGCGAAGGAGGGGACGCCCGGCGTCAGCGTGTAAGGAATGCCATGCTTTTCCAGCCGGCGGATCTGCTCGGCAACGGCACTCCACACCGACAGGTCGCCGGAATGCAGGCGGGCGACGTCATGGCTTTTTTTGTGGGCCTCGAGATAGGCGGCCTCGATCTCGTCGAGAGACATCGGCGCGGTGTCGATCAGTTTTGTCCCCGGCGCGCAGTGCTGCAGCAATTCGGGTGCGACGATCGAACCAGCGTGAAGACAGACCGGGCAGCTTGCCAGCAGCCTCGCACCGCGCAGCGTGATGAGGTCGGCGGCACCCGGACCGGCGCCGATGAAATGGACGGTCATGGCGCATCTCCACTGATGGCGATGGCGCAGGTGACCGGGCCGAGCACCGTGCGGGGCCCGAGCAGTCTGGCGCCTTTGCCGGCGACGGCAAGGGCGGATGCCTCGGAAACCGATGGGGTGCCGGCGAGTTCTTGCGAGAGCTCGGAATGGCTGAGCGTGTCCGACGAGACGGCCTGAAGTGCTGCATCATCGACGACGATGACCGGAAGATTCAGCACGCGGCCAGCGGCAGAGATCGCTTCTTCATCCTTCTTGAACTCGGTCGTCGCCAGTGCCGAAAGCGCCGTCATCGCAAGCCCATGCGCTTCCACAGCGGTTTCGACCGCCGCAAGCACGTCCTCGACGCTCACCCCTTTTCGGCTGCCAATACCCGCGACCATCATGGCTTCACCCAGCTCCATTGCGTGACTGGCATGGCTGGCCGCCATGCCTGCATCGAGCCGACGGGCGATGCGCGGGATATGTTTATCCGCGTGAGATCGCCGCCAAGCGAGACATGGCGGGCGAGAAGCAGGGTTTCCATCTCCAGCGTCACCGCGTTGGCAACGAGGCGGCCGCCAGCGCGCAGCGCCTTGATGGCGGCATTCAAGACACCGGCATCGCTGCCGCCGCCGCCAATGAAGATCGCATCAGGCGTGTCCAGCCTGGCAAGCGCCCTGGGGGCGCTGCCTTCCACCACGACAAGGCCGGGAACGCCACAGGCGGCGGCGTTGCGGCCAATACGGGCGGCGCGGACCGGGTCGGCCTCGACGGCTATAGTGCGCATGGAAGGGTGGGCCAGCATCCATTCGATGCCGATGGAACCGGAGCCGGCGCCGATGTCCCACAGCAGCTCGCCGCGCCGTGGCGCCAGCGCCGACAGGGTGATCGCGCGGATTTCGCGCTTGGTGATCTGGCCGTCATGGTCGAACAGATGATCGGCAAGGCCTGATGTGAGCGGCAGGACGCGCGCATCCGGACCGGATTCAACTTCGACCGCCAACACGTTCAGCGGATTGATGCTTTCGAGATCGAAGGCATCGGCGCGCGCCGAACGCTGGTTCTCGTTTGGCCCGCCCAGTGCCTCCAGAACGGTGAGCCGCGATGCGCCGAAGTCGAGTTCGGTGAGCAGGCGGGCGATCGCCGCAAGGGCTTCGGCGTCCGACGTCAGCGCCAGGATGCGCGCGTTCGGTTGCAGGAGTGGCCGGATCAGGTCGAGTGGCCGGCCATGCAGCGAGACGGTCTCGATGTCCTGCAGCGCCCAGCCAAGGCGGGCGGACGCCAGCGAAATCGCTGACGGCGCGGGAATGACATGCATCTCCTGCGCCTTCACTTTCCGGGCGAGGGTGGCGCCAACGCCGTGGAAGAACGGATCGCCCGAGGCGAGCACGCAGACGCGCCTGCCGGCAAGCGCCAGGACGTCAGCCATCTCGGCATCGAAAGGAACCGGCCAGGCGCGCGGCTCGCCCTTGGAGAAGGAAGCGACGAGCGCCAGGTGCCGCTTGCCGCCGAAGATGACTTCCGCCCTGGCAATCCGCTGCTTGGCCTCGTCGCCGAGACCGGCTAAACCGTCCTCGCCGATGCCAACGATTGTAAGCCAAGCGGCGCTCGATTGACCCCTAGCAGGCATGATGACCCACCGCATTCTGATCCTCGGCGGCACCACCGAAGCCCGGCAACTGGCCGGAAAACTGGCTGCGCGCGCTTCGGTCACGCTGTCGCTGGCCGGGCGCACCGAAAGCCCGGTCGCACAGGGCGTGCCGATGCGAAGCGGAGGCTTTGGCGGCGCCGATGGGTTGGCCGCCTACCTGCGGGAGACGGGCACCGACCTGCTGATCGACGCCACGCATCCCTACGCGGCGCAGATCTCCGCCAATGCCGCACAGGCGGCGCGCACTGCCGGCGTGCCGATCCTTGCTCTGCGGCGCCCCGGCTGGGAGCCTGTCGAAGGCGACCGCTGGACGCTGGTCGATAAGGTTGCCGATGCCGTGCAAGCGCTTGGAGTGGCGCCGCGCCGCGTTTTCCTGGCACTCGGCCGGCAAGAAGTAGCCGCTTTCGAAGCAGCGCCCCAGCACCACCATCTTATCCGCAGTGTCGACCCGGTCGAGCCCAAGCTTGCCGTGCCCGATGCCGTATATCTGCTGGCCCGTGGCCCGTTTCGTGAGGCGGAGGAACGCGCGCTGCTCGAAAAGCAACGCATCGATGTCGTCGTGTCCAAGAACAGCGGCGGCGAAGCGACTTATGGCAAGATCGCCGCGGCGCGGGCGCTTGGCCTCGAGGTGGTCATGATTCGCAGGCCTGATCTGCCGGATGTTCCCGCGGCTGAAACCGTCGAAGCACTGACCCTGATGGTCGATCATTTTGTCCGCCCCGTGGACGAGCGCGGCGTGTAAACCAGCGCCGGCTTCTCCGCGCGCTTGATGATCCTGGTTTCCGGCGAGCCGATGATGATGCAGGTCGCCATATCGGCTTTTTCAGCCTCGACATCGGCCAGCAGGTTGACCTCGATGCGCTCGTCCGGGCGGCCGGCGGCGCGGCCGAAAATCACCGGCGTGGTGCCAGGCAGGATAGCGGTCAGGCATTCAAAGGCGCGGCCGAGCTGCCAGGGGCGCGCCTTGCTGATCGGGTTATAGAGCGCGATGACGAAGCCGGCGCCGGCCGCCGCCAGCAGGCGCAGTTCGATCAGCTCCCAGGGCTTCAGATTGTCGGACAGCGAGATGGCGCAGAAATCATGGCCGAGCGGCGCGCCGATGCGGGCGGCGACCGCCAGCATGGCGGTGATGCCGGGCACCACAGCGACATCGACCGCGCGCCATTCGGCCGGGCCGGCCTCGATCGCCTCGCAGACGGCCGCCGCCATGGCGAACACGCCGGGATCGCCACCGGAAACCACCGCGACGTCGTGGCCCTCGGCGGCTTTGACCAGTGCGTCCTTGGAGCGGGCGAGTTCCTCGCGATTGTCGGAAGCGACGCGGGTCTGATCCGAGCGCAAGTCCAGCCGGTCGAGATAGGGTTTGTAGCCGTAAAAGAATTTCGCCTCGGCGACGGCGCGGCTGGCTTCCGGCGTGACCTGATCGGCATTGCCGGGGCCAAGGCCGATGACAGTGAGACGGCCGCTCATACTTGCGCTCCCACGGCGCCGGGGCGGCCGGACCAGCCGGCGACCAGCACGATGGCGAAATAGGGCGCCTTGTCGTCCGGCTTGTCGGCCAGCTTCATCGACACGCTGCCGGCCATGGTGCCGCGCTCGACATAGACGGCGCGCGACAGCTTGGCCGTAGCCTCCAGCGCCCTCCTGATCTTGGGCAGGTTACGGCCGACCTTCATGATGACGGCGGCATCGGTGTCAGCCAGCCGGCGCGTCAGCTCGAACTCGCTCATCGTGCCGGGCAGCACCGTCAGCACATCGTCGCCCTGGACGATCGGGATACCAGTCTGCGACCAGCAGCCGGACATGGCGGTGACGCCGGGAATGACTTCGGTCGGGAAGCGATGGGCGAGGCGCACATGCAGATGCATGTAGGAGCCGTAGAAAAGCGGGTCGCCCTCGGACAGCACGGCAACCATCCTGCGGGCTTCGAGGTGCTCGGCGACCCTCTCGGCCGACTCCTCATAGAAAGCCGTGATCTGCGACCGGTAGTCGTCGTGGTCCTTGTCGATTTCGGTGGTGACGGGATAGAGCAGCGGCAGTTCCGTCATTTCGGGGCGGAACTGCGCTTCGACGATGGCGCGCGCGTTGCTGTTGTTGCCGCGCTTGGCGAAATAGGCCACGACATCGGCTTCCGCCAAGGTGCGCGCGGCTTTCAGGGTCAGCAGTTCGGGGTCGCCGGGACCGGTGCCTACGCCGACGAGACGGCCTTTTGCAATGGCGTTCACAGGCCCGGCCTCGCCAATGAATTGAGCGCGGCGGCGGTCACGGCGCTGCCACCGAGCCGGCCGCGCACGATGGCGTAGGGAACGCCATAGGAATTCTCGGCCAGCGCGTCCTTCGATTCGGCAGCGCCGACGAAGCCGACCGGCATGCCGATGATGGCCGCCGGTTTCGGCGCGCCGTCGCGCAACTTCTCCAAGAGATAGAAGAGCGCGGTCGGCGCATTGCCGATGGCGACCACCGAACCGGCCATGCGGTCGCCCCACAGGTCGATCGCGGCGGCGGAGCGGGTGTTGCCGATCTCCCTGGCGATGTCGTGCGTGCGCGGATCGCGCAACGTGCAGATCACCTCGTTGCCGGCTGGCAGCCTGGCGCGGGTGACGCCATGCGAGACCATTTCCGCGTCGCAGAAGATCGGCGCGCCCGCCGCCAAAGCGATGCGGGCAGCGGCAACGAAATCCTTGGAGAACACAAAATGACTTGATGCTTCGACCTGCCCGCAGGCATGGATCATGCGGATGGCAACATCGGCCTCGGCCTCGGAGAAGCGCGACAGATCGGCCTCCGCGCGGATAATGGCGAAGGAGCGCTCATAGATCGCCGTGCCGTCATGGATATAGTCGTAGGCGGCCATGCTCATTTCCGTTTTTCAGTTTGGGCCTGTCGGTAAGCCTCGGCGATACCGGCCGGCCCGAGCCTTGCCAGGCAAGCGGCGGCGGTTTCGCCTTGATATCGTGTGCCGCGGATCATTGCCGCGACGCGGCCAATGCCGCGCGCGGCGTCATAGCCCGGCCTGTAGCCCGCAGGAAGGGCCTTTGCCGTCGCGTTCACGACAAGTCCGGCTCCGTTTTCGCCGCCGACAATCGTCAGCGCCGCCGAGCCGGGGTGGGCGCAACCCTTGGCGCAGCCGGAAACGTGCAGGGTGAAGTCGAGGATGTCGGCATTTTCAGTGGCGATTGTCTCGGCAATGTCGCGCGTGGCGATGCGGCCGGAGGCGCAGGCTGGTGTGCCGGGGCAAGCGGCTATGCGCGTGCGCGGGTCGGTGGGGGCGGTGACGAAGCCGAGGGCGGTGGCGGTGTGTTGGAGCGATGAGTTGGCGGCCGGTGGCTGACCTAGGAAAAGCAAGACGCGGCCTGGGGCTGGGCGGATTTCTGACGTGCCGAGGGCGAGGGCGTGTTGAGCGAGGGCGATGAGCTTGTCGGCCGGCATGCTGCCGTAGGGGAGGGCAATGCCGAGGGCGTGGTCGGTCGATAAAGAGAAAAGACCGATAGGTCGGCGATCCTGCACACCCCCCTCTGTCCTGCCGGACATCTCCCCCGCAAGGGGGGAGATTGAGCCGTCATCGGCGCTTTCGCCAATTGCCGACGTCACGTCCACCGCCGATGTTGCAGGACGAGAGCCGGCGTCGGAACCGCCGATCTCCCCCCTTGCGGGGGAGATGTCCGGCAGGACAGAGGGGGGTGCGACGGAGTGCCAACCTGCGAGAGAGACCAATTGGCGCTCCGTCAAATCCCTCGCATGGGCCTCCCGACCCTTCTCGGCAATCATCCTGAGCACCGCAACGGCAATATCGCGCGCTACATCGTCATCGACCGTCGCAAGCGGCCTCGCGCTTTGACCATCACCGGCAACAGACACAGCCCACGGCACGCCAGCGCTGGCCCGCACCGCCTTCAGCCGCACATCGGCCGTCACCGCATCCATGGTCAACTGCCCACCGCCATCGACAATCACGGAAACCTTCGGCCCGAGCCGTTGCGTCAGCCCAGCCTCGTCAATTGCCGCCCTGATCCGCTCGGCCAGCGGCCGGGGATCGGCAATCTCTTGCGGGTCGGTGCCGGCCAGCGGCCCGGTCTCGACCGGCACGCCGGTGCGCACCGCGATATCAAGCGCATCGACCTCCGCCGCCAGCAGCGCCGCGCTGTCCGTGGTCAGCCCGCGTATCTGCAGACTGCCGCGCGCGGTGACTTCCATGATGCCGTTGCCATGCCGCAAGGCGGATTCGGCTAACCCGATCAAAAGCTTCGGCGACAATCCTCCAGAAGATGGGCCTCCAGCGACCGGGTTGAGCCGCACCAAAAGCCCGTCGCCGGTTTGCATTGGCGCCGACAAAGCCGGGCAGGCGCCGCGGCGCGAGAAGGCGTTCATGCAGCCACCCCAAGCGCCTCGGCCTCGGCAATCATGGCCGTCAAGTCGTCGTCGATGGAATTGCGCAGGGGATGCCAGAGGCCACGCCGTCGCGCCGACAGGAAGCGCTCGGCGATGACTTTGGCAGCGGCGGGGTTTTCGCGCAGGATGAAGGCGCGAACCTCGGGATCGCCGAGATAGGCATCATGCACCGCCTCGATCAGCGCTCCCGAAATGGCGTGCGTGGTTTCGGCAAAGCCGACCAGCCGGTCGACCGTTTCGGCGAATTCGGAGGCGCCGCGCGGGCCATGGCGCATCTGGCCTGATATGAAGCGTGGATTGACGGCGCGTGCGCGAACCACCCGCGACACAGCCTCGCTGACCGAGCGCGGCTTCGGCTTTTGCGGGTCCGTGGTGTCGAGCACGATGACGTCGGCATTCCTGCCGAGCGTTGCCAAGGCGGCCGAAAAGCCGCCGATGAAGGCGACGTCGGCGGAGCCTTCGAGGATGTCGCGGCCGGGGTCGTCGCCGGTGTGGACGAGAAGATCGGCCTCGGCGATGCGGGTTTCGAAGGCGCCGGGCACCGAGATGCCTTCTCCTTCTGCGCCGCCATAGGCGTGCGAGGTGGCGTCGAGATAGGCGCGGCCGATCTCTTCGCGCACCGCCCAGTTGCCGGAGGACAAAATATCCTCGACGCCAGCGCCATAGGTGCCGGGCGAGGTGCCGAAGATGCGCGGGCTGAGCTTGCCGTCGGCACGGGTTTTGGCCGCGAGCGGGTTTTCCGTATCGTCCTCGTCGCGGGCGGCTACCGCGTTGGCGGCGGCATCGATCAGTGCGATCTGGGTCGGGAACATATCGCGGAACAGGCCTGATATGCGCCAGGTGACATCGACGCGTGGCCTTCCGAGCGTGGCCGGCGACAATACCTCGATGCCGGTGATGCGGCCGGTCGCCGAATCCCATTGCGGCCGGCAGCCCATCAGCGCCAATCCTTGCGCGATCTCCTCGCCGCCGGTGCGCAGTGAGGCCGAGCCCCAGAGATCGATGACCAGCGAGCGCGGCCAGTCGCCATGCGATTGCATGTAGCCGCGCACCACTTCCTCCGCCGCTGCCTTGCCCAGATCATAGGCGGTCGGCGTCGGCATGGTGCGCGGGTCCGAGGTGAACAAATTGCGGCCGGTGGGCAGAACGTCCGAGCGACCCCGCGCGGGCGCGCCGGCCGGGCCGGCCTTGACGTGGCGGCCATCGAGTGCGGCGAGCAGCGCCGCCTTCTCGGCTGCCGCACTTTGGCGCCGCATGGCGTCGGGCTCGTCCTCAGGGGCGCGGCCATAGATATGCAGCCCGTCCTTGATGGCAAAATCCTTGAGGTCGCAGAGCCAGGCGTCGATGCGGCGCAACGCTTCGTCGGGCGCGTCGGTCGTGGCGACGCCGGCTTCGGAAGCGAGGCCGGTCTTCTGCGCCGTCTCGACGATCAGCTTGGCAAGGCGGTCGCGGCGGCGGCGGTCGAGCCCGTCGGCCTGGGCGTATTCGTCGACCAGCCTTTCCAGCTTGTGCTGGTCTTCATCCAGGCCGGCACCGGTCAGCGGCGGCGGCAAATGACCAAGGGTGACGGCGGCAATGCGCCGCTTGGCCTGCGCCGCTTCGCCGGGGTTGGAGACGATGAAGGGATAGATGACGGGCATGGCGCCGGTGACGATCTCGGGAAAGCAGTTCTCCGAAAGCGCAACGGTCTTGCCCGGCAGCCACTCCAGCGTGCCATGCGCGCCGACATGGACGAGCGCATGGACGCCGAGCGATTTGCGCAGCCACAGGCCGAAGGCGATCAGCGCATGGCGCGGCGGGAGCGTCGGGTCGTGGTAGTCGGCGCGGCGGTCGACGGAGCGGCCGCGGTCTGGGGCGAGGGCGACCGTGATGTTGCCGAAGGTGGCAGCGCGGAAGGGGAAGCTTTGGCGCGAGGCGCCCCCCTCTGTCCTGCCGGACATCTCCCCCGCAAGGGGGGAGATTGAGCTCTCATTGCCGCTTTCGCCAGCTACGAACGTCGCAGAATGAGCGCCGATGGCGGAACTGCCGATCTCCCTCCTTGCGGGGGAGATGTCCGGCAGGACAGAGGGGGGGGCCTCGCACAAACCTATCTCATATTCAGCCTTCCAAGCTGCATCTACGGCAGCAATTGCTGCAGACGGCAATGCCTTCGAGAACTCCACATAATCCCTCAAGGCCAAGCCATGCCCGCCCTGGCCCAGCCGCGCCAGCAACTCACGCGGCGTTTGCGGAATCCCCTCAACGACATAGCCCTGTTCGCTGAGGTCCTGCAGCATGGCCAGCACGCTGGACGGGACATCCAAACCCACGGCGTAGCCGGTGCGGCCGGGGGCACTGGGATAATCCGGCATCAGGATGGCCAGCTTGCGTTCGGCGCGGGCTGTCTCCTGCAGGCGGATAAAGGCCGCGACGCGGTCAGCCACTTGCGCCACACGATCCGGTTCCGGCCGGTTGGCAAAGGCGCGGTGGCCAAGTGCTGGATCGATCTCGCTCTCGCCCTTAAAGGAAATGGCGCCGGCCAGGATGCGGCCGTCGAGTTCGGGCAGCACGACATGCATGGCGAGGTCGGCGGGCGCCAGGCCGCGCTGGTTGGTCTCCCAGACGTCGCGGCGGGTGGTGGCGACGATGACCTGGAAGACCGGTACGCCGGCGCGGTCGAACAGGGTTTCAATGCCGGGTTCGGCGCCGGACGCGAAAGCGGTCGCGGTGATGATGGCGGCGGGATTGAGCGCGGCGAGTGCGGTTTCCACGAACGCCAGGGATGAGGGGTCCTTGAGGCTGGAGACGAAGATGGGGACCGGATTGATGCCGCGCTGGCGGAGCGCGTGGAAAAGCGCATCGATGGGCGCGACATCGGCGGCCAATAGCATCGAGCGATAGAACAGGATGGGGATGATAGGAGCGTTGACGTTGTCAGCGTCGAGTTCCTTCACACCCCCCTCTGTCCTGCCGGACATCTCCCCCGCAAGGGGGGAGATTGCGCTGTCATTGGAGATTTCGCCAATTGTCGAGGTTGCGGACGCGTCAGCTTCTAATGAAACGGGAAAAGAGCCGGCTTTGATGAAGTCCGATCTCCCCCCTTGCGGGGGAGATGTCCGGCAGGACAGAGGGGGGTGTGAAGGATCACCAACGACCCCAAGTCCTGGCTCATAAAACCCGGCTTTCGGCACTGGAACCGGCTCTGCTACGTCCGCATCCGATCCAGCCAGCCCCGCCAATCTCCGCACCAGCGCGCTCATATTCGCCGGGCCGCCCTCGCGGAAATAGTCGAGCAGGCCATCGAGCTCCTCGCGCGGTAGCGTCGAGGCTTCGATCAGGCGCAGATCCTCGTCGCGGCATTCGCCGGGCAGCAGCGCCAGTTTGATCCCGCGTTCGCGGGCGGTCGAGGCAAGCTGGTCGCAGCCGTAGCGCCACCAGTCGTAGCCGCCGAGGATGCGCACGAGGATGACCTTGGCGTGGCGGGCGACGCTGTCGACCCAGAGGTCGACGGACATGGGATGGCGCAGGTCACGCAGGGCCGCCAGCCGCATCGAAGGCAGGTGTTCCGCTTCGGCCTTCCAGGCCGCCGCCAGTCCGGCGAGGTCGCTGTCGGTGAAGGACAGGGCCACGATATCCGCCGGCGTCTGCCGCAGATCGACCGGCTCGGCGAGGTCGTCGAGCGAGGCGGATGTCGTGGTGAGGATGTGCATCGCAACCCGTGTCCGAGATCAGCCGGCGAGTATACGCTCGATCGCCGGGCGGTTCAGCCCCTTCAGGCCGATGACGACGAGACGCGAGCGGCGGTCGTCCTGCGCGGTCCAGGCGCGGTCATAGTAATGATTGACGCGCGGCCCGACGGCCTGCAGCAAGAGCCGCATGGGCTTGCCGCCGACCTCGACGAAGCCTTTTACGCGCAGCACGTTCTCTTCTTCGGCGACGGTGGCGACGCGCTTTGCCAACTCGTCCGGATTGGCGATCGAGGCAATGTCGACGATGAAGGTGTCGAAGTCGTCATGCTCATGGTCGAATGCGCCGTCATGGTGGGACTTGCGGTTTTCGATGTCGTCCTCGACGGCGAGACCGAGCCCGAGTAGCACGGAGGGATCGACCTTGCCATGCGACGTCGGCACGATCTTCACCGCGCGGGCGGAATGTTCGTTGATGATGGCGTTGGCGCGGGCGGTGCCGGCGGCGTCCATCAGGTCGCTCTTCGACAGGATGATCAGGTCGGCGCAGGCGATCTGATCCTCGAACACTTCTTCCACCGGATCGTCATGGTCGAGCGTCTCGTCCCCGGCGCGCTGCGCCTGCAAGGCGTCCATGTCGTTGGCGACGCGGCCTTCGGCCAGCGCCGGGCCGTCGACCACGGCGATGACGCCATCGACTGTGACGCGGCTCTTCACGCTCGGCCACTGGAAGGCCTGGACCAGCGGCTTGGGCAGCGCCAGGCCCGAGGTTTCGATCAGGATGTGGTCGACCCTCGGCGTCAGCGCGAGGATCTTGTCGAGCGCCGGCACGAAATCGTCGGCGACGGTGCAGCAGATGCAGCCATTGGCCAGTTCGACGATGTTTTCCTCCGGGCAGGTGTCTATGCCGCAGCCCTTGAGGATCTCGCCATCGATGCCGATGTCGCCGAATTCGTTGACAATGATGGCAATGCGCTTGCCGCCGGCGTTTTCCAGGAGATGGCGGACCAGCGTCGTCTTGCCGGCGCCGAGGAAGCCGGTGACGACGGTGCAGGGAACGCGGGAGAGGTTCGCAGGCGAATCTGGGGCAGTCATGGTCAATCCTTCAGCAGGTCTAAGGGAGGGATGCGGGCAACGAGGCCACGCTTCAGGCTATCGGGGCGGCCGCGCCATGGAATCAGGGCGTCCTTCGAGGTGGCGAAGAGCTTGGCGCCTGTCACGAGGTCGGCGCCGCTGGTCGTGGTCAGGTCGCCGAAGACATAGCTCCAGCACCCGTCGCGCAGGATGGCGGCGCTGAGGCGGCGCTTGCAATTGCCGAGGCATTCGACGCTGCGGATGCGGATGTCGTCGCCGGATGCGGCGCGGCGCGTGTCGTCCGCCAGCAATTCGCCGGCGCGGGGATGAGCGTCGGCGCCGGTCTCATCGCGGCAGGAGGCGCAGACGATGATGGTGACGCCGGCCAAGGCATCATCATGGCCGGACGAAATATCCGCTGTGCCAGCCGAAAAACTGCTGTCGTGGTCCAAGATCGGGCTCCTTGCCCGGAAACCCGCCGGGCGATCGGATTCTAAAGTCGCAGACGGCAGGTCTCCTGGCTCGCGGGTCATCGCCTTGGTAGCCGCCTTCCCGGGAACTCCCCAGTGGCTTTCGGCCTTGGCTCTTCGCTTACAGTTGCGGGGACAGCCGCGGATTTGGGATTTTGCCCCGCACCGCATTCCCTCTTAGCTCTTGCCGTTGCGGGCAAGAGACCATCTGAACCGGATTTAGGCTTTTGCGGGCAGCGGTGTCAACGCAACGCAGGGGCAATCTGAAATCAGGGGCGGGGACGCTTCACTACCACTGACCGCTCTTCGCGAATGCCATCTTCGTTGTTGGGATCAGGAAAAGCTGTAACGAAAGCCGTCAGAAGGATATCTCCATCTTGCCGGTCCAGCCATCCGGCGCCGTCACCCACATCGAAGTAAATGCCATCAACTTTGAAGCCAAATGTGTCTCCAGCAGGTCAGGGTAGCGTTTTCGGATTGCCTGCGCATGTACGTCCCATGAAAAGGACGAAATCCTATCGAGGCACTCCTGCACCTCTTGGGTCAGCCTGGCTTTGATATCCATTGTTTATCCGCTAGCCTGTGTACGTTGGCTCAATTGTTATCTCCCGGCAACGCAAGGATGACCTGACGCAGCGCCTGGTACCCGTCGCCGTGGTGCCAGTCCTGATCAACGAGGAGCTCTTGACCTTCCGGCCAAGTTTCGTTGTCCAGGAGAATTTCGTTGCCGACCAGTGCTCCGCCATAGCTCGCCAGGAATATCCGGATGAAATGACTGCCAGGGCGAACCTTAGCCGTGAACAGTTTTTCCAAGCGGGCATAAAACGCTGGATATGTCCGGTTGAGAGTGCATTCCACTGCAGCCTGTGTGATCACAGGTCCACCGTAGATCTTCCAGCCAGCATCATTCCGTTGCCAGAATGCAATCTCGGCTTGCATGTTCTCGCAAACATGCTCCGCAAGGCCCTCGATCAGCACATGAAATACACCGATCAGGAATTTTCCGAATGCTTGGAAAATCGCCTGTTCACGCGTGTCGCCCAGTCCAACAAAAGATTCGATGACCGGCTGAGTGCCTAGCAACGGTGAGAAGACGTAGATTTCGAGAACAAGCCTGCGACCCGAGCCTGACGGCTCCTTGTCGAAAACTTGGGCTTCAAAGCGCAGGTCTTCCAGTTCAATCCTGACATCGTTCTGTCCACGGATGGCGCTGATCCCATGCGCAATCAACGCTTCGTGAATCAGGTCGAGAACCTCTTGCGATGCCATCATTGAACCTAGGCCGACAAAACTCCCTCAAACGGCTGCAGCCGACGGCTGATGTCAAGAGCGCCCGTCGCTGATCACGCTCAGCAGCGCCGGACCCAAATCCCCGGCAGGCGTCACTTCGATGCGTTCGAGTCCGAGCCAGCCCTGCATCTGCTTCAATTCCTCGAACAGCTCTGCAGCGGTTTCAGGCGGTGCACCGGGCTCCGCATAGGCCGCATGGACGCGCAGTATGCTGGCCGGACGGTCGGCCTTGAGGTCGACGCGTGCCACGATCCTGTCGCCGAGCAGGAACGGCAGGACATAATAGCCATATTGCCGCTTGTCGGCCGGCGTGTAGATCTCGATGCGGTAGTGGAAATCGAACAGCCGCTCGGTGCGCGACCGCTCGAAGACGACCGGATCGAACGGCGCCAGCAGGGCGCGGGCCTCGACTTTGCGCGGCAGGCGGGCGTCTTTGTGAAGATAGGCGGGCTTGTCCCAGCCTTCGACACGCACCGGCAGCAACTCGCCCGTTTCAACCAGTTCCTCCAATCGGCCTTTCATATCGGCCGGCGACAGGCGGAAATAATCGCGCAAATCGCCTGAAGTGCCCACGCCGTGGGCGCGGGCGGAAATGCGCAGCAATTCGCGGTGCGCGTCCTCGGGCGTGGGCACCGGCAGGTCGAGGACCGCCTGCGGCAGCACGCGTTCGGGCAGGTCATAGAAGCGCTCGAAACCGCGGCGGTGCGCCGTGGTGATGCGCCCGGCCCAGAACAGCCATTCGAAGGCGTGCTTGGCATGGCTCCAGCCCCACCAGCCGCCCGAGCCTTTCTGGCCCTCCAGCGCGGAAGCGGCGATCGGGCCGCGCTCGGCGACCTGGCGGTAGATCTCTTCGATATAGGCAGCGTGTTCGCGGCCCCATTTGGCGAGCCCCAGATACATTTCCTCGCCGCGCTCGGCGCGCTGCATGCGCCAGCGCATCAGCGGGTATGTCTCGACCGGCAGGAAGGAGGCCTCGTGCGCCCAGTATTCGAAAACCGTGCGCTTGCGCGTCACGGCCGCGTTGTCGAGCAGCGAGAACGGGTAGGGGCCAAGGCGCGAATAGAGCGGCATATAATGAGCGCGCACCACGGCGCTGACGGAATCGATCTGCAGCAGGCCGGTGCGGGAGAGGGTGCGGGCAAAATGCCGGCGGTCGGGCGTACCGGTCGGGCGGGGATCGAGGAACCCCTGGGCGGCAAGCGCGATGCGACGGGCCGTGGGGAGCGAGATCTTTTCCTTCATGCAGGCATCACTTTGAAGTGTTTTGACCGAGGGTCGAAAGGCTGATTCCAACGCATGCTAGCAGGGTTTTGGCGGCATCCATGTCAGGAGAGAAAAGTGGAGTAATAGGCGCAGGAAATCAAACAGGAGCGGATCGGACCAGTTTGCCGCGATATGCCGTCCAGGTCGGTGTTTTGAACAAGGTTTGACTTGCTTCGCTGGAAGTGCTGCGCTAACCCTCGCCGCGTTGCAGCATAGGCCCTTAAAACGGTTCAGCGGTTAAACTGTCACGCTTCCGCATTAGGGTCCGGTGCTGTAATCAAAGTGGATTGGCACCAACGGAAAGCCGAGCATGAACGCACTCTTGAGCTCATACCTGCCCATCGTCCTGTTCATAGGCGTGGCGCTGGTTGTCGGCCTGGCGCTGCTGGCCGCGCCCTTCCTGGTGGCCTATCGCAATCCCGATCCCGAAAAGCTTTCCGCCTACGAGTGCGGTTTCAACTCGTTCGACGACGCCCGCATGAAGTTCGACATCCGTTTCTACCTGGTGTCGATCCTGTTCATCATCTTCGACCTGGAAGTGGCCTTCCTGTTTCCGTGGGCGGTGTCGTTTTCGAAGATCGGCATGCTCGGTTTCTGGTCGATGATGGTGTTTTTGGCGGTGCTGACCATCGGCTTTGCCTATGAATGGAAAAAAGGAGCGCTGGAATGGGATTGAACGACAGTTCAGGCACCCTCGTCGCGCCGAAGCCCAAGGGTATTATCGATCCCAACACCGGCAGGCCGGTGGGGGAGGACGATCCCTTCTTCCTCGAGATCAACAATGAGTTGGCCGACAAGGGCTTTTTGGTCACTTCGACCGAGGCGCTCATCACCTGGGCGCGCAGCGGGTCGCTGATGTTCATGACGTTCGGCCTCGCTTGCTGCGCGGTCGAGATGATCCACACCTCGATGCCACGCTATGATTCGGAGCGGTTCGGCGTCGCGCCGCGTGCGTCCCCGCGCCAGTCCGACATCATGATCGTCGCCGGCACGCTGACCAACAAGATGGCGCCGGCGCTGCGCAAGGTCTACGACCAGATGCCGGAACCGCGCTACGTCATCTCGATGGGCTCCTGCGCCAATGGCGGCGGCTACTACCATTATTCCTATTCGGTGGTGCGCGGCTGCGACCGCATCGTGCCGGTCGACATCTATGTGCCCGGCTGCCCGCCGAGCGCCGAAGCGTTGCTTTACGGCATTCTTCTGCTGCAGAAGAAGATCCGCCGCACCGGCACGATCGAACGGTAAATCCATGACCGCATCCCTGAGCGAACTGTCGACATATCTCGGCGAGAAGCTGATCGGCCGCGTGAACGACGCGGCGATTGCCTATGGCGAACTCACCGTTCAAGTCGAGCCACGCGATCTGGTCGAGGTGATGACCTTCCTGCGCGACGATGCGCGCTGCCAGTTCATCTCGATCGTCGACGTCTGCGGCGCCGACTATCCGTCGCGGGCCAAGCGCTTCGACGTCGTCTACCACCTGTTGTCGCCGAAGCAGAATGTGCGCATCCGCGTCAAGGTGCAGGCCGACGAGGAAACCATGGTGCCGTCGATCACCGGCGTGTTCCCCGGTGCCGACTGGTTCGAGCGCGAGACCTACGATCTCTACGGCGTGCTGTTCTCTGGCCACCCGGATCTGCGCCGCCTGTTGACCGACTACGGTTTCGAAGGCCATCCGCTGCGCAAGGATTTCCCGCTGACCGGATTCGTCGAGGTGCGTTACGACGACGAGGCCAAGCGCGTCATCTACGAGCCGGTCGAGCTCAAGCAGGAATTCCGCAATTTCGATTTTTTGTCCCCTTGGGAAGGCACCGATTACGTGCTGCCGGGTGACGAGAAGGCAAAGCAGTAAATGGCTGAAACCTCGGTCCGCAACTTCAACATCAATTTCGGCCCGCAACACCCTGCGGCGCACGGCGTTTTGCGCCTTGTGCTGGAGCTGGACGGCGAAGTCGTCGATCGCGTCGATCCGCATATCGGGCTCTTGCATCGCGGTACCGAAAAGCTGATCGAAGCCAAAACCTATTTGCAGGCGATCCCTTATCTCGATCGGCTCGACTATTGCGCGCCGATGAACCAGGAGCACGCCTTCGCGCTCGCCGCCGAGCGCCTGCTCGGCATCGAAGTGCCGAAGCGCGGCCAGCTGATCCGGGTGCTTTACTGCGAAATCGGCCGCATCATGTCGCACATCCTCAATGTGACGACGCAGGCTATGGACGTCGGCGCGCTGACGCCGCCGCTGTGGGGCTTCGTCGAGCGCGAAAAGCTGATGGTGTTCTATGAGCGCGCCTCCGGTTCGCGCATGCATGCCGCCTATTTCCGCCCCGGCGGCGTCCACCAGGACCTGCCGCGTCAACTGGTCGAGGACATCGGCAAGTGGATCGACCCGTTCCTGAAGTCGATCGACGACCTCGATCAGCTGCTGACCGGCAACCGCATCTTCAAGCAGCGCAATGTCGATATCGGCATCGTCTCGCTGGCGGATGCCTGGGCCTGGGGTTTTTCGGGCGTGATGGTGCGTGGCTCGGGTGCAGCCTGGGACCTGCGCAAGTCGCAGCCCTATGAATGCTATTCGGAAATGGATTTCGACATTCCGATCGGCAAGAACGGCGACTGTTTTGACCGTTACCTCGTGCGCATGGAAGAAATGCGCCAGTCGGCGAAGATCATGCGCCAGTGCGTCGACCTTCTGCTCGGCAAGGAAAGCACCGGCCCGGTGTCGAACCTCGACGGCAAGGTGGTGCCGCCCAAGCGCCAGGCGATGAAGCGCTCGATGGAAGCGCTGATCCATCACTTCAAGCTCTACACCGAGGGTTATCGCGTACCCGCCGGCGAGGTCTATGCCGCCGTCGAAGCGCCGAAGGGCGAATTCGGCGTCTATCTGGTCTCCGACGGCTCCAACAAGCCCTACCGTTGCAAGCTGCGCGCGCCGGGTTTCGCGCATCTGCAGGCGATGGATTTCCTCTGCCGCGGCCACATGCTGGCCGACGTCACCGCCGTTCTCGGCTCCCTCGACATCGTGTTTGGTGAGGTCGATCGCTAAATGTCAGTCCGCCGTCTCGCAGAAGCCAGCGTCCAGCCAGCCTCCTTCGCCTTCAACCGGGCGAATGCCGCGGCTGCGAAGCAATGGATCAAGAAATATCCGAAGGGTCGCGAACAGTCGGCCATCATTCCCTTGCTGATGATAGCGCAGGAGCAGGAAGGCTGGGTGACGAAGGCGGCGATCGAGACGATCTCCGACATGCTCGGCATGCCGCGTATCCGCGGGCTCGAGGTCGCGACCTTCTACACGCAGTACCAGTTGAATCCGGTTGGCACGCGTGCGCACATCCAGGTCTGCGGCACCACGCCCTGCATGCTGCGCGGTTCGGAAGCGCTGATGGATGTCTGCCGCTCCAGGATCCATCACGACCAGTTCCACGCCAACGACAAAGGCACCTTGTCCTGGGAAGAGGTCGAATGCCTTGGCGCCTGCGTCAACGCGCCGATGGTCATGATCTTCAAGGACACGTTCGAGGATCTGACGCCGGAACGCCTGGCTGAAATCATCGATCTCTATGACGCCGGCAAGGGTGCTTCGGTGGAACCGGGGCCGCAGAACGGCCGTACCGGCTCGGAGCCGGCCTCCGGCCTCACCACGCTGAAGAGCGAAAAGGCGATCCTCAAGTCGACCCGTGAAAGGGAAGCCAGGGAAGCGGCCAGGGCCGCCAGGGCGGCGCCCGACGCGATCATCGCAGGGCCCGTGCCGGCACCGGCTGCGGCCCCTGTCGCGCCGTCCAACACCAGCAAGCCGAAGACCGACGCCCCTGAAACCAGCCCGGCATTGAAGACGCCTTCAAAAACCAAGGTCGCGCCGACGGTTGAAAAGGCGGCGAGCGTTGCCGCCCCACTGCATTCGGCCGCCAATGCCAACAAGGCAGACTCCAAGGTCGAGCAGGTTTCCAAGCAGCGCAACGGTCCAATAACCAAGGCCGAGCCGGCATCCGCCTTCAAGGCGCCGGAGGTCAAGGTACCGGCAGCCAAGCCGGCCAAACCGTCGCTCGAGGACAAGAACCGTCCGGCCGGCATCGATAAACCGGTACAGGTCGATGACCTAAAGCTGATCTCCGGCGTCGGCCCCAAGATCGAGGGCATCCTGCATACGCTGGGCATTTTTACCTTCGCGCAGGTCGCGTCGTGGAAGAAGGCCGAACGCGAGTGGGTGGATGGCTATCTCTCTTTCCAGGGCCGCATCGATCGCGACGACTGGGTCAAGCAGGCCAAGGCGCTCGCCAAGGGTGGCGTGGCCGAATACATCCGCGTCTTCGGCAAGAAGCCGGTCTGAGGGACGAAAAATGCTCGGGGATAAAGACCGCATCTTCACCAATATCTACGGCCTGTTCGACAAGTCGCTGGCCGGCGCGATGGCGCGCGGCGCCTGGGACAACACGCCCGGCATCGTTGCCAAGGGGCGCGAGTGGATCGTCAACGAGATGAAGGCGTCGGGCCTGCGCGGTCGCGGCGGCGCAGGCTTCCCGACCGGGCTCAAATGGTCGTTCATGCCCAAGCAGAGCGACGGCCGGCCGAGCTATCTCGTCATCAACGCCGACGAATCCGAGCCCGGCACCTGCAAGGACCGCGACATCCTGCGCAACGACCCGCACACGCTGGTCGAGGGCGCGCTGCTTGCCGGTTTCGCCATGGGCGCGATTGCCGCCTACATCTATGTGCGCGGTGAGTTCATCCGCGAGCGCGAGGCGCTGCAGCGCGCGATCGAGGAAGCCTACGAGGCCAAGCTGATCGGCAAGAACAACACGTCCGGCTACGATTTCGACATCTACATGCACCACGGCGCCGGCGCCTATATCTGTGGCGAGGAGACAGCGCTCCTCGAAAGCCTCGAAGGCAAGAAGGGCCAGCCCCGGCTGAAGCCGCCATTCCCTGCCAATGTCGGCCTCTATGGCTGCCCGACCACGGTCAACAATGTCGAATCGATCGCGGTTGCGCCGACCATCCTGCGCCGCGGTGCGGCCTGGTTCTCGTCCTTCGGCCGGCCCAACAATGTCGGCACCAAGCTGTTTTGCATCTCTGGCCACGTCAACAATCCGTGCACGGTCGAGGAGGCGATGTCGATCCCGTTCCGGGAGCTCATCGAGACGCATTGCGGCGGCATTCGCGGCGGCTGGGACAATCTTTTGGCGGTCATACCGGGCGGCGCCTCGGTGCCGCTGGTGCCGGCCGAGCAGATCATCGACGCGCCGATGGATTTCGACGCCTTGCGCGACCTCAAATCCGGCCTTGGAACCGCGGCTGTCATCGTCATGGACAAGTCGACCGATGTCGTGAAGGCGATTGCGCGGCTTTCCTACTTCTACAAGCACGAGAGCTGCGGCCAGTGCACGCCATGCCGCGAAGGCACTGGCTGGATGTGGCGGGTGATGGAACGGCTGGTGCGCGGCGAGGCGCAGAAGCGCGAGATCGATATGCTGCTCGACGTCACCAAGCAGATCGAGGGCCACACGATCTGCGCGCTGGGCGACGCGGCGGCATGGCCGATCCAGGGCCTGATGCGGCATTTCCGCGGCGAAGTGGAGCGGCGCATCGACGAGTTTTCGCGCAATGCGCACCGGGCGGAGCCTGTGATGGTGGCGGCGGAATAGAATAACGTTTTTATGCGGATGAAAGTCCGCAGCGAAGGGCGGGGCGAACGAAGAAACGACCAGGAGAACTCTATGGCGCCGTATTCGAACCCGCTGATGCCCAATTTGGACCAGATCGAGAAGATGAACCAGGACTTGACCAGGATGATGCCGAAGGAGATGGCCAGCGCCGTCAACCTTTTCGTGCATCCCGTGGCGGGTGCGGCGGCGATGTCGGCGCTTGGCCTCGGGCTCGCCAACCATGCTTTCGGCGTCTGGCTGGGCGCGCTTTCAGGTGCGGCAGAAGCCTCGCAGCGGCTGCTGCAGCCGATCGTCGATGATTTCGAGGCGCGCGTCGCGCAGTTCGACGATCCGAACTCTTCCTCCACCAAGGCGCGGGCGACGGCGAAAACCATGATCGCGGAGGCGCAGTCCTTCGCCAGGGAGGTCACCGATATCGCCGCCAAGGAAGCCGCCACTGCCGTGCCGGCCGCAAATGCGGCTACGGGCGGCGCCGGCGATGCGCTGATGCCCGAGGATTTCAGGCAGCCCAACGCCATGGAGAAGCCGGCCATTCCGGCAGATCTCAAGGCCATCTCGGGCATCGGGCCGAAGCTGGAAAAGGTTCTCAACGGCCTCGGTATCTGGACGTATGCCCAGATCGCGGCATGGACGCCGCAAGAGGTTGCCTGGGTCGAGGACTATCTGTCGCTCGGCGGCCGCATCGGCCGCGACGATTGGAAAACCCAAGCGGCGGCGCTCGCCGTCAAGAAGTGAATGAAGTGCCCGACGTGGTCTCGACCGCGTCCGGAAAAAGAGATTGCGGGAACTCCGCAGGGGTTTGAGGCGAATGGCAAAGCTCAAGGTCGACGGGAAAGAGATCACTGTACCCGACCACTACACGCTGCTGCAGGCGGCGGAAGACGCTGGCGCGGAAGTGCCGCGCTTCTGCTTCCATGAGCGGCTGTCGATCGCCGGCAATTGCCGCATGTGCCTGATCGAGGTGAAGGGCGGGCCGCCCAAGCCGCAGGCCTCCTGCGCCATGAACGTGCGCGACCTGCGTCCCGGCCCGAATGGCGAGGCGCCGGAAATCTTCACCAACACGCCGATGGTCAAGAAGGCCAGGGAAGGCGTGATGGAGTTCCTGCTGATCAACCATCCGCTGGATTGCCCGATCTGCGACCAGGGCGGCGAATGCGACCTGCAGGACCAGGCGATGGCCTTCGGCGTCGATTCCTCGCGCTATCACGAGAACAAGCGCGCGGTCGAAGACAAATACATCGGACCGCTGGTCAAGACGGTGATGAATCGCTGCATCCACTGCACGCGCTGCGTCCGCTTCACCACCGAAGTCGCCGGCATTTCCGAACTGGGCCTGATCGGCCGTGGCGAGGATGCAGAGATCACCACCTATCTCGAACAGGCGATGACCTCGGAGCTGCAGGGCAATGTCATCGACCTTTGCCCGGTCGGCGCGCTGACCTCGAAGCCATTCGCCTTCCAGGCGCGACCGTGGGAGCTGACCAAGACCGAATCCATCGACGTGATGGATGCGGTCGGCTCGGCGATCCGCGTCGATAGCCGGGGCCGCGAAGTGATGCGCATCCTGCCGCGCGTCAATGAGGCGGTGAACGAGGAGTGGATCTCCGACAAGACCCGCTTCATCTGGGACGGCCTGCGCACGCAGCGTCTCGACCGCCCCTATGTGCGCAAGGACGGCAGGCTGGTTGCCGCCAGCTGGGCCGAGGCCTTCGCTGCGATCAAGGACGCGGTGTCGAAGACGGCGCCCGAAAAGATCGGCGCTATCGCGGGCGATCTCGCCGCCGTCGAGGAAACCTATGCGCTCAAGCTGCTGATGGCTTTGCTCGGCTCGAAGAATACGGATTGCCGCCAGGATGGCGCCGCACTCGACCCGGCGCTCGGCCGTGCGAGCTACATCTTCAACCCGACCATCGAAGGCATCGAGCAGGCCGATGCGGTGCTGATCATCGGCGCCAACCCGCGCTATGAAGCCTCGGTGCTCAACGCCCGCATCCGCAAGCGTTGGCGGATCGGCAATCTGCCGGTCGGCGTCATCGGCGATGTCGGCGACACGCGCTACGACTACGAACAGCTGGGCGCCGGACCGGATTCGCTGAAGGATTTGGCGGATGGCAATGGCAAGTTCTTCCAGGTGCTGAAGAAGGCGACGCATCCGCTGATCATCGTCGGCCAGGGTGCGCTGGCGCGTGCCGATGGCGCGGCCGTGCTCGGCCAGGCGGCCAAGCTCGCCGCCGCTGTCAACGCTGCCCGCGCCGACTGGAACGGCTTTGCCGTGCTGCATAATGCGGCCGGACGTGTCGGCGGCCTCGATCTCGGCTTCGTGCCGGGCGAGGGCGGCAAGACCGTCGCCGGCATGCTGGGCGAAATGGAGCTGCTGTTCCTGCTCGGCGCCGACGAGATCGACATGGCCAAGACCGGCGGCGCCTTCGTCGTCTATATCGGCACGCATGGCGACCAGGGCGCGCATCGCGCCAATGTCATCCTGCCGGCGGCCGCCTACACGGAAAAGTCGGCCACCTATGTCAACACCGAAGGCCGCGTGCAGCAGACCAACCGCGCCGGCTTCGCGCCGGGCGAGGCGCGCGAGGACTGGGCGATCCTGCGGGCACTGTCGGATGTGCTGGGCAAGAAACTGCCGTTCGATTCGCTGCCGCAACTGCGCGCCAAGCTCTATGGCGAATACCCGCATCTGGCCCGTATCGACCAGGTCGCGGCCGGCAATGCCGAGGACATCGCTGGGGTGGCGAAGCTCGGCGGGCGGCTGAACAAGGGCACCTTTACGTCGCCGGTGACGGATTTCTACCTGACCAACCCGATCGCGCGGGCATCGGCCGTGATGGCGGAATGCTCGGCACTGGCCAAGAGCGGCTTCAAGCAGGCGGCGGAATAAGCATGGACACTTTCTTCTCCTTCTACGTGCTGCCGGCGCTGCTGATCCTGTTGAAGTCGGTCGTGCTGATCGTCGTGCTTTTGATCTTCGTCGCCTATATCCTCTACGCCGACCGCAAGATCTGGGCGGCGGTGCAGCTGCGCCGTGGCCCGAACGTCGTCGGCCCCTGGGGCACGCTGCAGGCCTTCGCCGATCTGCTGAAATTCGTCTTCAAGGAGCCGGTCATCCCGTCCGGCGCCAACAAGGGCGTGTTCCTGCTGGCGCCGCTGGTCTCGGCCGTGCTGGCGATCTCGGCCTGGGCGGTCATCCCGGTCAATCAGGGCTGGGCGATCGCCAACGTCAATGTCGGCATCCTCTATGTCTTCGCCATCTCCTCGCTCGAAGTCTATGGCGTGATCATGGGCGGCTGGGCGTCAAACTCGAAATATCCGTTCCTCGGCGCGCTGCGTTCGGCGGCTCAGATGGTGTCCTACGAAGTCTCGATCGGCTTCGTCATCGTCACTGTTCTGCTCACCGCCGGCTCGCTCAACCTGTCCGACATCGTGCTGTCGCAGCATGACGGGCTTGGTACGCGGCTTGGCCTGCCCAACACCTTCCTCGACTGGAACTGGCTGGCACTGTTTCCGATGTTCATCATCTTCTTCATCTCGGCGCTGGCCGAGACGAACCGGCCGCCTTTCGATCTGGTGGAAGCCGAATCGGAACTGGTCGCCGGCCACATGGTCGAATATTCGTCGACGCCGTTCCTTTTGTTCTTCCTCGGCGAGTATGTCGCCATCGTGCTGATGTGCGCGCTGGCCACCATCCTGTTCCTTGGCGGCTGGCTGCCGCCCTTCGATTTCGCGCCGTTCACCTGGGTGCCGGGCGTCATCTGGTTCGTGCTGAAAGTCTGCTTCGTGTTCTTCGGCATCTCCATGGTGAAGGCGTTCGTGCCGCGCTACCGCTACGACCAATTGATGCGGCTTGGCTGGAAAGTGTTCCTGCCGATCTCGCTGTTCATGGTGGTCGCCACCGCGGCCTTCCTCAAGATCACGGGGTTTGCGTGATGTCCGCTCTTTCCCAAGCCGCAAAATCGCTGCTGCTGCAGGATTTCGTCAGCGCCTTCTTCCTGTCGATGCGCCAGTTCTTCGCGCCGAAGGAGACGATCAACTATCCTCACGAGAAGGGGCCGACCAGCCCGCGCTTCCGTGGCGAGCATGCGCTGCGCCGCTATCCCAATGGCGAGGAACGCTGCATCGCCTGCAAATTGTGCGAGGCAATCTGCCCGGCGCAGGCCATCACCATCGAGGCCGGCCCGCGCCGCAATGACGGCACGCGCCGCACGGTTCGCTACGACATCGACATGGTGAAGTGCATTTATTGCGGCTTCTGCCAGGAAGCCTGCCCGGTCGACGCCATCGTCGAGGGGCCGAATTTCGAATTCGCGACGGAGACGCGCGAGGAACTCTACTACGACAAGGACAAGCTGTTGGCGAATGGCGACCGGTGGGAGCGCGAACTGGCGCGCAACATCTCGCTGGACTCGCCCTACCGCTGATATTTGACGCATGGACGGGGCAGGGGCCTCGTCCAGAGGATGATCCCGAAAAGTTGCGGACTTTTTCGGACCAGATCATGCTCCGGAATACAGAGTGGCCCATGTTTCTTTCGATCGGGCCTTTCAACCCGATCGGAACATGGGCTAGGACAACGCGGCTTTGGAACCGGAGGCGGAACCAGGCCAGAGACAACAAACAGGACGAGCGTCCTGTTCGTACAGGAACCCGGGGGATCCCCAATGTTGAGTGGACTAGAGGCGGCCTTTTTCTACCTCTTCGCCTTTGTCGCGGTGGCGTCGGCGTTCATGGTCATTTCGTCGCGCAACCCCGTGCATTCGGTGCTGTTCCTGATCCTGACCTTTTTCAACGCCGCCGGCCTGTTCATGCTGACCGGGGCCGAGTTCCTGGCGATGATCCTGCTCGTCGTCTATGTCGGCGCGGTGATGGTGCTGTTTCTGTTCGTCGTCATGATGCTCGACGTCGATTTCGCCGAGATGAAGGAAGGCGCCCTGCAATATGCGCCGATCGGCGCGCTGGTCGGGCTGATCCTGGCGGCGGAGCTGATCGTCGTTCTCGGCGGCTACACTTTCGCGCCGCAGCTCGCTTCGACGGTCTCCAAGCCCATTCCGGATCTCGCCACGCGGACCAACACCGCCGCGCTCGGCGACATCCTGTATACCGACTACCTCTACTACTTCCAGATTTCGGGCCTCATCCTGCTGGTCGCCATGATTGGCGCCATCGTGCTGACGCTGCGCCATAAGCCAGGCGTCAAGCGGCAGTCGATCGCGGCCCAGGTCGGCCGCACGCCGGCGACCGGCATGGAAATCCGCAAGGTCAAGACAGGCGAGGGACTCTGAGATGGTTGTCGGCATCGCACATTATCTGACCGTATCGGCTGTTCTGTTCACGCTCGGCGTGTTCGGCATCTTCCTGAACCGCAAGAACGTCATCGTCATCCTGATGTCGGTTGAACTGATCCTGCTGGCGGTCAACATCAATTTCGTCGCCTTTTCGGCGGCACTGGGCGATCTGGTCGGCCAGGTGTTCGCGCTGTTCGTGCTGACGGTAGCTGCGGCCGAGGCCGCCATCGGACTTGCCATTCTCGTCGTCTTCTTCCGCAACCGCGGCTCGATCGCGGTCGAAGACGTGAACATGATGAAGGGTTGACGGAACCACCATGTATCAGGCCATCGTCTTCCTTCCCCTGCTCGGCTTCCTGATCGTCGGCCTGTTCGGCACGTCGCTCGGCGCCAAGGCGTCCGAATACATCACCTCCGGTTTCCTGGTGATCGCGGCCGTGCTGTCGTGGGTCGCTTTCTTCACCGTCGGTTTCGGCCATGGCGAGGTGTTCACCGTGCCGGTGCTGCGCTGGATACAGTCGGGCGGACTGGAAGCGTCCTGGGCACTGCGGATCGACACGCTGACGGTGGTCATGCTGCTGGTGGTCAACACCGTCTCGGCGCTGGTCCACATCTATTCGATCGGCTACATGCACCACGATCCGAACCGGCCGCGCTTCTTCGCCTATCTGTCGCTGTTCACCTTCGCCATGCTGATGCTGGTGACGGCGGACAACCTCGTGCAGATGTTCTTTGGCTGGGAAGGCGTGGGGCTGGCGTCCTACCTGCTGATCGGCTTCTGGTACAAGAAGCCGTCGGCCAATGCCGCGGCAATCAAGGCCTTTGTCGTCAACCGCGTCGGCGATTTCGGCTTCGCACTCGGCATCTTCGGCGTGTTCGTGCTGTTCGGCTCGGTCAATCTGGGCACGATCTTCGCCAATGCGGCAACGTTCATTCCGGCCGAAGGCGCCCCGCACGGCGCCGCCGTGCTGACCTTCCTCGGCTATGCGCTGGACAAGCAGGCGGCCATGACGATCGTCTGCCTGCTGCTGTTCATGGGCGCCATGGGCAAGTCGGCGCAAGTGCCGCTGCACACCTGGCTGCCGGATGCCATGGAAGGCCCGACACCGGTTTCCGCGCTGATCCATGCCGCCACCATGGTGACGGCCGGCGTGTTCATGCTGGCACGGCTGTCGCCGCTGTTCGAACTCTCGCATTCGGCGCTGACTGTCGTGACCTTCATCGGTGCCTTCACGGCCTTCTTCGCGGCCACCGTCGGTCTCGTCCAGAACGACATCAAGCGCGTCATCGCCTACTCGACCTGCTCGCAGCTCGGCTACATGTTCGTGGCGCTCGGCGTCGGCGCCTATGGCGCGGCGATCTTCCACCTGTTCACGCATGCCTTCTTCAAGGCGCTGCTGTTCCTCGGCTCGGGCTCGGTCATCCATGCCGTGTCCGACGAGCAGGACATGCGCAAGATGGGCGGCCTCAGGAAACTGATCCCGACCACCTACTGGATGATGGTGATCGGCACGCTGGCGCTAACCGGCGTCGGCATTCCGGTGACGGTCATCGGCACCGCCGGCTTCTTCTCCAAGGACGCCATCATCGAGAGCGCCTTTGCCGGCCACAATTCGGTTGCCGGCATGGCCTTCGTGGCTCTGGTCGTCGCCGCTTGCTTCACCTCCTTCTACTCCTGGCGGCTGATCTTCATGACCTTCCACGGCAAGCCGCGGGCGAGCCATGAAGTGATGCACCACGTCCATGAATCGCCGCCTGTGATGCTGGTGCCGCTGTTCATCCTGGCCGCTGGCGCACTGTTTGCCGGCATCATCTTCCACCGCGCCTTCATCGGCGAGGGCTATGCCGAGTTCTGGAAGGCATCGCTGTTCACGCTGCCTGACAACCACATCCTGCACGACATCCACGAATTGCCGCTGTGGGTCGAACTGTCGCCCTTCATCGCCATGCTGATCGGCTTCGCGCTGGCCTGGAAATTCTACATCCGCTCGCCGGAAATGCCGGTCAACCTCGCCGCGCAGCATCGCGGGCTGTACGCCTTCCTGCTCAACAAGTGGTATTTCGACGAGCTCTACGACTTCCTGTTCGTGCGGCCCGCCAAGCGCCTCGGCCATTTCTTGTGGAAGACCGGCGACGGCACCATCATCGACGGCCTCGGCCCGGATGGCATTTCGGCGCGCGTCGTCGATGTCACCGACCGCGTCGTCAAGCTGCAGACCGGCTATCTCTACCACTACGCCTTCGCCATGCTGATCGGCGTTGCCGCACTCGTCACCTGGATGATGCTCTGATGACCGCCTGGCCAATCCTCTCGCTGGTCACCTTCCTGCCGCTGGTTGGTGTGCTGCTTATCCTGTTCATCAATGACGACAGCGAAAATGCACGCCGCAACATCCGCTCCATCGCGCTGTTGACGACGACGTTCACGTTCATCATCTCGCTGTTCATCTGGACCGGATTCGACAATTCGCAGTCCGGCTTCCAGTTCGTCGAGAAGGTCGCGTGGCTCGACTCCGGCATTTCCTACCATATGGGCGTCGACGGCATCTCGATGCTGTTCGTCATCCTGACGACGTTCCTGATGCCGCTGTGCATCCTGGCGTCGTGGGAATCGATCGAGAAGCGCGTGAAGGCCTACATGATTGCCTTCCTGCTGCTCGAAACGCTGATGATCGGCGTGTTCTGCGCGCTGGACATCGTGCTGTTCTACGTCTTCTTCGAAGCCGGCCTGATCCCGATGTTCATCATCATCGGCGTCTGGGGCGGCAAGCGGCGCGTCTACGCCTCGTTCAAGTTCTTCCTCTACACGCTCGCCGGCTCGGTGCTGATGCTGCTCGCCATCATGGCGATGTTCTTCCAGTCCGGCACAACCGACATCCCGACGCTGCTGACCCACAACTTCCCGGCCAACATGCAGACCTGGCTATGGCTTGCCTTCTTCGCCTCCTTCGCGGTGAAGATGCCAATGTGGCCGGTGCACACCTGGCTGCCCGATGCGCACGTCGAGGCGCCGACGGCGGGCTCCGTCATCCTGGCCGGCATCCTGTTGAAGATGGGGGGGTATGGCTTCCTGCGATTCTCCTTGCCGATGTTCCCGCTGGCGTCGGAAATGTTCGCGCCGCTGGTCTTCGCGCTGTCCGTCGTCGCCATCATCTACACCTCGCTGGTGGCGCTGATGCAGGAAGACATGAAGAAGCTGATCGCCTATTCGTCGGTTGCTCATATGGGCTTCGTCACCATGGGCATCTTCGCCATGAACCAGGAAGGCGTGCAGGGCGCGATTTTCCAGATGCTCAGCCACGGCCTCGTCTCCGGCGCGCTGTTCCTGTGCGTCGGCGTCATCTACGACCGCATGCACACACGTGAGATCGCCGCCTATGGCGGCCTGGTCAACAACATGCCGAAATACGCCACGGTGTTCCTGATCTTCACCATGGCCAATGTCGGCCTGCCCGGTACCAGCGGCTTCGTCGGCGAGTTCCTGACCATGCTGGGCGTGTTCCGGGTCAACACCTGGGTGGCGTTCTTCGCCGCCACCGGCGTCATCCTGTCGGCCGCCTACGCGCTCTGGCTCTACCGCCGGGTGATCTTCGGCGCACTGACCAAGGAGAGCCTGAAGGGCCTGCTCGATCTGTCGCCGCGCGAGAAGGTGATCATCTACCCGCTGGTCGTGCTGGTCATCTTCTTCGGCGTCTATCCCGCCCCGGTCTTCGACGCGACGGCCGAATCGGTCAAGTCGCTCGTCACCAATGTCACTGCATCCATCGGCGCCGCGCAGACCGCGGCGGCGAACTGACCAGAGGTTTTGCGAACCATGACGCCGGACCTTCTCTCCAGCCTGTCGCTCTCGACGCCAGAGCTGATCCTTGCCGTCGGCGCGCTGGCGCTGCTGATGGTCGGAGCCTATTCGCGCGCCAACACGGCCAACACGGTAACCGGCCTTGCGGTTGCCGTTCTGGCGATCGCGGGCGCCTGGCTGATCTTCCGGACCGGGCAGGGCAGCGCTTACGGCAATGCCTTCATCCAGGATTCCTTCGGCCGCTTCATGAAGGTGCTGGCGCTGATCGGTTCGGCGGTGACGCTGGTGATGTCGATGCGCTTCGCCAAGGCTGAACGCTTCGACAAGTTCGAATATCCGGTGCTGATCCTGCTCTGCACGCTCGGCATGATGCTGATGATCTCCGCCAATGGCATGATCGGCCTCTATCTCGGCCTCGAGCTGCAGTCGCTGGCGATCTACGTGCTGTGCGCGATCAACCGCGACAATCTGCGTTCGACTGAGGCTGGCCTCAAATATTTCGTCCTCGGCGCGCTGTCGTCGGGCATGCTGCTCTATGGCATCAGCCTGGTCTACGGCTACACCGGCAACACCGGCTTCCAGGAGATCGCTTCTGCGCTCGGCAGCGGCGAGCGCCAGCTCGGTCTCGTTTTCGGCCTCGTCTTCGTGCTGGCCGGCCTTGCCTTCAAGATCTCGGCGGTGCCGTTCCACATGTGGACGCCAGATGTCTATGAGGGCGCGCCGACACCGGTGACGGCCTTTTTGGCGGCAGCACCGAAGATGGCGGCGATGGCGCTGATGGTGCGCGTCACCATGGGTGCGTTCAAGCCGATCGCCTCCGACTGGCAGCAGATCATCGTCTTCATCTCGATCGCCTCGATGGCGCTTGGTGCTTTCGCCGCCATCGGCCAGACCAACATCAAACGGCTGATGGCCTATTCCTCGATCGGCCATATGGGCTATGCGCTGGTCGGCCTTGCCGCCAACAGCCAGGCCGGCGTGCGCGGCGTTGCCATCTACATGCTGATCTATCTGGTGATGACGCTCGGCACCTTCGCCTTCATCCTCGCCATGCGGCGCAAGGAAGGCAATGTCGAGCAGATCAGCGAGCTGGCCGGCCTGTCGTCGACCAATCCGATCATGGCGACGATCCTGACCATCCTGATGTTCTCGCTGGCCGGCATCCCGCCGCTCGCCGGCTTCTGGGGGAAATGGTACGTCTTCCTCGCCGCCATCAACGCCAATCTCTATGCGTTGGCGATCATCGGCGTGCTGGCCTCGGTGGTGGGCGCCTATTACTATTTGCGCATCATCAAGATCATGTGGTTCGACGAACCGGTCGGCGGCTTCGTGCCGATGGCGACGGAATTGCGTGTCGTGCTCGGCGTCTCCGGCGCCTTCGTGCTGTTCTACGTGCTGATCGGCGGGCCGATCGGCACCTATGCCGAAGCCGCCGCCAAGACGTTTTTCTAGTCGGCATGGCATTTCGGCTGGCTCCAACCTCGGCGTCGGATGGGTTCCGGCTCGAGGCGCATGAGAGCGTAGGCTCCACCAATGCGCTGGCACTGGACCACGCAAGGGCAGGCGACCCCGGCAAATTGTGGGTCGTTTCCAAGAAACAGGAAAGTGGGCGTGGCCGGCGCGGCCGCGTCTGGGCGACGCCAGAAGGCAACCTCGCGGCGACGCTACTGGTCATCACCAAGGCAGAGCTTCGCCTTGCCGCGACGCTGGGCTTCGTCGCCGGACTGGCGCTGGCCGATGCGCTCGACGCCGTGGTGCCGAAAGGCCGGATAGCCATCGGCCTCGACGGTGGCAGCGAAGGGAAAAACCGTTTCGAACTGAAATGGCCGAACGACGTGCTTGCCTCCGGCGCCAAGCTGGCCGGCATCCTGCTGGAATCGGCAATCCTGGAAGGCGGCCGTTTCGCGGTGGCGGTCGGAATCGGCGTCAATGTGGTGGCATACCCCGAGGATTTGCCCTATCCCGCAACATCACTCAGCGCGCTGGGCGCGGCATGCGATGCGGAAACACTGTTCCTGGCGCTGTCGGATGCCTGGAGCGAGAATGCCCGGTTGTGGGATGAGGGGCGCGGACTTGCCGCCGTCAGGCGTCGGTGGCTTGATCGTGCTGCGGGGCTTGGCAGCGAGGTTGCTGTCAGAATTGACGGTAATGTGGTGCGTGGGGTGTTTGAGACCATTGACGAGGACTGCCGTTTCGTGATCCGCGACGATGAAGGTTCGGTTCGGACGATCGCCGCCGGCGACGTGCATTTCGGCGCGGTCGCTTCGGCCAGGGCATAGGGCCGTTTATGCACCGTTCTAACTGTTTGTTTTTGCGCAACTCCGGTGGGAAAACCGTTACACACTTTTCCCGGAATTGCTTTTTGGGCTTGGCCTGAGGGCCAGGAAGGGAAAAATCATGGCGAAAGCGGAAACCGCCGAACTCGTCTTCGTGCCGCTCGGCGGCGTCGGCGAGATCGGCATGAACTTCGCTCTTTACGGCTACGGGCCGCCCAATGCGCGCGAATGGATCGTCATCGATGTCGGGGTGACCTTCCCCGATGCCAGCCTGCCGGGCGTCGACCTGGTGCTGCCCGACACGCGCTTCATCGAGGAGAACCTCGCCAATCTGCGCGGCATCATGATCACGCACGCGCATGAAGACCATTACGGCGCGCTGCTCGACACATGGCCGAAGCTGAAGGCGCCGGTCTGGATGACGCCGTTCAGCGCCGGCCTGCTGGAAGCCAAGCGGCAAGGCGAGCAGGGCGCGCCGAAAATACCGGTCACGATCTATCGGGCGGGCGAGAAATTCACCGTCGGCCCGTTCGAGATCGAAGCCATTCCGGTCGCGCACTCGATTCCCGAGCCGATGTCGCTGGCGATTACCTCGCCGGCCGGCACCGTCATCCATACCGGTGACTGGAAGATCGATCCGGAGCCGACGATTGGGCCGAAGACCGACGAGGCGCGTTTCCGGGCCTATGGCGACAAGGGCGTTCTGGCGCTGATCTGCGATTCGACCAATGCGCTGCGCGAAGGTGAGTCGCCTTCGGAAGTGGCTGTGGGCGAGGGCCTCAAAGGCGTCATCCAGGCTGCCAAGGGCCGTGTCGCCGTCACCACATTCTCCTCCAATGTCGGACGCATCGTCTCGATCGCCAAAGCGGCGCGCGATGCCGGACGCCAGTGTCTGGTGCTTGGCCGTTCGCTGAAGCGGGTCATCGATGTGGCCGGCGAACTCGGCTACATGGACGGTCTGCCGGAGTTCATCGCCGAGGAGGATTTTGGTTTCATCCCGCGCGAAAACCTGGTCATCATCTGCACCGGCAGCCAGGGCGAGCCGCTGGCCGCACTGGCCAAGCTGTCGCGCGAAGAGATGAAGTCGGTGTCACTGACGGCAGGCGACACGGTGGTGTTTTCCTCGCGTACCATTCCCGGCAACGAGAAGGCGATCCTCGAGATCAAGAACCGTCTCATCGACCTCGGCGTCAAGATCATAGAGGACGGCGATGCACTGGTGCATGTCTCCGGCCATCCGCGGCGCAGCGAATTGCGCAAGATGTATGAATGGGTGCGCCCGCAGATCGGCGTTCCCGTGCATGGCGAGGCGGCACATCTGGTGGCGCAGGGCTCGCTGATGTCGACATCGGGCATCGGCCAGGTGGCGCAGGTGCGCGACGGCGACATGCTCAGGCTTGCTCCCGGCCCAGCCACCATCATGGATCAGGTGCCGTTCGGCCGTATCTACAAGGATGGCAGACTGATCGGCACCGATCAGGCGATGGGCATCCGTGACCGGCGCAAGCTGTCCTTTGCCGGCCACGTGGCGGTCAATGTCGTGTTGGACGACAAATATGAGCTTGCCGGCGACCCCGACCTGGTCGCCATCGGCGTCGCCGAGGCCGATGGCCGTGGCGAGTCGCTGGAAGACTTGATGATCGATGCGGCAATCGGCGCGGTGGACTCGATCCCCCGTCAGCGCCGAAAAGACCTCGACCTGGTGCAAGAAGCAGTGCGGCGCGCCGTGCGCGGCGCCGCCAACGAAGCCTGGGGCAAGAAGCCGCTGGTGACTGTATTCGTCACAAGGTGACGAAAGGGAGTAGGGGAGTAGGGGAGTAGGGGAGTAGGGGAGTAGGGGAGTAGGGGAGTAGGAAGAGCAAACAGCTGACATACCTGTCTTTTCCCTTACTCCCGTATTCCCATACTCCCTACTTGGGAGTGCCAATGCTCGGACGACTGAACCATGTCGCGCTTGCCGTGCCGGATCTGGCTGCTGCCGTCGCTGCCTATCGCAACACGCTCGGCGCGGAAGTGACGGCGCCGCAGGCGCTGCCGGAGCATGGGGTGACGGTGGTGTTCGTCAATGTCGGCAACACCAAGATCGAACTTCTGGAGCCCTTGGGCGAGGGGTCGCCGATCGCCGCCTTCCTGGAGAAGAATCCTTCCGGCGGCATGCACCATCTTTGCTACGAGGTCGATGACATCCTGGCCGCGCGCGATCAGCTCAAGGCCGCCGGCGCCCGCGTGCTGGGCGACGGCAATCCGAAGATCGGCGCGCACGGCAAGCCGGTGCTGTTCCTGCATCCGAAGGATTTTTTCGGAACGCTGATCGAACTGGAGCAATCATGAGCTGGGTTTCGTTCACCGCCCTGTTTTTCGCGACCTGGTGGGTGGTGCTGTTCGCCGTGCTGCCGTTCAGCGTGAGGACGCAGGACGACGATCGTGACGTGACGCTCGGCACGGTTCCGAGCGCGCCGCGTGGGCCTCACATGCTGCGCGCCGTGATCCGCACCACCATCGCCACCGCGATCCTGATGGGCATTTTCTATGGCCTGACGCATGGGCTGGGATACAGCCTCAACGACATCCCGCACATCGTGCCGGAATTCAGCCAAACCCCAGCCAAATAGCCGGTCCCGGCCCAAGAAGATTTGTTCGGCAAAGACGTTTTCATCCGTCGGAACAGCTTGGTTCCAGACAGGAATGCTGTGTCGTTTTGCGGCCGGACGAGCGCTGACGCTAGGTAAGGTGGTTTGGCAACGCATTGCGCTAAGCAGATGATTGCACAAAAAAAATGCAAGGCACGAGGCCTTGCAATTTAAACGCGTCCGATCTGTTTCCGGTTTCCGGCGGCAGCGAGTAACCGCGCCTAGATCGCATCCTCCCAAGACTTTGACCGCGTAGGAGAGCAGATTTTTTTCTACCCTCTCGGTTATCGAGGTACATTAGCCTAAGGCGAATGACAATGTCACGAAGAATTTTGCCTTGAAACGGGCATTCTCGTGCTGCACTGCACAATAGTGTGGCAGGCGTTGCTTGGCGAACGATCATCAAGACGCGCGCGGTGACCGGGAGGCCTTGCGGCGCCGTGGGTCTTCTGGGCGGGCGAAGGACGGTGCGACGCTTCTGATCCCGGCTATCCCGTGCTTTTTGAAAATCGATTGCCGCTTTTCGGGCCGAAGCGTCCGGGTTCCCATTCCGCCTTGAAATGGCTATGAAGCCGGGTCAAGCAAGCCAAAGTCGCGCCGATTCTGACGCGACCCTCCTCACTCACGGACCAGTCCATGCGTTTGTCGCGCTATTTCCTGCCTATCCTCAAAGAAAACCCGCGCGAGGCCGAGATCGTCTCGCACCGGCTGATGCTGCGCGCCGGCATGATCCGCCAGCAGGGGCAGGGCAGTTTCTCGTGGCTGCCACTCGGCAAGCGGGTGCTGGACAAGGTCTGCCGCATCATCCGTGAGGAGCAGAATCGCGCCGGTGCGCTGGAAATCCTGATGCCGACCATCCAGTCGGCCGATCTGTGGCGCGAAAGCGGCCGCTATGACGACTACGGCAAGGAGATGCTGCGCATCAAGGACCGGCAGGACCGCGACATGCTCTACGGCCCGACCAATGAGGAAGTGGTCACCGAGATCGTCCGCGCCTATGTCAAATCCTACAAGGACCTGCCGCTCAATCTCTACCACATCCAGTGGAAGTTCCGCGACGAAGTGCGGCCGCGCTTCGGCGTCATGCGTTCGCGCGAATTCCTGATGAAGGACGCCTATTCTTTCGACCTCGACTTCGAGGGCGCCAGGGCGGCCTACAACAGGATGTTCGTGTCCTATCTCCGGACTTTTACGCGCATGGGGCTGCAGGCAATACCGATGCGGGCCGATACCGGGCCGATCGGCGGCGATCTCAGCCATGAATTCATCATCCTGGCCGACACCGGCGAGAGCCAGGTCTACTGCCACCGCGACTATCTTTCGCTCGATGTGCCCGGAGAGAAGACCGACTTCGCCAATGCCGCCGAGATCGGCGATATCGTCAAGACTTGGACGACACCCTACGCGGCCACCGACGAGATGCATGACGAGGCGGCGTGGGAGAAGATCGGCGAGAGCGACAAGGTTTCGGCGCGCGGCATCGAGGTCGGCCACATCTTCCATTTCGGCGATAAATATTCGAAGCCCATGGGCGCCAAGGTGACCGGGCCCGACGGCAAGGATCATTTCGTCTCCGGAGGCTCCTACGGCATCGGTCCGTCGCGGCTGGTCGCTGCGATCATCGAAGCCAGCCATGACGACAACGGCATCATCTGGCCGGAGGCGGTGGCGCCGTTCGACATCGGGCTGATCAACATGAAGGCGGGCGACGCCGAGTGCGACCGCGTCTGCGACGAACTGCATGCCGTTTTCGTCGCCGCCGGCAAGGACGTGCTCTACGACGACACCGATCAGCGGCCCGGCGGCAAGTTCGCCACCGCCGATCTGATCGGCCTTCCCTGGCAAGTGATCGTCGGCCCGCGCGGTGTCGCCGCCGGCGAGATCGAGATCAAGAATCGCAAGACCGGCGAGCGCGAGACGCTGCCGATCGCAGACGTGAAAAAGCGCTTCGGTGTCGCCGCATGAGCGAGGCGGTGGCGGCAAGACCGGTCGGCGCCGGACCCTTTTCCATCTTCGAGCGCATGGTTGCCTGGCGCTATCTGCGTTCGCGGCGCAAGGAGACGGTGATCTCCGTGATCGCCTCGATCTCCTTCCTCGGCATCATGCTGGGCGTCGCCACGCTGATCGTGGTCATGGCGGTGATGAACGGTTTCAGGGCGGAGCTTTTGACGCGCATCCTCGGCGTCAACGGCCACCTGATCGTGCAGCCGCTCGATTCGCCGTTGGAGGACTATGCGCAGGTCGCCAGCCGCATCAACGGTGTAGCAGGCGTCAAATACGCCATCCCGCTGATCGATGGCCAGGTGCTTGCGCAAGGCAATGTCGGCGGCGGAACCGGAGCGCTGGTGCGCGGCATACGCGGCGAGGATCTGAGCAAGATCGCCATCGTTGCCAGCAACATCAAGCAGGGTTCGATCGCCGATTTCGACTCTGGCGAGGGGGTTGCCATCGGCAAGCGCATGGCCGAGAATCTCGGCCTGACGCTTGGCGATACCATCACCTTGATTTCGCCCGACGGCGACGTGACGCCGATCGGCACCACGCCGCGCATGAAGGGCTACAAGATCGCGGCGATCTTCGAAGTCGGCATGTCCGAATATGACACCTCCATCGTCTACATGCCGTTTTCCGAAGCGCAGCTCTATTTCAACATGGATGGGCGGGCGCAGACGATCGAGATCTATGTCGACAATCCAGACGATGTCGATGCGCTGAAACCGAAGGTGGAGGCGGCGGCGCAGCGGCCGATCGACATGGTCGACTGGCGCCAGCGCAACGAGACCTTCTTCTCCGCCCTGCAGGTCGAGCGCAACGTCATGTTCATGATCCTGACGCTGATCGTGCTGGTGGCGGCGCTGAACATCATCTCCGGCCTGATCATGCTGGTGAAGGACAAGGGCCACGACATCGCCATCCTGCGCACCATGGGGGCTTCGCGCGGCGCCATCCTGCGCATCTTCCTGATGACGGGTGCGGCGATCGGCGTGACCGGCACGCTTGCCGGTGTGCTGCTCGGCGTGCTGATCTGCACCAACATCGAATCCATCCGCCAGTTCTTCTCATGGATGACCGGCAAGGTGCTGTTCAATCCTGAACTCTATTTCCTCAGCCAGTTGCCGGCGAAGATGGATCCACGCGAGACCACCTATGTCGTCCTGATGGCGCTCGGCCTGTCCTTCCTGGCAACGGTGTTTCCGGCATGGCGCGCCGCGCGTCTCGATCCGGTCGAAGCCTTGAGGTACGAGTAGTGGCCGAGGTCATTATCGAGCTGAAGAGCGTCGAGCGGCACTATGTCCAGGGGCCGCGCAAGCTCACCATCCTGAACGGCGCCGATTTCTCGCTGAAGCGCGGTGAGATGGTGGCGCTGGTGGCGCCGTCGGGCACCGGCAAGTCGACGCTGCTGCACACCGCCGGCCTGCTGGAGCGTCCCGACGCCGGCGACGTCATCCTGGCCGGCCGTGCCTGCGGGCGGCTCTCCGACGACGAGCGCACGGCGATCCGCCGCAACGATGTCGGCTTCGTCTACCAGTTCCATCATCTGCTGCCGGAATTCTCGGCGCTGGAAAACATCATGATGCCGCAGCTCATCAAAGGGCTCAGCCGGAAGGACGCGGCCGAGCGCGCGGCGCAGCTGCTCGATTACATGCAGATCGGCAAACGCGCGTCGCACCGGCCGTCCGAACTCTCCGGCGGCGAGCAGCAGCGCGTCGCCATCGCGCGCGCGGTCGCCAATGCGCCGCTGGTGCTGCTGGCGGACGAGCCGACCGGCAATCTCGATCCGGTCACCGCGTCTTATGTGTTCGAGGCGCTGGCGGCGCTGGTCAAGCAATCGGGCCTTGCGGCGCTGATTGCCACCCACAATCACGAACTGGCATCGCGCATGGACCGGCGCGTCACCCTGGCCGACGGCAAAGTGGTGCCGCTTTAGTCTCCGATGTCGTCATCCTAGGGCGGAGCTCCGCGGAGCGGAGCGTAGACCCTAGGATCCATGCCGTTACTTTCGAGACAAATGCAGGGGTCGAGGATATGCGACCTTTATCAGAGCGATAATTCTGCACCGTAGCATCGCCCCAAGGTCACGGCATGGATCCTAGGGTCTGTGCGCGTCGCTCCGCTCCTTGCTCCGCCCTAGGATGACGAAGCAATGGGTGTATTGGCTAATCGCAAAGACTGCGATCTCACCACGTAGCACCGTCCGACGCCCATCAACCTTTTCTTAACCCTGCCGATCTGATCGCCGCAAAAATCCGGATGCGGGCGGATCGTGCCCGTTGACTTTGAGACAAAATTAGAACAAAATGCGAACATATCAACAACAGGAGAGAGTTATGACCGATCTGGTTCAGGATGTCATCTCACTGGTTTGCATGAGCACGTTCCTTGTTTCCATGGCGATCTGGATCGGAGCCATGTGATTTGGCGGCGTTCGCCGTCGCTGTTCCCGCACGGTCGAAGGCCGTTCCGCCGTTAAGCTTTTCTTGCCGTCGCGGCGTTAGGGTGCCCCGGCAAGACAGGGAGCAACGTCCAGGTGTCGCCCATCGTCACGGCCATTCTGGTGGCAAGCAATCTCGGGCTAATCTTTCTCTTGATGACCGTGCCGCTGGGTCTGCGCACGATCCGGTTGACTCGTCTGGTGGCGATGGACCGGCAGCGCCTCTGGCAGGCGCTGTGGCCGCTCGGCAGCGATGCCGGCTGGTCCGGTGAGATCCTTTCCGCCGAGGCGCCGGACGGCGAGGGCGTGGCCCGCATCACGCTGTCGTGGGAAGGTCGCGACGGCAAGCCGATCGAACGCAAGTCGCGGTTTGAGGACGTCGTCGAAGGTATCAGCTTCTCGATGCGCGTCATCGAGGACACCGCGCTCGACGCTTCATTCTGGAAGGATTTTCGCGAGACCACTGAGCTCGTTTCCGAGGGCAACGGCACGCGGGTGACGCTCAGCCAGACCGATCGCTATCGCGGCGTTGCCTTCCTGGTGTTCCGCTATTTCGCCATGCGCCGCGAGCTTGGCAAACTGCAGCGCTGGGCGCGGACCGGGCAGTATCGCAAGGGCGGCTGGTTCGAGCATCCGTTGAGCCAGGTCGGTTTCGCCGGGCTTTCGGCGCTGATCCTGTGGCCATTCTTCGGCCTTCACTTCGGCGGCCTGGCACTGGCCGCGATCCTCACATCAGTGGTCGCCCTGCATGAGCTTGGCCATATGGCGGCGTTTCGGCTTATGGGCCACAACCGGGCACGGATGATCTTCATTCCGCTGCTCGGCGGCATCGCCATTGGCGGGCGGCCCTATGACAGCCGTTTCGAAGTCGCCTTCGTGGCGCTGATGGGCGCCGGCTTCTCCGCATTCCTGGTGCCGATCGCTATCGCCGCCAGCACCTTTGCCGGCGCTGAAGGACATCGGCTGGCGGCGGCGCTGCTGGCGACACTGGCGGGCTTCGCCGCCCTGTTCAACATCGCCAATCTGGTGCCGGTGTGGAAGTTCGACGGCGGTCAGGTGCTGCGCCAGATCTGTCCGGGGCCGGTCGCGCTGGCGCTGGCTTCCTTCTTCCTGCTCTCGGCTTTCCTGGCCGTGGGTTGGCAGGCCGGCTTTTCCTCCAATTTCCTGCTCGCGACGGGAGCGGTGTTTTCGATCCTCAGCCTGTTGACGATGAGCAGCGGGGTCAAGCCGCGTTACGAGCTGAAGCCGATCCGCACCATCGACCGCCTCGCCATGGCCGCGGCGTTGCTGGCGGTGTTCGCCATCCATGGCTATGGCGTCCTGTGGGCCTCCGCCCAGCTCATCTGAGGTGTGTTGATATTCAGATGGATGCCGGCCTGTGAATCACACATAGCTTGAGCCGTACCGGATCAGGAAGAATCAGCCGGCCTTGCGCTCGGCTTCGACAGGCAAAGCCGTGGCGGGACCGAACACATCCTCGAAGGCGGATTTCAGCGCCAGGTCAAGATCGGCCATGGTCAGGGGAAGGCCGAGGTCGACGAGGCTGGTGACGCCGTGGTCCTGCACGCCGCAAGGCACGATGCCGCTGAAATGGTCGAGATCGGGCTCGACATTGATGGCGATGCCGTGGAAGCTCACCCAACGCCGCAGCCGAATGCCTATGGCCGCGATCTTGTCCTCGGCCGGCGAGCCGTCCGGCAGGGCAGGGCGGTTCGGCCGCACGACCCAGACGCCGACCCGGTCCTCGCGGCGCTCGCCCCGCACATTCAAGACGGCCAGCGTGCCGATGATCCACTGTTCGAGCGCCGCGACGAAGGCGCGGACGTCCTCGCGCCGCCGCTTCAGATCAAGCATGACATAGGCGACCCGCTGGCCCGGCCCATGATAGGTGTATTCGCCGCCGCGGCCGGCCGCGAACACCGGGAAGCGGTTGGCGTCGATCAGGTCCTCGCCGCGGGCGCTGGTGCCGGCCGTGTAGAGCGGCGGGTGTTCGACCAGCCAGACCATTTCGCCGGCGGCCCCGCTGCGGATCGCCTCGGCGCGCGCCTCCATGAAGGCAAGTGCTTCGGGATAGGCGGTAAGGCCGGGCTCGATCAGCCATTCGACCGGTGCTGAACCGGGGAGCGGCAGGAACGACGTGGCGATCTGGCTGCGTTCGGGCATGGCGTATCGTCTTTTCGCTTATGCATGTCGCGTCCCAAAACCGCCTCGCACCTTTGGGTGACATCAACTTGCCTTCCATATGGCGATATCAGGCGCAAACGTCCAGTTCCGACGCTGCGTTCGGACCCTGTGGAGCATTATGCCAATCGCCTGACATTATTGCTTGCCGTGCACTTGTTTCGCCGGAAACGATTTGCTACACGCCGCGAGCCGGTCGGTTCCGGCTCTACCACGTGCGGTCGTGGCGGAATTGGTAGACGCGCAGCGTTGAGGTCGCTGTGGGGCAACCCGTGGAAGTTCGAGTCTTCTCGACCGCACCATTCTCTTCCCAGAGTCCGATTTGTACCGGTCTCGCCCGCTGCGGGCCGGGCGCATTTCGTTTGATATTCCCGCACTTTACGCCACTTTCTTTCTGAGCGTCGGATTCTCCCAAAACCGGTTTCCCCTTTTGGGTCCGATGCTCTAGACCTGATTTGCACCTTTTCCGGGATTCTTGTGGCGGGAGGCGCTGGTGGAAGGCGAGCACGAACGGACGACCGGCGCCAGGGCCGCCGAGGACAACCACGCCGATATCTATGGCGAGGACGGCGCCGTGCTTTCGTCCTTCCTTGCGCGGATTGGCGCGGCGATCGCCGACCGCGACACGCTGACCCTCAAGCATGAAGTCGACGACCTGCACCAGTCGGAACTCGGCGACCTGCTCGAGGCGCTGCATCCCGAACAGCGCCGCGCGCTGGTCGAACTCCTGGGCGCCGATTTCGACTTCTCCTCGCTGACGGAGGTCGACGAGGCGATCCGTATGGAGATCGTCGACAATCTGCCCAATGCGCAGATCGCGCAGGCCGTGCAGGAGCTCGATTCAGACGACGCCGTCTACATTCTTGAGGATCTCGACCAGGAAGACCAGGACGAGATCCTGTCGCAACTGCCGTTCACCGAGCGGATCAGGCTGCGCCGCTCGCTTGATTATCCCGAAGAGACGGCCGGCCGCCGCATGCAGACCGAGTTCGTCGCGGTTCCGCCGTTCTGGACGATCGGCCAGACCATCGACTACATGCGCGAAGACAACAACCTGCCCGAGCGCTTCAGCCAGATCTTCGTCATCGATCCGAGCTTCAAGCTGCTCGGCGCCATCGACCTCGACCAGATCCTGAGGACCAAGCGTTCGGTCAAGGTCGAGGAAGTGATGCACGAGACGCGGCACGCCATTCCGGCCACCATGGACCAGGAAGAGGCGGCGCGGGAATTCGAGCAGTACGATCTTTTATCGGCCGCGGTCGTCGACGAGAACGAACGGCTGGTTGGCGTTCTGACCATCGACGATGTCGTCGACGTGATCCAGCAGGAGGCCGAGGAAGATCTGATGCGCATGGGCGGCGTCGGCGACGAAGAGCTTTCCGACAGCATCTTTTCGACCTCGCGATCACGCGTTCCGTGGTTGCTGATCAACCTTCTGACCGCGTTCCTGGCGGCGTCGGTGATCAGCCTGTTCGACCGCACGATCGAACATATCGTCGCACTGGCGGTGCTGATGCCGATCGTCGCCGGCATGGGCGGCAATGCCGGCTCGCAAACCATGACCGTCACCGTGAGGGCGTTGGCGACCAGGGATCTCGACATCTACAATGCCGGCCGCATCATTCGCCGCGAGATGGGTGTCGGCTTCATCAACGGCATCGTCTTCGCCATCCTGATCGGCATCGTTGCGGCAGCCTGGTTCCGTGACCCCAATCTGGGCGGCATCATCGCGGCGGCGATGATCATCAACATGTTCGTGGCCGCCCTGGCCGGCATCCTGATTCCGCTGCTGCTCGATCGTTTCAAGATCGATCCGGCGGTCGCTTCGGCGGTCTTCGTCACCACGGTTACCGACGTCGTCGGTTTCTTTGCATTTCTCGGCATCGCCACGTGGTGGTTCGGTGTGCCCTGAAGGCACGCCTTTTGGCTTAATTGACTTTTACGTAAATGCCGTGCGAGGCTTGCGCGGGGCGCCATGTCGATTCCGGCATGGCATGGGTTTTGGTTCGGGACATAAGGGTGACGCCGGCATGGCGATCGCCCCTTGGTTTCGGCGTGCGGGAGTGGCAATGCGAGAATATTATTCGATCACCGAGTTGACCCGTGAGTTCGATGTGTCGACGCGGACGCTGCGCTTTTACGAGGACGAAGGGCTGGTGCAGCCGGTGCGGCGTGGCCGCACGCGGCTGTTTCGCCCCTCCGACCGCCACCTCATCCGTCAGATCATGCGCGGCAAGAGGCTTGGTTTCTCGATCAACGAAATCCGCGAAATCATCCAGATGTACAGGGAGCCGCCCGGCGAAGTCGGCCAGCTCAACCTGATGATCAAGCGCATCGAGGAAAAGCGCGAGGATCTCCGGCAGAAGCGCCGCGACCTCGAGGAGACGCTGGCTGAACTCGACCAGGCCGAGGAGTCTTGTGTGGAGCGGCTGGTCGAGCTTGGCGTGAATACCTGAGCGGACTGGATTCTATCGCGCGTTAGCGTTCGGAATGAGCGGAAACGTCTATTCCTTCTGCAATGCACCGCGACGGCGCAGAACTTTGCTCCGCTGCACTCCTAGACCGAGGTCACGGCATGGATCCTAGGGTCTCCGCGACGGAGTTGCGCTCCTGCTTCGCCCTAGGATGACGAAGTTCGCAAGACTTAGGCTAATCGCCGAAGTGTGCACCTGTCAAAACCTCTCCGCGATGGAAACCGGAGCGCCAGCTCAAATCCAGCGGCGCACGCGTTTGGCGTAGTCGCGGTATTTCTTGCCGAATTTTGCCGCCAGCATCTTTTCCTCGCCTTCGATCGCCATTTTTTGCGTGGCATAGGCGGCGATGAAGGCGAGCGGCAAGAACCACACGATGCCCGAGACAAAGGCGACGCCGATCAACAGCAGGGTGTTGGCCAGATACATCGGATTGCGGGTGATGCCGAAGGGACCCGTGGTGACCAGGTGATCGGGCACAGCGTTCGGGTTCAGCGTGGTCTTGGCGCGGACCATGGTGCGGATCGCGGTGACCCAGAGCGCTGCAACGGCAAGCAGCACCACCCAGCCGGCGGCGAAAAGAATGTCGCCCAGGAGGTCACCGATCCAGGGCAGGGGATAGAGCAGGCCCAGCGCGATGCTGATGGCGATGGCGGCGGTGTAGATCAGCGGCGGCCACGGTATGAGCCCCGGCTTCGGCTGGTTCTCGGTCATTTGACCCCTTCCTCCATCAACTTGCTGTCCGTCTTGGCGGTACACATGCCGGCGAGATCGGACAGATGCGTCTTCCATTCCGCAGTCTGGTCGTTGTTGTAGAGCCGATCAAGCGTCGCCTCGCCCTCGAGCGTATCGAGCATGCAGACACAGTAGCTCGTACAGAACTCGGTGTCGCGCGACTGCTCGCAGGACAGCTGGCAGGTTTTGAGGAAATTCACCTGCGGGGTTTCGACCTGCGCCGGCATGATCTGCGAGAACAGCCAGACGCAGCCGATCAGCAATGGCTGGTGGATCAGGTAGAACGCCAGGCTGTGCCGGCCGATAAAGACCAGCGGGTTGGCCCAGCGACCGGGCGCCAATTCGGCAAGCCGGGCAAGCACGCCTGAACCGGCGGCGAGTTTCGTCACCGCGATGCCTGCAAGCACGGCGCCGAACCATGGAAACAACGGAACGTAGTCGTTGGAGCGTGGATTGTTAGCCGACAGGCCTACCCACCACAGCCATGGGTGATCGAACGCCTCGAGGCGCAGATAGACAGGCGCCGCAATGACGAGCGCGGCGACGACAAGCGTCAGCAGTGCCGGCAGCCGCAGAAAGGCGAGGCCGAGCAGGCTGGCCAGCGCGATCTCGTGCAAAATGCCGAAGAAGATGAATCCATCCGGGGTGGCGATGCGGGTGACGACCGAAATCGCGATCGCGGCTCCGGCGACCATGGCAAACCGCTTCCAGAAGCCGTTCCAGCGGATCTGTCGGCCATGGGCGAGGTACAGGCTGACGCCAACCAGGAACAGGAAGGTCGAGGCTATGCAGCGCGCGTAGATCTTCCACCAGCCGAAGGCGGTCAGGCCGGGATCGGTGTAGCCGAAGAACTCCAGATCCCAGGTGAAATGGTAGCTTGCCATGGCGATCAGCGCGATGCCGCGCACGATGTCGATGACGACGATGCGCTTTGGTCGATCCTGAACGGGTGCGGTCGGCGTTTGGATGCTCATGGTCTCGCATTCTGATTCAGCCCCGTTGGAGGACTATCACGGTTGCCCCGGACAAAAGAAGACCGGCAATCCTGCCGATAACGCCGGATCGGCCGCGGCATTGGGCCAGTGCCGGGAAGCCTTTGGCCGGCTTCGCTTTTGCCGGATGCACGTCGGTTTCCTCTTATTGGCACTGGGGTCGCCACGGCAGATTTAACCCGGTGAATCTGCTTCGGGGAAAGCAATGTCCACCCATGTGCGCCATCCGATCTGGCTGCCGGCTCTCAAGGCCGCGGACGCGCGCACCTTCGCGTCGCTCTATGCAGTCGAATCCTTCGCCCGCGCCACGGTGTCGAGCGTCATCCCGATCCAGGCCTATGAAATCCTGCACAACGAGCAGATCGTGTCGATGCTCTACACAGTCGTGGCGATGCTCGGCCTGTCGGTGACATTGTTCATGCCGATGCTGATCCGCCGCTTTGCCCGCCGCTGGGTCTACACATCAGGCGCCTGCCTGCTGGCCGTCGGCTCGCTGTTCTTCGTCACCGACACGCTTGCCGGGCAACTGGCCGGCATGCTGTGCCGGGTGATGGGCGCCAGCGCGCTGTCGATCACGCTCAACCTCTACATCATGGACCACATCCGCAAGACCGACTTCATGCAGGCCGAATCGCTGCGCATGGCGTGGTCGATGCTGGCCTGGACCGGTGGGCCGACGCTCGGCATCTTCCTCTACACGCGCTTCGGCATCTATGCCGCGCACGGTGCGGTCGCGGTGTTCGCGTTTGCCCTGCTGGCGCTGTTCTGGACCTACCGCCTCGGCGACACCCAGTCCATCCGTCCGGGCAAGACGCGCCCTGTCAATCCGCTCGCCAATATCGGCCGCTTCGTCGCGCAGCCCAGGCTCAGGCTGGCCTGGCTGATTGCCTTCGGCCGCTCCTGTTTCTGGACAACGTTCTTCGTCTACGGGCCGCTGTTCATGGTGATCACCGGCGAGGGCAAGCTGGCCGGCGGCCTGCTGGTTTCGGCCGGCAACGCGCTTTTGTTCATGGCCATCTTCTGGGGCAAGGCAGGAAAGCGCTTTGGCGGCCGCAGGACCATGACATTCGCCTATTTCGCCATGTCGGCCACGCTGCTGGCGGCAGGCTTCGTCGGCGAAACCGTGCCGCTGCTCACCGGCGCCTTCCTGCTCTGCGGCGCCTTCTTCACCATTGCGCTCGACGCGCTCGGCTCGACCGCCTTCATGCGTTCGGTGCGCTCCTATGAAAGATCGCAGATGGCGGCGGTCTACCGCACCTATCTCGACTTTTCCGAGCTGACGCCGCCGCTGGTCTATTCGGTGGTGCTGGCCTTCTTCGGCCTTGGCGCGGTGTTCGTCACGCTCGGCCTGCTGGCGGCGGTCTGCGGCTTTGTGACGTGGCGCTATCTGCCGAAATCGCTTTGACCTTCATGGCGCATTCGCAATGGCCGCCGGCGGAATTTGGTTTGCCGGAGGCGAGGATTCTGCCTATAGTCGCCGGTGTCGCCGGTTCCATTTTGGAGCCAAGAGGGAATGCGGTGCGGGCGAATTCGCCCAATGCCGTGGCTGCCCCCGCAACTGTGTGCGGTAGTCCTCTCCATATGCCACTGAAGATTTTTCTTCGGGAAGGTGGGGAAGGATGCTGATCCGCGAGCCAGGAGACCTGCCGGCGACAGGAAACTGACTTCGATGCCCTCGGGTGGAGGGCGAAAGGACAAGACATGACTACCGCTTCCGTCTCCCTCGGCGCCTCCGTCTCCTCGCAGTCGCGCTTCATGCAGCTCGCGCTTGCCGCGCTGCTCGGCATTTTCGTGATGGGCTTTGTCGGCTTCTCGCATATCGATGCCGTCCATAATGCGGCTCACGACTATCGCCATTCGATGGCGTTTCCCTGCCACTGACGAGGGGCTGACATCATGAATCTGTTTCGCAACGTCGTGTTCATCGCGGCGATCGCAGGGCTCGTGGCCGGCGTCGTCCTCGCCTGCCTGCAGGCCTATGCCACCGTGCCGCTGATCCTGAAGGCGGAAGTTTACGAACAGGCGGGCGGCGGGCATCACCATGACCATGGCGCTCCGGCCGCAACGGATAGCAATGCCATGAGCACAACTGCTCCGGCGGGAGATGCGATGAGCTCTGCTGCCCCGGCTGCGGCGGAAGCCGCTCCGGCAGACGAAGGTTGGGCGCCGGCAGACGGTTTCGAGCGTTTCGCCTTCAGCGTGCTTGCCAATATCGTCACCGGCATCGGCTTCGCCTTGATCCTGGTCGCGGTCTCCGAATTCGCCGGGGGCATCGGTGGCTGGCGCCAGGGCGTGTTCTGGGGCCTTGCCGGCTTTGCCGTGTTCACGCTGGCACCGGGCCTCGGCCTGCCGCCGGAATTGCCTGCCATGCCGGCCGCCGATCTCACCCAGCGGCAGATCTGGTGGTGGGCAACGGTGGCGGCAACCGCTGCCGGTCTCGGCCTGATCGCGTTCCGCAAGTCGCTGCCGCTGGCGATCCTTGCCGTCTTTTTGATCGTCGCACCGCATGTTGTCGGTGCACCGCAGCCCGACAGTTACGAGACGGCGATTCCGGAAGGGCTGCATCACCAGTTCGTGGTGGCGGTGACCGTGACCAACCTCGTGTTCTGGCTGGTGCTCGGCGCGGTCGTCGGTGTGGTGCGTGGCCGCTTCACCGGCACCGCGACCAGCCTGCGCGACAGCTTTGCCTGATCGCAAGACACTGACCTTCCTCATCGGCGGTGGGCCCACCCGCCCAAACCCCCCCCCTCCCCCCCCTCCCCCACCCACCACCATCCCCCCCCCCCCCCCCCCCCCCCCGCCCGCCCCCCCCCCCCCCCCCCCCCCCCCCCCCCCCCCCCCCCCCCCCCCCCCCCCCCCCCCCCCCCCCCCCCCCCCCCCCCCCC